>JBQGED010000443.1:0-9626 GCA_052039425.1 Sphingobacterium griseoflavum | reverse complement strand
GCAAGCCACTCTTTGGTGATGATAAAAATCATCCACTCGGCCTTGCCCATCGCCTCCTTGTAATAGAGCTGCCAGAGCGGGTTGATGGCGGCCATTGCGCCCGAGGTTCCACCTCTCCTCTCCGGTGTCGTTCTCGGCTTGTCCAGCAGTGTCAAGGTATCGAAATAAATGAGATCTTTAGGGATGCCGAGCCTTGCATGTAGTTGATCGCGCAGCCATCCAGCACAAACCGCACCGCCATCCGCGGCACCAAAACTGATCACTACTCCATCATGAGCCATAAGACCTCCGTTGAGCGATTAGTGTGTAAGGGTGAAGTTGTCGCAGAGTAACCGTAATCCGAGGCAATTTATAGGGTGTGAGCGTTCGAGAAGGGTGGGGGCACTTAAGAGCCGAAAAATAAAAAGAAAAACCGGATCCAATTGCGTTGGATCCGGAAGTCACAAGGTGAGCAAAGTGATAACGCGTTACTGGAGAACTTTGTCCATATTCCAGTCGATAAACAGGGTTTTCCATTCGCTGACCGGAATTTGCACGCGGTTGTCCTGAATTTTGATACCACCGGAGTCCACGCCGTTATTGCCGTGGAAAGCGCGGTCAAACATTTTCGCAGCGATACCGGTATCACCCACGCCACAGTGATTGCCGCTGTACACTTCAAACGCCATATTTTGCGGCACACCCAAAGCCCGGAAGACCGGATAAGCGGCCCAAGCGGCGAGCGCTTCACTGGTGCCAGCTAAATGGCACCAGGAATTCTGGCCATTGGCATTGGTAAAGTGCACCAGGTAGCGCGGCGCAATGGTGGCCAGCAACAGATGCTGATCGAACGGCAGGCTATTGACTCGGGAGGGTGTGGAGCGGAAAGGTTGCGCCGCGCTGGTGACCCAGGGGCCACAGGCACCGTTGTTTTCCAAATTGTCGATACCTTGTGGCTTAGAGTTGCAGCTCCAGCGGGGCTGACCGGCACCATTGCGGAACCATTCCGTCATGCGCCAGCTAGTACCGCCGCCACCGCCGGATTCCACAATCACCGTCATAGGTACGCGACTGAAAACGCCGGCGAGGAAGGCCCCTTTGCCGCAGCCAGAGCATCCCGTTACCATGATTTTGCTGGGGTCGTGTCCGCTGCCGGGATTTTTCTCCAGCACATCCATCACTCGATTGATCATCCAGCCATGGGCGATATTCGGGTTGAGTTCCTGCAGGCCGTAAAGCGTGCGTATGCCGCCTTCAAAGCCGCTGCCGAATGACAGGGCTTTGCTGCCTTGCGGAACAATGCCGCCAGCCAGATTTACCGCAATGACCTGACCGCTACCGTTAATGCTGGCAGAGAATTGTCCGGTACGGCTGCCGACCTTACAGTTAATGGAAATAGAGTTGCCGTTAACTGTTCCCGATACTTCATCGCAATCGCCCGGCACGGGCCCATAAAGATATTTGGCGGCCATCGCCAGAATTTCCTGACGTCGGCACTCCCACTGAACCTTTGTATTCACCGGTGTTCCGTCATAAAAAGTGAAAGGATCAGGCAATTTGATTCCGGTATTGGTTAGCGCGTTAGCGTCCGGCAAATTCGGCAGCGTACAAGTGACTGCGCCGCCGGAGCTTGAGGTGGATGATGAGCTGCTCGACGATGAGGAACTCGAAGAGCTGCTGGATGACGAACTGCTGGATGAGCTGCTCGTAGACGAACTGCTGCTGGAGGAGGAACTGCTAGACGACGAAGAACCGCCTCCCGCATTTCCGCCACAGGCAACAAGTCCGGCTACGATTGCAGCCAAATAGCATTTTTTTAATAGAGTTTTCATTTTGGTGTGCCCTGCTATGGATTGGTTTTGTGGTACTTGGGATCGCAGGTGCCGATGTTGAGTGATCGAACACTCTCTACCGCGCCGTAATATTATTTTTATAAGATTTATTGAAATAGTCGATATGACTTATCGACTTGGTAATTTTATCAGCCAAGTGAATTTCAGACTGTGGAAAACGTATCAAATGCTGTTAAAAAGGAGGTGGCAAGGCGGCGCGGAAAAATTATCAATAAAAAGTTGAGAAACAAAAATTTGAAGCGGAATGACATGAGTTCAAACCCATTAAAAAGATGGGCTGAAAATTCCGTCCTATAAGTTCTCTCCGCTATCCGCTGTTTTATGCGTAACGGAGCAGAGAGGGAATCCTGGCCGCCATAGTTGTGCTACCTTATTCGGCAGTCTTTAAACGAGAAAATACCATGAAAAAAATGACAAAAATTGCCAGCAGATTTTCATTGATTACCGGATTAATAAGCGCTTTTTGCCTGGCGGCTTGCACATCCACCCAACACCAGCAAAAGCCTGTAGTGAAAACCAACTATGGTTTAATTTCGGGAAGCGTGGAGGATGGGGTTTACAGTTTTAATGGAATTCCCTATGCCCAAGCCGAGCGATTTATGCCACCGCGGGCGCCGGATGCGTGGGCGGCAGTGCGCGAGCATACGCAATTTGGCCCGATTGCGATGCAGGTGAATAGTTGGTCGCCGGAAACCGCCATGGACGAGCAAAAATTATTTACCGTAAATGTTTGGACACAGGGAGTGAACGACGGCAAAAAAAGGCCCGTGATGTTCTGGTTGCATGGTGGCGGGTTTAGCGTGGGGGCGAGTGACGACCCTATGTCCGACGGCAAAATGTTGGCACAGAAAGGCGATATAGTGCTGGTGTCCGTCAACCATCGCCTGAATATTTTGGGATTTCTGGATTTGTCTGCCTTTGGTGAGCAGTACGCACATTCCGCTAATGTCGGCATGCTTGATGTGGTCGCGGCCTTGCAATGGGTGCAGCAGAATATTCGCGGTTTTGGCGGCGATCCGGAAAATGTCACGGTCTTTGGCGAGTCCGGTGGCGGCGGCAAAGTCGGTACATTAATGTCCATGCCGGCCGCAAAAGGTTTGTTTCACAAAGCGATTATTCAAAGCGGCACTTTGGTCAATGTAATGACCAAGGAAAAATCCACCGCTGTGGGCAAAGCGCTGGTGGAAACGCTGGAACTTACAGCGGAAAATTTTGATCAGCTCCATACCATGCCCTATAAACAATTGGTGGCGGCGGGCAACAAAGCCTTGGAAAAAACGGTCGGTTTGCGCAAACCGGGCACGACCACTATGTTCGGCTTTGGTCCCGTGCCAGATGGCGTCAACTTATTGCAACAACCGTTTACGCCAACATTTTCGGAAATGTCCAAGAATATTCCGCTGTTGATTGGCACCACCTTGAATGAGCTGGTGCAAACCGCCTATGGCGAGAAAAATCTAACGGAGGATGAAGCCAAGAAGCGTTTGCAAAAAATTTATGCGGATAAAACGGATACCTATATCCAGTTTTTTGCAGAGGCTTATCCTGATTATTCACCGCAGGATTTGCTTTCCATCGACACGCTTTTTCGGCCCAACACCATAGTGACCGCCGATGCCCGCGCAGCGGAAACCAGTGCACCGGTTTATAGCTATTTATTAACGTGGAAAAGCCCGGTGGAGGAGAGCAGCAAGGGATCGTTCCACGGACTCGATGTACCACTGGCTTTTAATAATATTGAGTTGGGTAAACATTGGACCGGCACCAGCGACGAGGCCCGTGTGGTCGCGGATATGATGAGCTCCGCCTGGATCAACTTTGCCAAAACCGGAAATCCCAACGACGGAAAACTACCGGAATGGCGACCATACTCCCGCGCGAATGGCGAGACCATGATATTTGATATAGAGCCAGAAATACGGAATAACCACGATCGCAATTTGATGGAGCTGATCCGGTCGATGCGGTAGGTGATTTCGCATACGCATACGCATATGCGAGTCGTGGACGGCGTTGTTTCGGCAAAGAAAATAGATGTATGAATTATTCATCAAACGCTTTCATACACTGCACAATATTTTCTACGGTTTGATCAATCGCCGTTTGTCGCGCCTCCGCGCTGGCCCAGGCGCAGTGGGGAGTGAGAATTAAATTCGGCACTTTTGCTTGCAAAAGAGGATGATCTGCAGGAGGCGGTTCGGTGGAAAGTACATCCAGCGCGGCGCCGGCCAATTTTTTCTCACGCAGAGCTTCAACTAGCGCATCCTCGTCAATTAATCCTCCCCTGGCGGTATTGATCAAGAACGCGCCGCGCTGCATTAACGCGAGCGTAGTTGTGTTGATCAATTGGGCGTTGTCCGCTGTAAGTGGGCAATGCAGGGTGAGAATATCGCAGCGGGCCAGCACTTCTGCAAACGGTAATCGTCCGGGACGCGGCGCGGTTTCCGGGCGTTCGGCAATCAATATGTCCATGCCGAAAAATCGCGCAATGTCCGCCACGCGCTGGCCAATATCGCCGTAGCCGACAATTCCCAATTTCATACCCTGTAATTCGCGCAACGGATAATCGAGCAGGCAAAACATGGGTGAGCGGCTCCACTCCCCTCGCGCCACCGCGTGTTGGTATTGCGGCAGGCTGCGCACCAGTGCGAGCAGCAGCATAAAGGTATGTTGTGCCACTGTTTCGGTGCTGTAGCCCTTGCAGTTGACGACGGTAACACCGTGATCCACCGCCGCTGCCAAATCCACGTTATTGACACCCGTCGCAGTGACACACACCAAGCGCAAACTGGGTCGCGCCTGAAAAAATTCACGGTCGAGTTTCACCTTATTGGTAATTACGCACCAGGCGTCCGGATGGCGGCCTGGAAGTTCTTGCGCGGTGGTGTGCGGATAGACGTGGAGAAGTTTGGCGGCTTTGCGCAGGTGGGTGAAATCCACATCGCCGCAATCGATGGTGGCAGCGTCGAGAAATACCGCGCCGCCGGAGAAATCAATAACAGACATCAATCATTTCCTCGGACCCAGCCACTTACCAAGCGCGCAGCAGGTCAGTGGCTTCGTTGATCATCAATGCAATTCGTTCGGCGGCGCTGCACGCTTGATTAAACTGGCCACAGGATTGGCCGCAATAAAGCGCCATATCATCCAATTGTCCGCTGGCGTCCGCCAAGGGTGAGTCGGTGGAGAAAAGATAAACCGGCTGACCGTCTTGCTGGCCGATGATGGTATCAGGGGCGGCGTGCTGATACTTGCCTTCGGTTACCGCATTTTTAAGCACTCGCACCGGCGCCGGTTCGTGCCAGTTGCGGGCAAAGACGGTTGTGTAGAGCGTATCCTCCGCGCAGGCGGCGAGTACGCGCTGCTGGTGATGGGGATGGGCGTTGGATTCGTGAGTGGCGAGGAGCGCAGTTCCCAAACTCGCCCCTTGAGCGCCCAGGGCTAAAGCCGCAACCAAGGCGCGACCGCTGGCGATGCCACCGGAGGCCACTACCGGCACCGGGCTTTTGGCAGCGATCACTGGCAGAAGTCCGAACAGGCTGGTGGTGCCGCGCACATGCCCACCCGCTTCGTATCCCTGAACGATTAACACATCCACGCCTGCCGCCAGCGCCAGGTCGGCATCGCGCTCGCTGCCTACTTGATGGATGACCTGCACGCCTTCGTCTTTCAGATGACGCACGAGCGGTTTATCCACCTCCCAGAACAGCACCATGGCGGGCACGTTCAAGCGCAGACAGGTCGCCACTTGGTCGCGCAAAAGCTCAGGGTTGGTGGAAGCTGGAATCAAGTTGATGGCAAAACGCCGGTCGGTGATTTCCCGTAGCGCACGCACTTCCGCCTCGATCAACGCCACTGGCTCGCGCACCATGCCCATCACGCCGAAACCGCCCGCCTGACACACGGCCGCCGCCAGCTTATGCCGCGCCACTCCGCCCATCCCGGCCAACATAATGGGCAGCTCGCAACCGAGGGTTTTTAGCAGCGGTGTTTTTAGGGCGGGATGCAGGTCATTGGGCATAGGTCAGTGTTTCTTGAAATGTTTTTGCAGAAAGTCGCGCAGCACTATGGCCTGGTTGTGTTCAGTGTCGTGGGCGGAATAAAGCAGGGTGATGGTTTTAGGATGCTCTTTAAGGAGAGGTTGCAGCAGCGATTCCAGCTCTTTGTGATTGGTATTTAATTCCTCGTCGTAACTCTCGCAGAAAACATCCCATCGATCGGGATCGTGATTGAACCATTTGCGCAGTTCGGTGCTGGGGGCAACTTCTTTCCACCAGGCATCCAGGTGCAGTTGCTCTTTCTTTTTACCGCGCGGCCAAACGCGATCCACCAGTACGCGCAGCCCATCGTCCTTGGCGGGCGGATCGTAAATGCGTTTGATATGAATGCGCGGCTTCACGGTTCACCAATGCCAAATCTGGTCGGCGTTTTCGTAGAGTTTCACCACTGCATCCCGGCTGATGACTTCAACTCCCGGCAACACTGGCAAGCCGAAAAGTCCGCGCTCTTGCAGTGCTTCCCGCTCCACATAAACCGGCACACCTTTTTCGCGCAGGCGGCCTATGTCTTGGGTGATGTCCGCGGGCTGGGTTT
This sequence comes from Sphingobacterium griseoflavum, assembly GCA_052039425.1. Classification (GTDB taxonomy): domain Bacteria; phylum Pseudomonadota; class Gammaproteobacteria; order Pseudomonadales; family Cellvibrionaceae; genus UBA5868. Next base: position 3,201 of record JBQGED010000443.1, on the reverse strand, counting down.
GTTGCCAATCGCCGAATTTCAGCGCCGGCTGGGTGCAGGATTGCACGGTGTAGTAGGCCCCGTGGCCGGTGAGCAGAACTTCCAGTTCGGCGCCGGCGCCGCGCATGCACTGGGTGAGCCACAGAATGGTGTCGTCCTGTTCTTCGCCCGTGGTGCGAAATGCCTGGTCGATGACTTGCAGTACTTTCATGTTCGTTACCTCAGCGGGTGCCAATGGCGAGGGTGTTACGGGATTCGCTGGCGTAGCGCCAGAGGTCGGCGGGACCGCCACGGCCACAGCCTTCGACGGCTTCGTTGACGCCGCGCTCGTCCACGCACAGGCCGCAGTTGATCCACTCAAAGGTCAGCCCTTTGTCTTTGGACTTGCGTTGCAGTGCGGAAATCCAATCTTTGGTCAGCGGATGGTTTTCCGCTTCAGTGTCGCGGCCATGCACCGCGTTGCCGTGTTGGTGCTGGCGGGCAAAGGCAAGGGCCACGGCGCCCTCATAGGCGAATACGCGCACATTGGCATTTTTCTCAAGGGCGGCATCCAGCAAACGGAAGAAGGTTATGGTGCGCTCGTTTTCGAACGGCGGGTCCATAAAAGCGAAAGTCAGAGTGTTGTTTATGGTGTTGTTCATATGCAGCGCTCCCATCAGTTCCACATAACCTTGTGGCCCGCCAACATGGCATCTACTACCAAACTTATCTCCGCCGGCTGTACACCATCGCGCAGATGATTGTCCGCAAACTCGCGTTGACGCAGCGCGAATTCGTCGGCCAATACGGTTGCGGAGGACGCCAGCAGCGCATCGAAAGCGGGGCAATTCGCGCCCTTGCGCGCCGGCGTAACCCCGTTCTGCACCAGCAATACCTGCACCTGATTGCCCGCCTTGGCGAGTTCGGCGGCGAGCTGGTACTGGCGGCTGGCGGCCACCTCAGTAAAAGGGTCCTGGCTCTGGATGAATAAAAACTGGGACATGGTGATTACCTATCGGACATTAATTAACAGGTGAGTCGTTGGCGGCGAGAATGCGGCTTCGCCACAAAAAGTCGCCGAAGTGCTCGCCGGGTTTGCGCGCGGCGGCATAGCGGGCGAAGAGTTCATCCAGCGCCTGCAGAATTCGGGTTTCGTCCAAATTGCTGGCATAGAGCTTGGCCAGACGGTCGCCGTGAAAACTGCCGCCCAGGTAGAGGTTGTACAGGCCGGGAGCGCGGCCGGTCAGGGCGATTTCCGCGATATACGGCCGGGCGCAGCCGTTGGGACAGCCGGATAGACGCAAGGTAATGGGTTTATCGGCGATGTTGTGCCGGGCTTTGAGCTGATTGAAGCGCTGGAGAAAGCGCGGGGTGTAGCGCTCTGCCTCCGCCATGGCGAGACCGCAGGTGGGCAGTGCGACGCAGCTCAATGTGTAAGCCGCCTGGGAGTCCGGCTCCAGCCGCGCCGCGAGGCCGATATCCTGTAGCCGCCACCGCACCTGCTCCAACTCGTATTCGCCGATATCCGTCAGCTGGAGATTTTGATTTGTGGTCAGGCGAACGCCGCCGCCGTACTGAGAAAAAAACGCCTGCAACTGACTTTTGAGCGCACCCTGAATACGCCCGCTTTCGATATAGAGGGTGGCGTTCCAACGCCCGTTGCCACCGTGCTCCCAGCCGAGCTTGTCGCCATTTTGGGTGAATGTCACCGGGTGTGCTGGCTCCAGCCGTCTGCCCCGGCGCTGTTCCAGCTCGGCGATAAACCAGTCCGTGCCCAACCGGTCGAGGGTGTATTTGAAGCGGGCGCGATGGCGGTCTTTGCGGTCGCCGAAATCCCGCTGGATGCCCATTACGATCTCGGCAAATTCCGGCGCTTCCTCCGGGCTGATAAAGCCGATTTCCCCCGCCAGGCGCGGATAGCTGTCGTCACGGTTATCCAATTGCCCCATGCCGCCGCCGACGCAGACGTTGAATCCCAGCAGGCGGTCACCTTCAGTGATGGCGATAAAACCCAGATCCTGGCCGTACACATCTATGTCGTTGATGGGCGGGATCACATAGCCCACTTTGAATTTGCGCGGCAGATACAGCTCGCCGTAAACCGGCTCTTCGGCCGGATTTTCCCGCGCAGGCTCCTGATACCAGATTTCCCGATAGCCATGGGTGCGGGGAATCAGCCGGTCGCTGGTGGTTTTGGCCAATGCGGCGACCTGGGCATGCACCTGTGAGCGCGCCGGATCTGCGCCACAGACAACGCCACGGCTGTCATCACCGCAGGCGGCAATGGTGTCCAGCCCCGCGTTGCGAATGGCTTGCAGTGTTGCCCGCAGGTGGCGTTTGCGCACGCCGTGCAGCTGAATGGTCTGGCGGGTGGTGATGCGCAAACCGCGTTCGGCGTAACGGTCGGAAAGGGCATCGAGCCGCAACCATTGATGCGCGGTCAGGCGGCCGCCGGGAATGCGCATGCGCACCATAAATTGATAGTTGGGTTCCAGCCGCCGCTGGGTGCGTTCGCCGCGTTTGTCGCGGTCGTCCTGCTGATAGATGCCGTGAAATTTCATCAGCAAGGTGTCGTCCCCGGGCACCGCGCCAGTGAATGGCACCTCCAGACCTTCCGCAATATTGCCGCGCAGATAACGGCTGCGCGCCTTGAGTTGTTCGTTGCTGTGCAGCTGTTCCACCGGCTGAGTCAGGTCACAGGTTCTGATCAATTCCACGGCCATCTCCTCAGTACAGGTTGCGATGCAGGCGTTTCTCCGCCTGAAGTTGTTGCCAGGGCTCTGCCGCGCAGGCGCTTACCATCGCCTCCAGCTCTGCCAGCGGTTCCTTTTCCCCACACAGATACAAATGCGCGCCGCACGCCACCCAGTCCGCCAGTTCCGGGATCAGGGAATCTGCGAGAGATTGGCGGGCGTCGTCATCGATAAATTCCGCAGTCAACGTGTGCAGGGACCCGTCCCGCAGGGCGGTCTGCCAGTCCAGCTGATAAAGAAAGTCCTCCTCAAAGCGCCGCTCCCGCAGCAACAGCCAGCACTGGTGACTACGCCCGCTGCGCGCAAAGCTATGGATAAAAGCGCGGTAGGGCGCGATGCCCGTGCCGGTTGCCAGCAGGATCAGCGGCACTTGGGGATCGTCCGGCAGGCGGAAGCGTTTGTTGTGGTGGGGGTAGAGACGCACTGCTTCCCCCGGCTGTATGGAGGTCAGGTAATGGGAGGCGATGCCGGGGGTGAGTTGATCGCGATG
>JBQGED010000442.1:0-2276 GCA_052039425.1 Sphingobacterium griseoflavum | reverse complement strand
ATGGACGCTTTGGTCCACTATTACGGCCCGATCGATGCACCATTGGTTATCTTCAATGGCCGGGATTTCCCCACGCTATTACCCTCGCCCGAGGCGAAGGTGCCCTTTGTAGAACCGCTGATCTTCAGCACCGGCCAACTGTGGGACGAGGCCAGAAACATCGCCGCTTTGCAGAAACTCCGCCCCGCGGCGCCCTGGAAAATTCAGGTGGCCGGCGCACTACAGGGAACAGAAAGTGACGGGCGCGGAAAGGTTCACCATTTAGGGCCGCTCAATCAGGAAGAGCTGGCCGACCGTCTCCTGCGCGCCAGCATCTTTATTGCACCGACGCGCTACGAGCCCTTCGGCCTGGGAATATTGGAGGCAGCCCGCGCCGGCTGCGCGTTGGTATTGGGCGATCTTCCCAGCCTGCGAGAAATATGGGGGGATGCGGCCGAATATGTGAACCCTGACGACCCGGCTGATCTCGCCAGCTGCGTTGAATCCTTGATAGACGACCCGGGCCATCTCACCCGCATGATGGAGCGCGCTTGGCGCCGCTCCCAGCGTTACTCTCATTGTCGTATGGCCGCAGGCTATATGCACTTATACCAGTCACTGAAGCGTCAATTCGCGCAAGGGACTTTACCGCGCCAACACCGGGTGCCGATGCCTTCCGTATCTCCTTTTTCTACCGTTCAGTCCGGAGCTTTCCAATGAAGTTCAGTTTTTTCTACCAGTCTCTCGAATCCGACTGGAATCACGGCAGCGCACATTTTCTTCGCGGCGTGGTATCCGACCTGCTTGCCCGGGGCCATGAAGTCCAAGTATATGAACCGGAAAACTCATGGAGCCGGGAAAATCTGCTGAGCGACCACGGTACTGCGGCGTTGAATACCTTTTATGACGTTTACCCAAATCTCAGCACACGCATTTATACGCCCGACAGTCTGGATATGGTGCGAGTGGCGGCCGACTCCGATGTGGTAATCGTGCATGAATGGAATGAGCCTTGGCTGGTGAACGGTTTCGGAGAATTGCGCAACCATCTCCAGGCTGGCGGCAACCGTGATCTGGATTTCCGCCTGCTGTTCCATGACACCCATCATCGGCCCGCCAGCGATCCCTCATGGCTACACCGCTTTCGCCTGGATTATTACGACGGGGTACTGTCTTTCGGCGAGGTGCTCACCGATCTGTACCGCAAACACGGCTGGACGCAAAACGTGTGGACATGGCACGAAGCGGCCGATACCCGCGTGTTCTATCCCCGCGACCCCAACCCCAACCTCCCCGCTGGCGATTTGGTATGGGTGGGCAACGGGGGAGATGATGAACGCAGTAAGGTATTGGCGGAATTTCTCTGCAAGCCAGTGCACGAGATGCAGATGCGTTGCCACGTCTATGGCGTGCGTTACCCACGGGAGGTGCTGCAGAAATTTGCACTAGAGGGCATTCACTATTGCGGTTGGCTGCCGAATTTTCGCGTGCCGGAAATCTTCGCCAATCACCGTGTCACTGTGAATGTGCCACGCCTGCCAGGCGTTCCAACCATTCGACCGTTTGAAGCCATGGCCTGCGGCATACCCATGGTGTCCGCACCCTGGCAGGACAGCGAGGGACTGTTCAGCCCTGGGCGCGATTATCTGGTGGCGCGCAATAGCGAAGAGATGCAACGGCATTTGCGGACCCTGTTGCATGATGGCGACTTGGCCCAAGCGCAGGCAGAGCACGCGCTCGACACTATCCGCAAACACCACACCTGCACACATCGGGTGGATCAACTGCTCAATATTCTGGAGGAGTTGGAGCATGTCAGCCTCCCGGTGATGACGGTTGAGGAGATCCGCCTGCATGCGTAAGACGATCATTTACATCCCTAAGACAACCATTCAAAAGAAAAACACTCGATGGATTTCCTGAAGAGGGATTTTCTCAGGGGTGTGATCCGACCCTTGATAAAGCTTGAAACTGGAGAACCTGTATGGCGTCCACAGCGATAACCAAACAAATCGAACAACTCGGCCCCTGGCTACAGAATATTCAAATGCCGGATGGTGAGCAGCCTGCCACTGAGCAATTTCTCGGGGATTTTCCCAGCTCCAAATGGCAACAAATTTCACCGTATCTGCCGCAGGATATGTCCGGCATGCAGGTGCTCGATATCGGCTGCAACGCCGGCTATTACAGTTTCGAGCTGGCCCGCCGCGGCGCTCGGGTGACTGCCTTCGATATAGACGACCGCTACCTGAACCAGGCGCGCCGGACGGCGGAAACCTTAGATCTAAGCGACCGAA
>JBQGED010000441.1:0-9554 GCA_052039425.1 Sphingobacterium griseoflavum | reverse complement strand
GTCATCTGTGCCTTATGAGCAGCACATCATCAACTACACCATCAGCCTCGGCATCGCCGAACTCACCCCCAAGATCAGCGACCCCACCATGTGGATCGACACCGCCGATCGCGGCCTTTACAACGCCAAGCGTGCCGGACGTAATCAGGCGATTATCTATCACACCTGAACAAATCTTCTGTTAAACCAGCCGCCGCACTGTTACTGCGACGCTGAGATCGTGTTTGTCACCGCCACCAAAAATCACCCCGCGCAGGGGCGTCACGTCGGAATAATCCCGCCCCCAAGCCGTGACTATGTGCTGATCACCGGCGATCTTGTCGTTGGTGGGATCGAATTCGAACCAGCCCTCCTCCGGCGAATAGACCGCGAACCAGGCATGGGTGGCGTCGGCACCCACCAGTTTTTCCTGGCCGGGAGGCGGCAGGGTTTCGAGATAACCGGAGACATAACGCGCGGCAAAACCCGAGGCGCGGAGGCAGCCGATGGCGAAATGAGCGAAGTCCTGACAGACCCCGCGCTTGTGCACCAGCACCTCCTGGAGCGGTGTCGCCACAGTAGTGAAGCCCGGGTCGTAAGTGAAATCGCGATAGATACGTTCGTTCAGATCCTGCACGGCTTCCAGAAACGGCCGCTCGGGGCGCAGGGAAGGCGCGGCGTAATCGCGCAGCGCGGCAAAGGGGCGGATCATCGGCGAGTCCAGCACATACTCCCGCGCCAGTAGGCTTTCTGCGGCAGTGCTTGAGCGCAAGCGCGCCAGCACTTCGCCGCAGGTCATGCCCAATGCCAATCCCGGCGACCAGCTCTGCTCCTGCATTTCCACCTCGCTCTCGGCGGTGATGCTCAAGTGATCGTGATTTTTCTGGATGGCGAAGAAGAAGGCCTGATTGCCGAAATAATCCTGGTGTTTATGAGTGCTCGCCGGGCTCGGATTGACGCGGATCTGGCTGCGGGTGCAGGTCTGGCGACCTGTATCCCGCGGGACCATGTGGGCGAGGTTGTAGCAGCGCCCCACGTGAATGCTGTAACGATAATCGGTGACATGGGTAATCTGATAGCGCATCAACCCTCCCAAACCGCGCGCACCAATTGTTGCGGCCCGACCCTATGGTCGAAGTATTTGTCGCTCACGACGTTACCTATGCTGGTGAGCAAGTGATAAAGGCGGCTGAGCACCTGATCCAGTTCGTCGCGCCGGCCGCTGTCGTCGCCGGGGCGCGCCAGGTCCACCAGATGGCTCAGCCGCAGTGTCGTGTTGGCCTCCAGCAGGGCGCGCTGTTCCGCCTGCAGTTCGCGGCTGGAAATACCGACTTCCGGCAAGTTGGCGATATGCGCCTGCAGTTGCTCGAACTGGTAGATCAGCGAGCGCGGGTTGCTGGTGTCGATCAAGGTCAGCTCCAGCCCCTGGGCGATATCCATGCGGGCGCGGTAGCGGCGGCGGTAGGTGATCAGCACCTCCAGAACCTGCAACATGGCGAGCAACACCGTCGCCTGTTCGCCGTCCGCCAGTTCGCGCACTAACAGCGCGCGAATCAGGGTAATGATCTGCAGGCCGCGCTCCAGGCGCCGGCCGATTTCCATAAAGCGCCAGCCCACGCCGCGGATCATGCTCTCCTGGCTGAGACCGGACAGCGCCATCAGCGCCGTCACCAGGGGATCGAGCGCCTCTTCCGGCGCCGACGTAAGGCCACCCTGAAGAGCGTCGTCCAGGCCGGTCATGACATCGCGGATATCGTTGATCACCCGCAGCGTGTCCGATGACAGCAACTCCTTCGACTCTTCGGCGCAATTGAGCATAGCCTGCAAACAGGCGCGGATACTGCCCATACGCGAGCCATCCAGCACCACCGCCAGCAATTCCTTTTCCGGGTCGTCGAGCAGATCTGGCTGGGTACTGAAGCCAGGGAAGGTGGAAGTCACTTCGGTGACCGCGCGCAGCAAGAGATGACGGCAGTTGCGCGGCAGTATCTCCGCGCCGTTCAACATCACAAAAGTCGTGCGCAGCACCCGCAGACAAGTCTCGGCGCGCTCGGCATAGCGGCCGAGCCAGAAGAGATTTTCCACCACCCGGCTGGGCAGGCCGACCGACTGCTGTTGCTGCGGCCGGCGCTCGCCGAGGGGGATGTTTTCCACCGGGCGCTCCGGTTCCGACGCCACCACCCAAGTGTCTTTGTTGATCGAGCCCAACTGGTTGGAGATCAGCGGTGAACCGAGGGTTAGGCCGACCCGGGTCAAACCACCGGGCATGATCGAATAGGAGGATTCGCTGGCCACTGCAAAGGTGCGCAGAATCGCCGGCCGCGGCTGCAGCTGCCCCGCAATCACCGTGGGCACGTGGGACGGCACTATGCGCTCCTGAGCCACGAACAGATGCGGCTGCGCCTGGACCTGCTGTAACAGCGCGGTACGTTCGGCACTGCTCATGTCAGCGTACGTCTGGCTGCGTCCCATGCCGCGAAAAATCGGTTTGATGATCAGCTGGTCGAGATTGGCCATCACATAGGCCATATCCTTGCGGTCGCCGCACCAGTAGGTGGCCACCGATTTCAGGCGCGGTTCGCGGCCGAGCAGGCGCTTGCCGATCTGCGGCAGATAGCGCAACAGCACCGGATTTTCGAGGACACCGGAACCGAGGGGATTGGCAATGGCGACGCGATTCTGCCGCGCCACGCCTAGCAGCCCGGGCACACCGAGCTGGGAATCGCTTTTCAATTCCAGGGGATCGCAGAACCAGTCGTCCACCCGGCGCAGAATCACGTCCACCCGCATCAGCCCTTCCAGGGATTTCATCCAGACAAAGCCGTTGCGCACCATCAGATCGCCGCTCTGCACCAGCGGGTAGCCGAGGTAATTGGCGAGGTATGCGTGTTCGAAGTGAGTTTCGTTAAGCGCGCCCGGCGTCAGCACCACCACCCGCGGCTCGTCGACATTGGGAGCGAGCTGACTGAGCTTGGCGCGCAGGCGCTGAAAGAAATGCGCGAGCCGGTGCACCTGGCTGTCGCGGAACAAACTGGGCAGCACTCGCGACATCACCGTGCGGTTCTCTAGGGCATAGCCGGCCCCGCTGGGAGACTGGCTGCGGTCGGCAAAGACGCACATGTCGCCGCCGCTGGTGCGCACCATATCGACGGAGTGGATGATGAGATCGTGATCGCCCTGCAGGCGAATGCCGGCGCAGGCGCGCAGGAAGCCGCCGTGGGCAAAGATCGCTTCCGGTGGGATAACGCCGGTGCGGATCAGATCGCGCGGCCCGTAGAGATCGCGCAACAGCAGATTGAACAACTCCGCCCGCTCCAACAGGCCGGATTCGATTTTGGCCCACTCGTCGCTACCGATGACAAACGGCACCAAGTCCAGCTCCCAGGGCCGCATGGCGGCATGCTCCGGACCGTAGACGTTGTAAGTGGCTCCATCGTCGCGCAGGATGCGCCGGGCTTTTTCCTGGCGTTCACCGAGGCCCGCCGCACCCAGGGTAATCACCCCATCCAACAGATAGCGCCACACGTCGCGGACGCTGCCGTCGGGGTTGCGGGATTCGTCGCGCACCGCCGCCTCCCCGGTTTGATGTTGGAATTGGTCGAGGCTGGAAAGGCCGGGTTTGGAATCTTGCACAACAGGGTCCGCCGGTAATTACGGAGCCGCGAAGCGGCTCATATTGTTATGGCTGCACATTCTTCCCCCTTGCGCAAAATTTCGCCAGAAGCGCTATTCAAAAAGGCGACGCAGGTCGAGTGTGTGTGGATACTCTGCACTCGCTTCCGGCGCTGGCGGGGTCATAGGGCGCGGTCCACGATGGGTCTCAAACACGCGCTTGGCGTCCACCCATGGTCGCGGTGTATAGGGCCCCTGGGTATGGCCGATATCGGTAAAGCGATTCACTCGGCGGGATTCCGCCTCAAAGGCATTGACCGGGAAGGTGTCGTAACTGCGCCCGCCCGGGTGCGACACGTAATAGGTGCAACCGCCGATGGAGCGACCGTTCCAGGTGTCCACCAGATCGAACACCAGCGGCGCATGTATGCCAATGGTGGGATGCAGCGCTGAAGGCGGTTGCCAGGCGCGATAGCGCACGCCGGCGACATATTCACCCTGCCGCCCCGTGGCATTGAGTGGCACCCGCCGGCCGTTGCAGACGATGATGTAGCGGCTGTCGGTCAGGCCGTAGGCTTTGATCTGCACCCGTTCCACGGAGGAATCCACATAGCGCGCGGTGCCGAAACTGCCCACTTCCTCACCCAGCACATGCCAGGGCTCGATCGCCCAACGCACTTCCAGAGTGATGTCATCGAGCTGCACCCTACCGTAGTGGGGGAAGCGGAATTCCTCAAACGGCAACAGCCAGTCGAGATCGAATTCGATGCCGTGCTCATTTAAGTCCTGCACCACTTCTTTTATGTCCGACCAGATATAGTGCGGCAGCATGAAGCGGTCGTGTAATAAGGTTCCCCAGCGCACCAGCGGCTTGTGGTACGGCGTCTGCCAGAAACGCGCCAGTAAACTGCGCAGCAGCAGGGTTTGTACCAGTGCCATGCGCTCGTGGGGCGGCATCTCAAAACCGCGAAACTCCAGGATGCCCAAACGACCAGTGCTGGAGCCCGGTGCGTAGAGCTTGTCGATACAGAATTCGGCGCGGTGGGTATTGCCGGTGACGTCGATCAACAGGTTGCGCAGCAGCCGGTCCACCAGCCATGGCTGGTTAACTATGCCGTTGGGCATCTGCTGGAAGGCGACTTCCAGCTCGTAGAGCATCTCGTCCCTGCCCTCATCGACACGCGGCGCCTGAGAGGTGGGGCCGATAAACATGCCGGAGAACAGATAGGACAAGCTCGGATGGTGCTGCCAGAAGGTGATAAAGCTGCGCAACACGTCCGGTCGGCGCAGAAATGGGCTGTCTGCCGGCGTCGCAGCGCCCATGGTGACGTGATTGCCGCCGCCGGTGCCGGTGTGGCGACCATCGAGCATGAACTTCTCGGTTCCAAGGCGGGACTGGCGCGCTTCCTCGTACAAGGCCGTGGTGGTTTCCACTAGGTCACGCCAGTTGTTGGCCGGATGAATATTGACCTCGATGACACCCGGATCCGGCGTCACCAGCAACTTAAGCAAGCGTGGATCGCGGGGTGGTTCGTAGCCTTCAAGCACCACGGGCAGATTCAGATCGCCCGCGGTCGCCTCGATACATGCCACCAGATTGACGTAGTGCTCCAGATGACTGAGCGGCGGCATAAATACATGCAGGCGGCCGTTGCGCGGCTCGATGCACAAACAGGTGCGCAGCACCTCCCAGTATTCCCGCTGGGTCTCTTTGACCCGCGCGTTGGATTTGGGCTTGCCGTCCTCGTCCAGCGGAGCCGGCTGGCGCAAGCGCTCTGTGCCATCGCCGGATCTCTGGATCAGGTATGGCGGAGGCGCCAGCGTCTGCGGCTCGATCACGTCGTATTGAGTGATGATCTCGTTGCGTTTGGGCAGTGGGTCGACGGGTTCCAGCGGATCGCGGTCAACCTCGATTTCGCGCAACGTCTCTTCGACGTAGGGCAAATCGTTCAGCGGCAGGCGCAGCCCCATGGGGGAATCACCGGGAATCAACACCACCCGGCCGCGGCGCATCTGCCAGTTGCTGCTGCACCAGTGAGCGGTGGTGTAATTCCAGGCCAGCGGCAGCACGTAACCTGTGGGCGTATCCAGGCCCTGATCGAGCACCTTTGCCAAGCGCCGGCGCGCCAGGGAATCCTTAGCCTCGGCGATCTGGGCATCCAGGTTGAGCGGCAGACGCTGTTCCTGCAGCAGATAATGCAGGCCGTCCTCATAGGCGGCGTGACTGAAACTGTCGCGCAGTCCCAGACGGCTGCACAGCTGCTTGATAAAGGTTTCTGCGTCCGTGATGGTGTGGCGGTAATTCTGATCCACCCGCGCCAGATATTTGGGGTTGAACCACATGGGCTCGCCGTCCTTGCGCCAGAACAGGCCCAGCGCCCAGCGCGGAATCTCCTCGCCCGGATACCACTTGCCCTGGCCGTAATGCAGCAGCCCGTTGGGCGCGAAACGGTCGCGCAGGCGCAGCAGCAGATCCTTGGCCAGACGCAATTTGTCGGCGCCCAGGGCCTCGGTATTCCACTGGGGCGATTCCATATCGTCGATGGAGACGAAAGTAGGTTCGCCACCCATGGTGAGGCGAACGTCCTGTTTGGTTAGCAGGCGGTCGACCTTGTCGCCCAGGGTGAGCACGTCATCCCACTGGTCCTCGGTATAGGGTTTGGTCACCCGCGGATCTTCGTGCACCCGCTCCACCGTATTGCTGTACGCGAAGGTGACCTTACATTTGTCGGTGAAACCATTGATGGGGGCGGCAGAAACCGGGTCTGGCGTGCAGGCGAGCGGGATATGGCCTTCACTGGCAAACAGCCCGGAAGTGGGGTCGAGCCCCACCCAACCGGCACCAGGCAGGTACACCTCGCACCACGCATGCAGATCGGTGAAATCCTCAGCGGCGCCGGATGGCCCGTCGAGGGATTTCATGTCGGGCTTCAATTGCACCAGATAACCCGAGGCAAAGCGCGCCGCCAAGCCGAAGTGCCGCAATATCTGCACCAGCAGCCACGCCGAATCGCGGCAGGAGCCTTTGGCCAGCGTCAGCGTCTCCTCCGGTGTTTGCACCCCCGGCTCCATGCGTATGGCGTATTCGATCTCCTGCTGCAGACGCGTATTGAAGTTCACCAGAAAATCGATGGTGCGCATCTTTTTCAGTTCGACCGATGCCAGCCAGCGGGTGAACAGAGGCCCGCCCTCGAGTTTTTCCAGATAGGGCGCCAGCTCCTTGAGCGTTTGCTTGTCGTAATTGAATGGGTAGTTCTGGGCGTAGTCTTCGAGGAAAAAGTCGAAGGGGTTGATCACCGTCATATCGGCGATCACTTCCACCTCTATCGCCAGACGCCGGGTTTTCTCCGGGAATACCAGCCGCGCCAGATAATTGCCGAAGGCGTCCTGCTGCCAATTGATGAAGTGCTCCTCTGGCTGGACCTTCAGGCTGTAAGCATGGATCGGGGTCCGCGAATGCGGCGCCGGCCGCAGCCGCACGGTATGGGGCGACAGGGAAACGGGACGGTCGAAGTCGTAATAAGTGTTGTGCCGTATGGCCACACGTATGGTCATGGTGCTTGTGTCCTAATGGTTGACCCCTCATTTGGCGCCGACAGGCCGCTTCTAAGACGACTCATTTCAGCATTTCCCGCTGGAAGGGGGTGGGGGTCTGATTCTGAAATCCAGTTATGAAATCTATGCTTGCTGGGCCTGCCCCTGCTGCTCTACCGAATAGTTAAACCACTGCTTCACAAACACTGCGTGCAGCTGCCCCAACTCCACCTGCAACCCGTTCAAATACTCCCGCATGGGCTCGCCGAGGTCATCGTAATCGACGTTTTTGAATATCCTTCCCTGCAGCGTTTTGATCGCTTTGGTGACCGGCTCGCAGCGCGGCAGTTTGGCGGCGGAGTCGGCGATGGCGTTGAGACAGTGGGCGATGGTGCGGGGGAACTGTGGGTCTTCCAGCAAATAGTGGGCGACCTCCCGGCCTTGCACAGCCGCGCGCAGTTTGCGCCGGTAGGACTGCTCGCCACCCACCGAACGCAGCACATTGCCCCAGATAATCTGGCGGGCGTTGACGGCGGCTTCACTCTCGGTCTGCAGAATGGCGACACAACCGGCATCGAGCAGGCGGGTGGTCATATCGGCGCGTTCGAGGTTGCGGCCCAGACGCAGGAAATCCCAGGCTTCGTCGTGGGTCATGGTGCCGTACAGCAAACCGTTGATGCGCTGGCAGCCGCGGATAATATCGTCCAGACAGTCGTGGCGCTGACCGCGGTTCAGGGCTTTAGCGCTGTTCTCGTTGACGAAGATGGACAGCTCGTTGATCAGCTCCCACGTATCCGCCGGCACCACATCGCGGGTGGTGCGCACGTTCTCGCGCACCATATTGAGAGAGCTGACCACCGACACGGGATTATTCTCGTCGGCGAGGAGGAATTTCACCACGTTGCGCTCATCCTGCACCTTGTAGCGCTCCAGGAAAGAGTCCTCCAGGCAGCTCAGGCGTACCAGGTTGTACCAGCCAAGGTTCACCCCCTTCGGCAGATCCAAAAGCAGATTGGTGTATACCGCGACCAGGCGCGCAGTATTCTCCACCCGCTCTATGTACCGGGCGGTCCAATAAACTCGTTCAGCGACTTTGGAAAGCATCAGTAATTGACCTCCGTATCCACCACCCAGGTGTCTTTACTACCGCCGCCTTGGGACGAGTTGACGACGAGAGAGCCTTTGCGCATGGCCACCCGCGTCAGGCCGCCGGTGGTGACGTAGATATCGGACGACTGCAGGATAAAAGGCCGCAGATCCAGATGGCGCGGCTCCAGACTGCTGCCGATCAAGGTTGGCGCCGTGGATAAGGCCAGGGTGGGTTGAGCGATGTAATTGCGCGGATTGGCTTTGATCAGCTCGGCAAATTCCGCTCTCTCCTTTTTGGTCGCATGGGGGCCGATCATCATGCCGTAACCGCCGGACTCGTTCGCCGGTTTGACTACCAACTTGTCCAGATTGGCCAGCACATATTCACGCTGTTTATCGTCGAAGCACAGATAGGTCTCCACATTCGGCACTATAGGGTCCTGATCCAGGTAGTAACGGATGATCTGCGGCACATAGGCGTACACAACCTTGTCGTCCGCCACCCCGGCGCCCGGGGCATTGGCCAGGCCGACATTGCCGGCGCGCCAGGCGCGCATCAGCCCCGGCACGCCGAGGGTAGAGTCCGGGTTAAAGGCTTCCGGGTCGAGAAACAGATCGTCGATACGCCGATAGATCACGTCCACCCTCTCCAGCCCCGCGACGGTCTTCATGAACACGCAATCGTCCTGCACCACCAAGTCGCTGCCTTCCACCAATTCCGCCCCCATTTGTTGCGCGAGAAAGGCGTGTTCGAAATAGGCGGAGTTATAGATACCCGGCGTCAATACCACCACTACCGGCTGTTTGATTTTGCGCGGCGACAGCGAAGTGAGCATGTCAAAGAGCCGCTCGCAGTAGTCGCTGATGGGTTCTATATGGATTTTCTCGAAGAGGTCCGGCAACACCCGTTTGGTGATGGCGCGGTTCTCCAGCATATAAGCCACACCAGAAGGCACGCGCAGATTGTCTTCAAGTACATAAAACTCGCCGTCCTTATCGCGCACCAAATCGGTGCCACAGATATGTGCCCAGACCCCAAAAGGAGGCGATACGCCAACGCATTCCGGACGGAAATTTTTGGATTGTTTGATGATGTAATCGGGAACCACCCCGTCTTTGAGGATTTTTTGTTCATGATAGAGGTCATCTATGAACATATTCAGCGCCTGTAAACGCTGTTTAAGTCCCGCTGCGGTCTTGTCCCACTGCCTCTTGGCGATGGTGCGCGGGATGATGTCGAAGGGCCAGGCGCGATCGATATTGCCCTCTTCGGTATACACCGTGAACGTTACCCCCATTTCACGAATGGTGGCCTCCGCCGCTTGGCGCCGCTGCTCGAT
>JBQGED010000440.1:0-10817 GCA_052039425.1 Sphingobacterium griseoflavum | reverse complement strand
TTTATCGAACCCCACGGTATGTCCCACGAGGGGCCGGAGCATCCAAAAGTCCAATTCCACAAAACCATCAAAGATGTCGAAAAGCGTTTGGGAGATAACAACTTGTCTCTGGAGAGCTTTATCGTCACCCCAACGCGGTTCATCGCGCTGCGCGATCGTGGGCTAACGCAACAACAATGGACCGACTTGCATGTGATGTTCATGCATGAGGCGGGTTATCTTGATGATCTTTTTGCGCGGATTGAGTGAGGCTCTGGTAGGAAAGGAGGTGAGCGAAAGATCAGGCACCACGCGGGCCGGCGTTGGAAGAAAGCCCTGCCCGGTTGCCGGAGACGCATTAAAAGTCGAAAGTTTTGGGAAATCTTACGCTGACGGGTTATAACTCCGAGTATTCCGACCGTTCTTTCATGGAGAAGAGAGACATGAACGGCGGCTTCCGATTCAGTCCCTTAAAGCTCAACCAGGGATTGGCTGAATGCGAAACTTGGAACGAGGCGACAATTCTGGCTCGCGCACACCGGTTGGCCGATCAAGCCGTATTGATTTGGAAATCACCATCTTTGGATGAAGCAATTCTTGATGTGTATCGCACTAACAAAACGTTAGCTTCAGCCTACTCAGTTGAAAGTTATCCGCAGTTAAAAGGACCAGTGCGTGAACTTTTTGATGCGCTGCGCCAGGAAGTTTTGGCTCTGGATGACTGTGTCCGCGAGGAATTTTTGAAGTTGTACATCGCGTACAAGGCTGAAACGAACTTTGTCGATGTGGTTCCTCAAGCCAGCCGCTTGCGATTAAGCCTGAATATGGAATTCCACAAGCTCGATGATCCTCGTGGCCTGGCAAAGGATGTTAGCGAGGTTGGACGCTGGGGAAATGGTGATGTCGAAATTGGCCTCAGCAAGCTGGAAGATATTCCTTACGTCATTGGCCTTATTAGGCAGGCTTTGGAATGTCAGCTGGGGGAAGACGATAGTGATTGATGGCGGTTGGCGGTCGCCGTGTTGCGATTGCCCGGTGCTAGCCTACCGACAAATCGCAACATGCGCGCGCGTGGAAACTCCATGCCAGCACATTTAAAGCTTGTTGTTAAGCATGGTCTGGAGGGCGGGCTATGAATGCTAATTGGAAAGAGTGGTTAGTCGGAGACCTGGAAGCCAAAGGCTTGCTACTAATCCAAGATGGAAATCACCAACCCCAAAAGGAAGAATTCACCAATAATGGTATGGCATTTATTCGAGCTGTCGATTTTGCGGAAAATGTCGTTAATTTTGAAACCGCAAATAAGATAAATGAAGCTGCCTATCAAGCAATAACAAAAGGGCGGGGACAGGATTTAGACACAATTCTTTCTATAAAAGGCGCAGTGGTAAAAACAGCTTTTGTTCCATCCGGTAGCCCCAGATTTGTCTGTTCACCTGAAACCAGCGTCTGGAGATCATTGGATTACCAATTCTTAGATCCTGTATATCTCTATTACGAGCTTCGGTCGCGCCAATTTATTGGGCAAATTTGTTCAAGGAAGAGTGACACTGAAAACTCTGACACGCTTCGCCTCGCGTCTCTGCGAGAATTGACCCTCAGAATTCCGCAGCTGCCGATTCAGCGTCTGATTGTCAGAGGACTCACATCTATCGATCAAACCATACTTCTCAACTCCCAAATCAACCCAACCCTGGAATCCAACGTTCAATCTATTTTCAAAAGCTGGTTTGTCGACTTTGAGCCTGTAAAAGCGAAAATCGCGGCGAGGAAACGCTGGTATGCAATGCAGCCCGCAGGTGAATCCGCTTCGTCTGTATGTTACGCCGAGGAAGCCGCTTTGCCCGATTTGGAAACCTTTATCAATCTCGCCGCTATGCGCGCTATTAGTGGCAAAAGTGAGCCCGAACTCATCCAGCTCCAACAACAAAATCCTGAGCAATATAAGCAGCTCGCAGAGATTGCTACGCTATTTCCTTGTGAGATGGAGGATTCGGAATTGAGGGAGACTCAATGGTCAACATTAATCGCGCTGCGCGATGAAATAAGAGCCCGCCTGCCCAGGGACAAAAGAGCCTGTTGTTTTGATCCGCTTCGTCTGGAAAATCTCGCGCAGGTGGCACACAAACCAAACATAGGCTAAAACTAATCCAGCCTCAATCAGCAAACACGCTGACCATCAAATTGCTAGGACGCTTGATCATTTAGCACTAGCAGTCCTATGTCCGAACAAAATCTCACGCAAGAACAGGTCTCCATTAAAAACCATCTCAATTTCCTCAGTATCTGCGCTGGCGCTATCGCTGCGTTGATCGTTGGCGGGTTGGTGTAGTTTTCCTATAGCGATACCCATCCGATTTTGAGCTACATATTTGTGGCGCTGGCCGGGACGGGAGCGTTTGTAGTGGTGAGGTATGGGGCGATGGCTTGGTTGGCGTCGGACGTTCAGTGCAAACAATGTGGCGAAGCGTTTGCCGTGAGTCTGGCGAATGCCGAGGAGACGTTTCTCTCAGCCACTCCACGCAAACGTGAGCAGGAAAGTGGCCGCTCGATTTCCGGTCCCAATGAAGGCAAGCGATTAATTACGGTGACGACCTGGACGGAAGAGCGCTATGAGGTAATAAAAACCTATAACTGCTGTTGTTGCGGGCATTGTTATCAGGAAAGGTCTTTTAAAACCGTGGAAGCGAATAAAAATTCGGATCAGATTTATCGGCGGTGATTAATCGTTACAGGCGATTCAATTGAATCGCCTTTTTACTTTTTTATTGTCTATTTATTTTTTCGGCTTCAAATAACCATGCATATCCAGCCAGCGCACAAAACTGTCGAACCAACCGGTGCTGGTCGTGGTTTTGTCGTACATGCCAAAACCGTGGCCACCTTGTTCAAACAGGTGGAATTCCACTGGGCGCTTGGCAGCGCGCCAGCTGTCGATCAGGCCGTATCCTGCGTTGGCAAAAAATGGATCATCCGCAGCTAAGGCGACGAATAATGGCGGTGCATCAGCGGGGACTTTTGTTTCGCTCAAAGGACCGTAGATATTGGCGATAAATGCGGGATTGGCGTCTTGACCGTACAGAGTGGTGGACATGGTGAGCATTGCGCCGGCGGAGAAGCCGACCATACCGATGCGATCAGGGTCCACGCGCCATTCTTTGGCGCGCTCGCGCACTAATGCAAATGCTGCGCGTGCATCGGCGATTTGCACAGCAAATTCTTCAGCAGGGTTTTGATCGGCGAGTGGGCGCGCAGCGCGTGGGGCGCCGGAGAACATCGCCGCCATGGCTTTTTGAAATTCGTCCATGTCGGCAGGCGTTTGTACCAGGCGATATTTCAGAACGAAAGCTGCAACACCTTTATCCGCCAGTGCTTTGGCAACATCCCATCCTTCATTGCTCATGGACAAAGTGCGGAAACCACCGCCGGGCGCAACGATCACAGCAGCGCCTGTGGCTTTGCGTTTTTTCGGCAGGAAGGGCGTTAAGGTTGCCTCGGTAACGTTGCGTGCGAAGGAGCTGCCGTATTGGCTATGCCAGGATTCCTGCGCGGTTGCGTTTGGCAGCGGACCGGTTCCCAGGGCAATAGCGTTGGGCTGTTTGGGAATGGCGATCGGAGTCATGGTGTCATTTTGCGCAAGGGCTGGTGCGGCTACATGACAGGCGAGAGTGGTAAGGGTTATGGCAAGGAACCGGCTAAAACCGGTTTTACGTGAGTGTTTGATCATTCTTATTAGTCTCCTGGTTGTGGCGGTCATCTCAAAAATGCCGGGCGTAATCATAATATAAAAAGTTGAAATAAATCCGCAGAAGTACACATGTGTACTGAGTGACTGAATTCTGATCTTTATTTAACTTAAGTGCCGCCAAATAGGAATTTGGAGAGGGAATTTGTGAAGAGATAACGGATGGATTTATTGCGAGGAAAAGGCCGGCTTGCGCCGGCCTTTTAATTTAGAGATTGGTTTCTGCAGCGCCAACGCGAATTTGCGATGGCATTTCGTGATCCGGTTTCGGCGTGGTGGGGCTGCTGGCTGGCAAAATCGGCAGAGTGATTTTGGGTTGTTCTCCCGTTAAGCTCTGCAGAAATGCGGTAATCGCATCCACTTCATTTTCTTGGAGTTCCCGCCCTAATTGGCTATTGCCCATAATGGCGACGGCTTCTTTTAATTCCCACACTTCGCCGCTGTGAAAATAAGGCGCGGTGATAGCCACATTGCGCAGTGGCGATGCGCGGAAGACATATTCATCGCTCGCGGTATTGGTCACCGCAAAGCGGCCTTTATCCTCTGCTGGCAAAA
This sequence comes from Sphingobacterium griseoflavum, assembly GCA_052039425.1. Classification (GTDB taxonomy): domain Bacteria; phylum Pseudomonadota; class Gammaproteobacteria; order Pseudomonadales; family Cellvibrionaceae; genus UBA5868. The sequence continues at coordinate 6,538 of JBQGED010000440.1, read as the reverse complement.
TATCGGCGCCGGGTTTTTTCACAACGCCAAATGGGAAATAGGCTTGACCGCCGATATTGACACCGTTGTGACAGGCGGTGCAGCCGGTATTCATAAATAATTCCAGCCCTTCTTTTTGTTGTTGGGTCAGCGCGTTGTTATCGCCTTTAAGAAAACGATTAAACGGCGCGTTTGGCGTAATCAATGTTGTTTCAAAAGCGGCGAGAGCGCGCGCCGCGTTGGCAATGGTGACAGGATTTTTGCCACCAAACGCTTTTTGAAATTCTTCTACGTACTGCGGAATGCTTTTTAATGTGGCTTCGATGCGCTCCGGCGTGTTGTTCATTTCCACCGGCGCTTGCAAGGGGCCCAGTGCCTGCTCTTTGAGATCGGCGGCGCGGCCATCCCAAAATTGCGCGGCATTAAATACGGCGTTGAGCGCGGTGGGATTATTGCGCGGACCTTTTTGCCAGCCGTGGCCAATAGAAACCTGCACATTGTCACCGCCGCCGATGCTTAGGTTGTGGCAGGTGTTGCAGCTGATGAGGTGGCTGCGTGACAGGCGCGGATCGAACCAGAGTTTATGCCCGAGTTCCACATGTGCGGCCACTACTTTTTCTCCGGCCACTTCGGTGACTTTTTCCGGAATCGGCTTGAATATGGCGTTGGCGCGATCGCGCAATGCCTGATCCGCATTTGCCGTGCCTGTCATCAGCAATGTTGCGCTGATCAGTAAGGAGAGCAGCTTGTTCGTCTTCATGGGAGGTCCTCTTCGTTATCTGTATTTTTCGAAAATATATCAAGAGCTTCGCTGAGGTGATAATGGTTATTTAATTTGAGATAACAAGTTATCTAACTGGTAGGAATCCGCTCTATATGCAGCCTAGCGCGACGACAAGTTGCGGCGGGCTGCGAGTGTTTTGACGGACTTTCAATACAGCATTTGATAGGCGAGGTTGATAATAACGCTAGAGGTGCGGTCAGGATTTGATCGACATCAACAGTTCGAGCGAACGGATACGCTCGTCTGGGTCATATAAATCGATGGTAAACATAAACTCGTTAATTTTAAGCTCTTCCGCCAATCCCAGTAGGTGCGCTTTGACTTGCGCGGGCTCACCTACTGCCGCTAAGGCGAGAAATTCATTTACGCCGGCCGCTTCCTGTGGTGTCCAGAGTCCATTCATGCTTTCAACGGGTGGGCGCAGCCACAGCGGCTGGTTGCGGAAGAGAGCCAGGATGCGCTGTTTGCCGGTGGTGGAAATAAATTTTGCGCGCGCTTCCGTTTCCGCCACGACTACCGGCAGTCCCAGGATGACATAGGGTTCTGCGAGGGCAGCGGAAGGGCGGAACTGGGTTTGATAGATGTAAATAGCCTCGCGCATCAGACGCGGGGCGAAATGACCGGCGAAGGCGTAAGGCAGACCGCGTTGGGCGGCGAGTTGGGCGCTGAAAAGGCTGGAGCCCAGCAGCCAAATCGGGACCTGTGTTCCTGCCCCTGGCACCGCTTTTAATTTTTGTTCCGGCGTGGCCGGTGCGAGCAATTGTTGTAAGAGAGAGACTTCGGTAGGGAATTCATCAGCGGCGCGATCATCGCGGCGCAGTGCCCGCGCAGTGATGGGATCAGTCCCTGGAGCGCGACCGAGGCCAAGGTCGATTCGGTCAGGATAAAGGCTCGCAAGGGTGCCGAATTGTTCGGCAATCACCAGCGGTGGATGGTTGGGCAGCATTATGCCGCCGGAGCCGACGCGAATATCCCGAGTGCCACCCGCGATATGGCCGATTAATACAGCGGTGGCGCTACTGGCGATGCCTTCCATATTGTGGTGTTCGGCCAGCCAAAAGCGCTTGTAACCGAGGGCATCCGCAGCCTGAGCGTAACGCAGCGAGTGTTTGAAGGTTTCACAGGCGTCGCTGTCTACGCGGATGGAGGCGAGTTCGAGAAGGGAAAATGGAATGGTGTCGAGCATAAAATGCGTACTTCTGTGTTATCGCTGACATATTGCAGATATGGGGGTTTTAGGTGCGCGTTGCAATGCTAAAAACTTTTGCAAACGTGTTATCAAAAAAAACGATTCGTAAGTGACCATCAGGGGAAATCACCGACTGAGTCGCACTTTTGCGAAACCTCACTGCTTAAAATGGGGGAAATCCCCCCAAATGCGAAAAATTCTATGAGCAAGCATATCTCAGAAGGCCAGACTCCTGTTTCAGCCAACAATGTCCCAGAAGCTTCGCGTCGATATTTAGTCAAAGCTTTTGGCTCTGCTATTGTTGCAGCCCCCGTTTTGGCCATGTTTGGTTGTGGCGGCAGTACCGGCGCTACCAGCAGTTCAAGTTCATCGAGTAGTAGCAGTTCGAGCTCATCCAGCAGTTCAAGTTCATCGAGCAGTTCCAGCAGCTCAAGTTCATCCAGCAGCAGTTCAAGTTCCTCCAGCTCGGGCGCTCCTGAGGGTTGGACGCTCAGGGGTGGCACAGCTTCCATGCGCGCGGAATTTCCGCCCATGGATGCATTTGAGGGCGCGAGCACCACCACTTGCAAGGTATACAAAGGTCCTTCCTTGGGACCCTGTCTGTTTGGTTTGAACGGGCATCGGGAAGATATTTCCGAAGGCGAACTAGGCTTGCCGATGGTGTTTGCATTCAAAATATTAAACGCCGATTGCTCACCGGCCGCGGGTATAACCGTAGAAGTCTGGCACACCAACTGTGACGGCCTGTATTCAGGCAATACCGCGGAAGCTACGTACCTCGGCCCTAATTGGAACGTGGGCAATATCTGTACGACCAACGATCCCATGAGAGCGCCGCGAGCCAAGGCTTCAACATGGCACCGCGGTTCACAGGTCACCAATAGCCAAGGTGAGGTGTTCTTCCGTTCCTGTTTCCCCGGCTGGTACACCGGTCGCACCAACCACGTGCATCTGCGCTGTTCCCAAAATAATACGCAACTTTTCTTCACCCAATTTGCGTGGACCGATGAATTGTGCCGGGATATTCACGTCAACCATCCTGAATACAGCGGTAGGCCACAAGACACCCCGCTCAGTGGTTTCGACCCGGAGTTTGGCGGACCCAATCGCGGCACGGATATGATTTTCACAGTCAAAAAGCTCAGCGATGGCTCCATGCTCAGCTCAAAAATTGTGACCATGGGTTAACAATTCTTAAAAGATTATTGAGTTGTTACGGCGAGCGGCTTTTACAGTGCTCGCCGTTTTTGTGTTTTTTATTTGTTGGTGGAGATCGTTTTATGGTGGGCATACCTGAATATGCATTGGAGCGGTTATATGATGCCCCGGCTGAGCTCATTTGGAAAAGCTGGACGGATGCCGCGCTCTTTTCCCGCTGGTACGGTGCAGGTGTGGAGACGATCGTGCATAAAATGGATGTGCGCCCAGGTGGTGAAGCGCTGATCGAGTTGAAGTGGGACCACAACTCGCTATTTCAGAGATTTCGGTATATCGCAATCGAACCCTATGAGCGGCTGACTTGGTTGTTTTCCTCTACCAATAACAACTGGGAAATGGTGCCGTCGCCTCTTGCGGAAGCATGGCCAGCCAATTTCTTGACCGTCATAAAGCTCGAGCCGCATGAGGGGAAATTTATCCTGCATCTTTCATTGACTCCTGTTGAGGCCAGCGATGCGGAAATAATTGCGTTTAGAAAAGCCAGATTAACTATTGATAACGGGTGGAATGCAGGGATAAAAGTGTTGGATGAAATTATCGAAGAGCTAAAAGATAGAAAATAATTTAGGAAGTGCGGTCAGAAATTAAGAAAAAATAAAAAAATCGCCCGACTGGTTTGGTCGGGCGATTCATAAATTAATAATTAATCGAGCTGCACCGGCGGCTTCGCGCCGTCCAATATCCATTCCCGCAAATTGTCCAGCTCCTGTTGTGTCAGGCCAGGCATTCCGCCGGGAGGCATGCGATTTTTACAGCTGGCCAATTTGCAGGTGGCGTTGGCGTTTTGGCTCTGGCCGTTGGACTTCAGGTAGAGCCAGCTGCGGTCTGGATCACCCGGTGCCACCAGTTTGTAGCCGTCGACATTAGCCGCGTCCACATTGACCAAACGTCGCACAATTTCAGCAGAGCTGATCTGATAGCCCAGCCGCAATCCGGCCTCTTCGCCAGCACCGTGACAGGTGGCACAACCGGCGCGTTCGAGTGCTGGGCGAACCAATTCGTGGAAGAAGCCAGCTTCGCGGATCTCCTCAGGCGGTTCTTCCACGGGCACCAGGCTCGGGTCGATTTTCTGCGCCCAGAATTCCATTTCTTTACATTGCGCAACCAGCTCTGTTTTCAGCTTGCTATCACCCGGGTCAGATTGCGTGGCAACGCGGTATTTTTCCCATACAGTGTCGATCCAGCCGTGCAATTTCCAAAACAGGTAGGCATCAAGATTGCGCCGCTGATTGGCCACGCTGTGCGCCTGGTTATTGCGTGGATAACCGTTGAAGTGGAGTGCGCCGTGCAGACTGGCAGCGCCTATAGTGCCGCCGAGAGAGCCGCATTGAATCCACTGGCCGAAGTGACCTTCGGTGGGCCAGCGTTGCAGGATCTCCTCGCGAGACATGGAACTGATGCCATCCGCCAAGGCCGCATCGGCACGCACGGACGAAGGCCACTCGGAAAAATATTGCTGCAGTATATCGGGGTAATCATTGCGGCTCGGGAACATGGACCAGCCGGTGAACTGCTCGGTGTGATTGGGCCACAACTCTTTCAATGCTTGGATCATGTGGCGGTGCATGACCAGGAATTCGTAACCGTCCTGCGGGCCCGCACATTCGTTTTGTTCGGGTTTCATTTCGGGGAATTTACAGGGATCGATAACCGCGCCGCCGCCACCGAAACCGGTACCGCAGCGTCTTACCTGGTGCCACACAAAATGCGCTTCCTGCCAAGCATTGTCTTCCATCCACTTGATCACTTCCGGCTGCACAGTGGCATCTGTTTGCCCGTTCGCGGTAAATGGGGCGTAACCATCCGCCATAGTGGCATCGGTCGACTGAGGATGCTGCCCTGATTCGCAATGACTGTGCGGTTGGTTGTGTCCAGATGAGCTGGATGAGGAGCTTGACGACGAACTTGAAGAACTCGAACTGGATGAACTGGAACTTGATGAAGAGCTGCTGCTGGACGACGAACTTGAGCTGGAGGATGAGCTGGAAGATGAACCGTTATCTGCGCCTCCGCAGGACGACAAGGTTGCTACCAGCAATGCAACGCCCGCCATTTGAAGAGGTCCGGTGGACCTCATTAACCTAGGAATTTTCATGTATTGCCCCCCGTTTTTTGCTACTGATTTATTAGTGATATTCACAACAATCATTGCGATGAAAACACGGAGTAAGTACTCAATGAGTTCATATTTGGGGCATTTTACCTCACATGCATCTCAACATTAGCATTGTGGCGAGCACAAAATACCAATTACCGGACCGGGTTCACACACCATTACTAAGAGTTTTTGCGGCCAATCCAATGATGCGCATTTGCTTTTCTTTTTTTATCTCACATGTGAACTAATGGAGAAAAATGCAGCAAATTTGGGGCGCCAGATTTTGAAAAGGGGCTTTATCGCGGTTGTTAAAAAGGTGGTTATGCGCACGATAACCGGTGGAAAATTGAACGGTTTCTAAGGAGGGTTGGTGATGGTTGAGTGCGAACCCCATCGCAACTTGCATAAAATGTCGTATATTGATTTCGCAGTCTCGGCATGTTCCGCCGGACTTCCCTTAGACTGTCCCAGCTTCTAGTCCATACGCCAATATGCATAAACAAAAGGCAAATAACAGCAGATTGCGTGGGTAAACGGTGCGCCGGCCTGTGGATTGGAGTCTCTTCGTTTATCTAACAGGCGGACACAATGAACGGCAATCAAACCAACTTTCTTTCTCTCGGCGCGGGCAAAGTCTTGGCTCTGGGGTTGATCACAGCGGCGCTTACGGCCTGCGGCGGTGGTACCGGCAGTTCCAGCTCATCCAGCAGTTCCAATTCATCCAGTAGTTCCAGTTCATCTAGTAGCTCAAGCTCATCCAGTAGCTCAAGTTCGTCGAGCACTTCCTCCAGTTCGTCTTCCAATTCCAGCTCTTCTTCGTCTAGTAGCTCGAGCTCCTCTGGTGGCGATTTTGTGGTGCTTTACGCTGTTAACTCCGGCAGTTCGCTCGCCGAATTCACTGGGTCGGATGGCGTCAAATACGAACGGGACAAGTACTACAGTCTGGGCAGCGCCGGCTCCACCACTGACCCGATTGCGAACACCACAGATGATGTTCTCTATCAATCCGAACGCTGGGGCACCTTCAGTTATAACTTCCCGGTTGCCGAGGGCACCTACGATGTCACGCTCCATATGGTAGAGGCTTATTACGGTGCTAACGGCGTCAGTGGCAGCCGTGTGTTCAATGTGGAAGCGGAGGGCAGCGCCCTGGTCCGCGATTTCAATCCACTGGTAGTGGCCGGTGGGCACGACACAGCCCACAGGATTGAACTGCGGGACATCCAGGTCACTGATGGGCTGTTGAGCCTGGACTTCTCCGCCTCCTCAG
>JBQGED010000439.1:0-9588 GCA_052039425.1 Sphingobacterium griseoflavum | reverse complement strand
CGATGCTGCGTCGGCCAGCACACCTGTGCCCGACCATATTTTCCGTTCCTACGATATTCGCGGCCGGGTGCCGGATGAGGTCAACAACGATCTGGCATTGCAGATAGGAAAAGCACTGGGCAGTGAAGCGCTGGAGCAGGGCGAAAAAGCGCTGATCGTTGCACGCGACGCTCGCACACACAGCCCGATCCTGATGGAAAATCTTATCCGAGGTATTTTGAGCGCGGGCTGCAAAGTCATAAACATCGGCACGGTTCCCACGCCGCTGTTGTATTTCGCCACCGAAGTCATCGAAGAGTGTTCCAGCGGCGTAATTGTGACGGCGAGCCACAACCCCGCAGAGTACAACGGATTTAAAGTTGTCATGAAGGGACATGTGCGAACGGAAGAGGATATCAAAGCGGTACGCACGCGAATTCTGAAGCAGAATTTTCGTCAGGGGATCAGCACTGAGGAAAGCATGGATGTCATAGATCGCTACATCGACGCGATCTTTTCCGATATTGCTCTCGCTGGCGACATCAGCATAGTGGTTGACGCAGGCAGCGGCGTCACCGGCAAAGTTGCGCCGCGTCTGTTCGAGGAACTCGGTTGTCGCGTGACACCATTGTTCTGCGATCTGGACGGCAATTTCCCTCACCACGGCCCCGATCCATCCGTCGAAGCCAATTTGCAGGATCTGTTACGCAAAGTTCAGGAGACGCAAGCAGATCTGGGCGTCGCATTTGACGGAGATGGCGACCGCCTTGCGGTGGTAACTCCACGCGGCCAGATAATCTGGCCGGATCGATTGTTAATGCTGTTCGCCAAGGATATTCTCGCGCGTAATCCAGGCGCCGATGTGGTGTTCGATGTGAAATGTTCGCGCCAGCTTAATGCGGTTATCAGCGGCAACGGTGGCCGGCCAATTATGTGGAAAACCGGCCATGCACCCATGCGCGCGAAGGTGGTGGAGACTGGCGCTTTGGTCGGAGGGGAATATTCGGGGCATATTTTTATAAAAGATCGCTGGTACGGTTTTGATGATGGCATGTATGCAGCGGCGCGGTTGATTGAAATCATGAGTCTGCGCGATGAGAACCTCGATCAGATATTTGCCGAATTTCCCCCGCTTTGTGCAACGCCAGAGATCCGCATTCCAGTTACAGAGGAAACCAAATTCTTTGTTATAGAACGCTTGGTAGCAGAAGGTGAATTCGAAGACGCCAAGATCATCACGCTGGATGGTCTGCGGGTGGAGTATCCCTATGGGTGGGGCTTGGTGAGAGCCTCCAATACGGGGGCCGAACTGACCATGCGCTTCGAGGCGGAATCCGAGGAGCAGATCCACAAACTCAAAGCGTTGTTTACCCGAGAGATTCGCAAAATAGATTCCTCCATTACGTTTCAGTGGTGAGTCACGGTTTCAACCCCAATTTTTTATAACGGCAGGTCCTGAAAAGGACCTTTATTTTTTTCTTCGTTTTTAGGAAACACCATGAGTAACACCCTCGAAAACGCTCTGCAGATTTCTCAAGTTCTGACCGAAGCGCTTCCTTACATTCAACGTTTTATTGGCAAAACCATAGTAGTGAAATTCGGCGGTAACGCTATGGTGGACGAGCAGCTCGAAAATAGTTTCGCTAGAGATGTGGTGTTGATGAAGCTGGTGGGCATGAATCCAATCGTCGTGCATGGCGGCGGCCCGCAAATTGGCGATTTGTTGAAAAAATTGAATATTGAATCCAGCTTCGTTGATGGCATGCGGGTTACCGACAGCGCCACCATGGACGTGGTTGAAATGGTGCTGGGCGGTACAGTCAACAAACAAATTGTCAGCTTGATTAACCGCAACGGCGGGCAGGCAATTGGTGTTACGGGAAAGGATGGCAATTTAATTCAAGCGCGTAAGCTGGAAGTGACACGCAAGACGCCGGAGATGTTGGTGCCGGAAATTATCGATATAGGTCACGTGGGCGAGGTGCGTTCCATTAATCGCAAGGTGATCGATCTATTGGTCCAAAGTGATTTTATTCCGGTGATCGCGCCGATCGGCGTCGGCAGTGACGGAGCATCCTACAACATCAATGCGGATTTGGTTGCGGGAAAAGTTGCAGAAGTTCTGCAGGCGGAAAAATTGATGTTGTTGACCAATGTCTCAGGTTTACAAAACAAAGCAGGAGAAGTGTTGACCGGACTCACCACGGCAAAGGTAGATGAGCTTATTGCGGACGGGACAATTTATGGCGGCATGTTACCGAAAATTCGCTGTGCATTGGACGCCGTAAAATCGGGAGTAGCAAGTGCTCACATTGTTGACGGGCGGGTACCGCACGCAATTTTGTTAGAGATTTTTACAGACGCCGGCGTCGGCACCCTTATAACCAACAAAAATTAAATTAGATTTAGTTATTAAGTGTTGAAGGGCACGGAATTTGTAGCTAGGATAGGCGACGATGATTTTGGTGTCACCACGGCACAACAAGAATCTCAGGGACGAGCATTTATATAATTAGGATTTTTCTCATCACGGAATTCCGAGATTTTGCAAGAGTAGGATCGCTGGAAGTACTCCCGGCTGGTGCGCAGTCACAGCTTCGTGTCGTGCGCATTCGGCACTTCGCCCATGGATCATGGATCTGGCATTAACCGAGCACCATACCTTAGATTATCTACTGCTCTTATCTAGATTTAGAGCGCAAGTAGAATCGAGGCGCTTGGTATGGTTTGGTTTGGACGAGGTTTACGACACGGAAAATCAGCAAAGAACCAACTGGGTCGTGCAGGTAAAGGTCCTGCCCCGGACGGTGAAAACACGCATTCCGAACCGTGTGCCCGCAGGATCTGGGTGATGTTTTGGGGCAAGTACGTAATTGGGCGCTAAACATGAATTCCACTCAAAATAAAAAGCCGCGACGCCAACAAATTCTCGAAGCTTTCGCCCACATGCTTGAGGCGAGTCCAGGCGCCCGTATTACAACGGCCGCTTTAGCCAAACAGGTGGGTGTTTCCGAAGCCGCGCTATATCGCCATTTCCCAAGCAAAACAAAAATGTTTGAGGGATTGATCGAGTTCATCGAGGAGGCCATTTTCGCCCGGGTGAACATGATCGCTGCGGAGACGAATATATCCGGTCTGGAAAAATGCGAGAAAATATTTAATTTGATTTTGGTGTTTGCGGAGCGCAATCCGGGAATTACGCGGATTCTGACCGGTGACGCCTTAGCGGGTGAAACTGAGCGCTTGCACCATAGGGTCATCCAGTTTTTTGATCGTCTAGAAACTCAGATTAAACAGATTTTGCGTGAAGCGGAACTGCGTGAAGGTATCCGCTTTGGGCTTTCCATCAGTGCGACTGTGAATTTATGGCTGGCCGCTGTCGAAGGCAAAATTGCCCAGTTTGTTCGCGGGCAATTTCGCGTTCCGCCCACGAATGGTTGGAGCGAGCAATGGCCGTACTTGATGAGAGGGTGTGTGGTAGGCGAGCCCGCTTGATCCGGGCTCGTACTGAGATGGTCGCACAAAAATAAATATCAGCGTCCGTCGCTAATTTTTTTGGATTCTTCCAAAGCTTTGCCCCGTTTGAACAGCACCACCTGCTTTTCATATTCCTCTTGAATGGCTTCGTGTTCAACCATCCGACTTTGCAACATTTCTTCGGTGGTGCGCAATTCTGCTCTCACCTCTTCGAGATTCTTCAACATCTGGGCTGACACATCACGGCCGGAGCGCTCTACCTCTGCAGCTTTTTGCATTAGATTCTCGCGCTGCCCGGTGATATTGCCGATATTGCTACGCAATATTGCAATGCTGGCGTCCAGATGGGCCAAGCGACGATCACGGGCGGCATATATCTCTTCAATGGAACTGTAACGCCGCGCGAGCACCTCATATTCCGCCATGAGTTCGCGCTCTTTTGCTCGTTCGGCCTCCAGCTGCTTCAATTCTTCCGGGTCCGGCGCCGGAGGCACCACTTCGAGTACCTTGCCGGTGTGGGTGATGACTTCATAACCCTTTTGGCTGTACTCGGGCGGAATGATGTGGCTAATGACTTTCACCCCATCTTTATTGATGTAACGATAATATTTTACTTGCGCAACCGCCGGGGCGCTGCTGACAAAAACGCCCAGCAATAACAAAATTGCGGCGCATTTTCGCGTGGCGGAAGGGAGGTTGTTGATAACGGTATTACTCATGTACGCCATAAACTTGCCGATAGTGTGAAATCCTTTCCAGAGTCTCAGGGTCGCCTCCCTGTTCCTGCAGAAACACCATGATATGTTCCAGATTAATAATGCTGATGACCGGAACCCCCGTGCTTTGTTGCAACTCCTGAATCGCCGACAGATTGCCTTGGCCGCGTTCCTGTCGGTTCAGCCCGATCAGTATAGCCGCCGGGACTGCTCCGGCTTGCGCGATTATAGACAACACCTCACGCACGGCTGTTCCTGCTGTGATCACATCGTCTACAATCACCACCCGCCCGCGCAGGGGGGCCCCCACCAATAGCCCCCCTTCGCCGTGTGACTTGACTTCCTTGCGGTTGAAGCAATAGGGCAAGTCCCTGTCGTGCCGGTCAGCCATGGCAACGGCGGTGGTTGCAGCCAAGGGTATGCCTTTATAGGCGGGTCCAAACAGCATGTCGTATTCGACTTCGGATTCCGCTAGTGCGGCCGCATAATAACGCCCAAGTTCAGCCAGGGCTGCGCCAGTTTGAAATTGCCCGGCGTTAAAAAAGTAAGGGCTGATCCGGCCGGATTTCAGTGTGAATTGGCCGAATTTTAGTGCCTGGCACTTTAATGCCAACTGAATAAATTGCTTTTGATAATCTTTCATACAGCTCTTGGATTTGTGTGAAGATGTGATGGTTATGAATTGCGTCCACAGTCGCAGGGAGGAGAGGTGTCGCTGTTAAGCCAAGTAGCGAATTCGGACTATCCTATAAGGACCTCAAGCCTAATGCGTCAGGACAACGAGGCGATGTCCGCCTGTGAAGATTCCGTTTTTTTGCCGCATGTCCAGGTTTCGATCTGTGTGGATTCTGTGCTGTTTGGTGCTTAAAGAACGGTGCTTATTAACAATAATGTTTAAAACATCGGTATGATACACAGTCCGTTTGTAAGGGGCCATCATGCGAATTATTACTCTCAGTGTCGACGGTATTCATCAGGCGGCCCAGCGGGGTTTGTTTGATTGGATAGCAGACCAAGACGCTGACGTGATATGTCTGCAGGATCTGCGCGCCCTGGAATACGAGCTGGATCATGAAGTCTTTCACCCACCGGGTTACTTCGCCTACTTTTTCGATTCGGGCATCAAGCACTACAACGGCGTCGCCATTTATACCCGCCATCAGCCCAAGGCGCTGATTTATGGCCTCGGGTTTTCAAGCGGTGTCGATATGGAGGGGCGCTATCTCCAGGTGGATTATGAGCATTACAGCATCGGTTCACTGCTTGCTCCTTCGGCCATGTCAGAAACTGAATCGCTGGAAGTTAAAATCAAATTCTTCGAAGATTTTCAGGCGCTTCTGCACAAGGTAACCCGCAAGCGGCGCAGTTTCATTATTTGCGGCGACTGGGGTATGGCGCACACCCGTAAAGACGTGCAGAACTGGCAGGACAACCAGAGCACGCCAGGATTTTTGCCCTATGAACAGCAGTGGATGAACCAGCTGTTCAACCAAATCGGCTATGTCGACGCCTTTCGGCAAGTCAATCGAGATCCTGACGAATTCTCCTGGTGGCCATCAGGTGAAATCGGCGTTGGCGATGGATGGCGGACGGACTATCAAGTGGTTTCCGAAGCCATTCGACGCAAGGTTGAATACGCGGCAATTTACAAATCCCAGACCTTTTCAAGTCACCTGCCTGTCATTATCGACTACGACATCGACGACCTCTGACCCTTTCTTTTCTTGGTGTGCTGCGCCGGGGCCAGTTCCGGCATTCGCCTGCCTTCTGCACCAGTTTTTGTATAAATGGTCACATTTCGCAGCTCCCATGATAGCAAGCACCCTGTCAGCTATCGTCTAATATTGGGCAATAGATCCCCAAATGTAGCTTTTTGGGCATGGATGTACTCTTCCGGGTTTACTGGTTCCCGGCAGATGCATTGCTGCAGCCTTTGTTGGTCTTGGGGGCTGTGGCAGCCGGGGTTTCCTCCGGTGTTCTCTTTGAGTGTTAAGAGACAAGGCTTTCACTGATGTAATTTGCTGAGCATTGCGAACGTTAGGCTCGTCCTATCGTTCAATGCGTTTGGAGCGCCGTAACTCTGTTGCGAGCGCTCTTTTTTTGAGTGCGTGATGTACCTGTCACTTGAAACCGACAATTTGAGACATGTGCACGAAGATATACGCGCCAGATTGGTAACTTAATCAGGTTAAAGCCTGATCACTTTCTTCACAGAAGAATGTTCTGCAAACAGCAAAGTCCAGGTATGCTGGCCGCCAATCAGCAGCACCGGTACGTTGTAAGCGGGCTTTGGTGTCACTGTGGGAATCATCCAGGTAGCCGGGAGTGTATGGCGGATAATCTCAAAGCGCATGTGATTGCGACGGTCAAGAGCTTGATGAAGCCAATCATCATGCTGTTGCTGCGCAATGGTGTTACATACAAAGAATTTGCCTTGCTGTGCAAATCCATTTTTGTCGAGGCGGCGGCTCAGGACTATGGCATTCGCGGCAGGCCGACGAACGTTTCCCGGATTGCCGTTCTGACCGGCATCGACCGCAAAGAAGTCAAACGCATCAAGGATATGCTGCAGGAAAACACCATGGCGGTGGAGGCGCAGACTGCTCAGGATCGCATCACCCGTCTGCTCACCGCCTGGCATAGAGATCCCGAATTCAGCGCTGGTGATAATCAAGCGCGTGAGCTGCCTATCGAGGGGGAGCACGGAAGCTTTCAGGCCCTGGTGCGCCGCTTTGGTGGCGACGTGCCACGGCAGGCACTTTTCAAAGAGATGCTGCGGGTCGGTGTCATCGCCCGCGGCGAAAACGGCGTGGTGCCGCTCAGTCGCTATTTCTTCCCTGCGCAGAGCGATCCCCAAGCGCTGTTGCGCGCAGGATCGGTAATCAGCGAGCTGGGAGAAACCCTGTTTCACAACCTGTATTTGGTCGACGATAGCAAACCAAGCCAGAAACAACGGCGGCGATTTGAGCGACGCGCCAGCAATAACTTGGTCGACAGCCGACATGTCAAAGCTTTCCACGCCTTTTTAGATACCGAAGGCCAAGCATTTCTAGAGCGGGTAGATGCTTGGTTGTCGGAACACGAGATTGCCGGGCCTCAAAATGAAGCCGGCTCTACGACGCGGGACAGCGCAGGAATTAGATTAGGCGTAGGTGTGTATGCCATCGAACAATCCGATCAGGAGGCAGGTACTCATCATGATAAGAAGAGCTGATTGGCGGCGGTTGACCGGAATTCTATGTGCAATCGTGCTCGGAAGTTGTGGGGGCGGTGGCCACTACGCTGGCATCGACGGCAGCGGTGCCAAGCCGGAATTGTCCGTAGTTGGTCCGATCAACGGTTTTGGCAGTGTCATCGTTAATGGTGTTCATTACAACACCGACAACGCCAAGGTGCTGGTAAGGGGGGAGCCTGCTGACGAGATCGATCTGAATGTGGGTGACTATGTCACTGTGGTGGGTGGCATTAATAAAGCAGGTGAAGCGGTAGCTTATGAGGTGCATTATCAACCTCGCGTCACTGGCGAAGTGCAGTCGGTGGACTTGGAACGCAACCAGTTTTCAGTTTTAGGACAGCGAGTGCAATTGCTGGCAGACACGATTTACGCCAGTGACATAATGCCGCGCGATATACGCGCGCTGGCGCCCGGGCAGCGGGTGACAGTGAGCGGTCCGCTGGATGCCGAACTCGTCATCCAAGCCACTCGGTTGGCTTATGACGAAAGCCCATTTGTGGAATTGGTGGGTCAAGTCGCCAATCTGGATGTTTTTGCACGCCGCTTCACCCTAAACGGCCAGGCCGTGTCCTATTCTCCCTCCCTTGAGACCAGTGGTCTGCAGGAGGGTCGTTTGGTCGTTGTGCGTGGCGAGTTGCAGGACGGTCTGCTCATCGCTGACACCTTGGCGTTCAATCAGGATTACCGCCTGCTGCGCAATATTCCCAGCATCGAACTTCTGGGCATAGTGCAGAAATTCGATTTCAGCGGCGGCTTCTTTATGGATTCGGTGCCGGTGAAGGTCACTTCAATGACCCAGTTCAGCGGTGCTGAGCGCTCAAGTCTGATGAACAATGCCAAGGTTCGCGTGGTGGGTGCCTTGGATAATACGGATGTGCTGGTTGCGCAGGAGATCGAAATTTTGTCTTCGCCACGCTCCAAGATATACGGTGCGATTCAAGAGGTGTACCCGATCTGGGGCTTCTACGGTCTGCTTGGCAAGATCAAAGTTCAGGATCAGGAATTTATGGTGCAGGCGGACACCCGCTTGACCGGTGAATACGATCGTCGCATCAATTTCTGGGATCTGCGTGTAGGCGATCAGGTGTATGTATCGAGCTACCCGTTTGGTGAGGTGATGGTTGCCAGTAGCATCGCGGTGGACAACCGCGATGTGGAAGTTGTGATGTTGGAAATGCAGGGTGTGGCCTACTTTGCCTCTGAGCCCTTAAGCGCTTTCTTCATTTTCAACACCAAAATTGTGGTGACCCCCGAGACCACCTATGCCCGCTTCGACACGCCAGTGAATGCCACGGACTTTTTCGCCGTCGCTAACAACTCCTATGTGCGGGTGCGCGGTTACTATGAATTCGGCGGTGTCTTCCGGGCTGAGCATGTCCAGGTGTTTCCGCCGGATTATTCGATGGGATATCCGCCGCCGGAAACCCGTAATTAGCGGCGGCGGCTTTTCAGGACCGCAAAGCTTCCAGCTGAATGGCCAGTAGCTGTTGAATGCCTTGTCTGCCCAGGGCGAGCAGCTGCTGGAACTGCTCTTCACTGAACGGTTCTTTTTCCGCAGTACCCTGAATTTCGATGATGCCGCCCTTATTGGTCATGATCAGGTTCATATCGGTGTCGGCACTGGAGTCTTCGATGTAATCCAGGTCGAGTACCGGCACCCCCTGGTAAATTCCCACTGATACGGCCGCCACCATGCAGGCCAATGGGTCGGTTTTTAAGATCTGCCGGCGCTGCATATGCTGTAGTGCGTCCACAACCGCCACGCAGGCGCCAGTGATAGCGGCGGTGCGGGTTCCACCATCGGCCTGAATGACATCACAGTCGACGGTTAGGGTGAATTCTCCCAGTTGCTTCAAATCCACAGCAGCGCGCAGTGAGCGGCCGATCAGGCGCTGAATCTCCACGGTGCGTCCGCTCTGTTTGCCGCGCGCGGCCTCCCGGTCCATGCGGGTGCCGGTGGAGCGCGGCAGCATCCCGTACTCGGCAGTCAGCCAGCCCTGTTGCGAGCCTTTGAGAAAGCGCGGCACGCCCTCGATCAAACTCGCGTTGCACAGCACTTTGGTATCACCAAAGCACACCAGGACACTGCCTTCGGCGTGTTTGGTGTAGTGACGAGTGATGGTTATGGGGCGTAATTGATCGGCGGTGCGGCCGCTGGGACGTTGCATGATTCACCTTGGA
>JBQGED010000438.1:0-4421 GCA_052039425.1 Sphingobacterium griseoflavum | reverse complement strand
ATCTCATTTACCGGAACACGTGCGCCCGTATCCATCTTCAAAACGAACTATGTCGTCTTCTGCCAGATAAGTACCACTCGCAACTTCTATTAAGTGAAGAGGAACCAACCCGGGGTTGGATATGCGATGTTTTTCTCCCAGTGGGATATAGGCAGATTGGTTTTCCGTAAGAATCTGCTTTTGATCGCCTTTTTGTATTTGCGCTGTTCCGGCCACCACAACCCAATGTTCTGCGCGATGATGGTGCATTTGCAAAGACAATGAAGCACCAGGTTTTACAGTAATGCGTTTAACTTGATAGCGATTGCCCGTGTCGACCAAGTCATAGCTCCCCCAAGGGCGGTGTACTTCTCTGTGAGAGAGATATTCACTTCGGCTTCCGGCTTTTAATGAGTCGACAATCTTTTTTACGTCTTGAGAGCTGTCTTTATGGGTGACCAAAACACTATCGGCAGTTTCAACGACGACCAAATCTTTTACACCGACCAGCGCAACCAGCCTGCCTTCGCAGCTGACATAACAGCCTTGACTGTTTTCGGCGATCACGTCGCCAAAAAAGACATTTTCATTACTATCTTTGTCACCCACCTCCCACAGCGCTTGCCAACTGCCCACATCACTCCACTGAGCAGTGAAGGGCACCATATAAGCTTCAGAGGTTTTTTCCATAACGGCGTAATCAATAGATAGATTTGCGCACTTAGCAAAGTCTTCCTGATTCAGGCGGAAAAAATCCAGGTCTTTAACACCATTAGCCAAAGCATCACGGCAATGTCGCAGCATGGCGGGTTGAAATAACTCGATCTGTTCGATAAGACTCTTGGCTGCAAAAACAAACATCCCGCTGTTCCAGTAATAATCTCCACTACTCAGATATTCCTCAGCTTTTTCCAGATTCGGCTTTTCCACAAATGCCGAGACACGCAACAATCCATGATCTTCCTCGCTTTTGATGTAGCCGTAGCCCGTTTCAGGGCGGGTAGGCACTACACCAAAAGTCACCAGCTTGCCTTGCTGGGCAACTTCTATTGCAGCTTTCAATGATTCATTGAATTGATGCGAATTCCGCACCAAGTGATCTGCAGGAAATACGGCGATGATCGCGTCAGGTGAAATTTCAAGGCTTTTTAAAGCGCCGATAACTATAGCAGGCGCCGTATTGCGTGCTACCGGCTCAAGGACAATTTCCGTTTTTATACCGATCTCCTGCACCTGATCAGCCACCATAAACCGCTGATCATTGTTGCAAATCACAATTTGCGGTTGGCCTAGCCATTCAACACGCTTCATGGTCTCCTGCAACATAGTGTGCTGACCATAAAGACGATGAAGCTGTTTGGGAAAATGATGTCGGGATTTCGGCCAAAGGCGACTACCGCTGCCGCCTGAAAGAATTACGGGTATAACCGGGGGCATAAAAACCTTTAAGTTGAAAGCTTTATCCAACCGAAATGGCAATCATTCGGAGTTGAGAAGAAAGGACTATCAAAATTGACACCATCCTGGGCTGGCTGCAGGGCGCAAATTATATCCGACATGGAAACAGCCGTCAGTGGCCAAGGATCCAAATTTTACGAATTTAAACGTTTCGATCAGATACTGTCATTCACTCTATCGCGCAGTTCTTTGCCGGGCTTAAAGTGAGGGACATATTTTCCGTCGAGCTCCACGGACTCTCCAGTCTTTGGATTGCGGCCAATGCGGGGTGCGCGGTAGTGAATGGAGAAACTGCCAAAACCTCTGATCTCGATTCTGGAGCCAGAAGCCAAGCTCTGTGACATGTACTCCAAGATCAACTTAATCGCCAGCTCAATATCTTTTGGCGACAGTTGATCTTGTCGCTCCGCGATACGTTCGATCAATTCTGACTTTGTCATCAACCATTCCTCATAGATGCGCCATCAAAACACCATAAATTCATGGCGTTATTGAACAAGATACAGGGGATACTTGGCGAAACAAACGCAAGTTGTTGTTATACAACAAAATTCCCGCGAATGGTAGCAAAACAATGCAGCGTACGGGTTCAGTCAATAGATGCGGGGATTATGCATAAAAAAACGGCCCCAAAAGGGGCCGCTTGCTGAGAGATAAAAAGTTATTAGCCTTGCTTCTCAATCTGGGCTTTGATCAGATCACCGATGGTTGCAGGGGCCAATTGCTCCGACTGCTTCGCACTGTGTTCTTTCATCGCGGTTTTCTCATCGTCCACATCCTTGGCTTTAACGGACAGGATGATAGTGCGATTTTTACGATCAATGTTGGTGATTTTGGCTTCGACCTCTTCACCTTCTTTCAGCACATTGCGCGCGTCTTCAACTTTGTCACGGCTCAGATCTGATGCCTTCAAAGTGCCTTCAACGTCATTCGCCAGCGTGATCACAGCGCCTTTGGCATCAACTTCTTTGACGATGCCTTTGATAATGGTGCCTTTGTCGTACTGAGCAACGTATGCCGTGAACGGATCTTCATCCAGTTGTTTAACGCCGAGAGAGATGCGCTCGCGCTCTGGGTCGATGGCGAGAACAACAGTTTCGATCTCTTCACCTTTCTTGAACTTGCGCACAGCTTCTTCGCCGGGCTCGTTCCAGGAGATGTCAGACAAGTGAACAAGACCGTCGATACCGCCGTCGAGGCCAATAAAGATTCCGAAGTCAGTGATGGACTTGATCGTGCCGCTGATTTTGTCGCCTTTAGCGTATTGACGAGAGAAGGCATCCCACGGGTTCTCTTGACACTGCTTGATGCCCAGAGAAATACGACGGCGCTCTTCGTCGATATCCAGAATCATCACCTCCACCTCGTCGCCCAACTGGACAACTTTGGACGGATGAATGTTCTTGTTGGTCCAATCCATCTCGGAAACGTGAACCAAACCTTCAACACCGGTCTCAATTTCAGCAAAACAGCCGTAGTCGGTGAGATTGGTGACGCGAGCTTTAACTTTGGAACCTTCTGGATAACGCTGAGTGATTTCGTGCCAAGGATCTGCGCCAAGCTGTTTCAGACCCAGAGAAACGCGGTTGCGCTCACGGTCGAATTTGAGAACTTTAACTTCGATCTCATCGCCCACACTGACGATTTCGCTCGGGTGTTTGATGCGCTTCCACGCCATATCGGTAATGTGGAGCAGACCATCTACGCCGCCCAGGTCAACGAATGCACCGTAATCGGTAAGATTCTTGACGATACCTTTGACTGCCATGCCTTCTTGCAGAGTGGCCAGCAATTCATCACGCTCGTCGGAGTTCGCCTGCTCCATAACAGCGCGACGGGACACCACAACGTTGTTGCGCTTCTGGTCGAGCTTGATAACTTTGAATTCGAGCTCCTTGCCTTCCAGATGGGTGGTTTCGCGCACAGGGCGAACATCAACCAGAGACCCAGGCAGAAATGCGCGTATACCGGCAACGTCAACGGTGAAACCGCCTTTGACTTTGCCGTTGATGATACCTTTGATAACAGAATCAGCCGTGTTGGCAGCTTCGAGGATTTTCCAGGATTCGGCGCGCTTGGCTTTTTCACGAGACAGACGGGTTTCACCGAAACCGTCCTCGACAGTCTCCAGGGCAACCTGGACTTCGTCACCTATGGCGAGATTCAATTTGCCGTTATCGTCCAGGAACTGGGACGCCGGGATAACACCTTCGGACTTCAAACCTGCGTGGACGGTCACCCACTCATCATCGATATCGATAACAACGCCGGTCACGATGGTGCCGGGTTCCATATCGATGGTTCTTAAACTTTCTTCAAAGAGTTCTGCAAAGCTCTCGCTCATTAAAATAACCTTCATTTGGATGGCCTGGAACATACCAGGCAGCCGCACTACCAGTGCACGGGGTTGTTAAGTTAAACGGCTGCGTACTGCAGTGCTGGTAAAGCACGTAACCGCTATAAACACCTAACCTGGCTGTTTGATGCACAGCACAATTTTAGGCGGCGCGACCTTACCAGAAAGCCTCATTTATTGCAAATGAATGGTTAGCAAAAGTCGTTGTGCTTAAAGCCAAGTTTTGCAGCTGGGGCAAGACCAATGGAATTGACGGCCATGAAAGCCGCACTGATGACAGGTGAAGCGGAAAGGTAGAGCCTGATGCAGGACGGGCCGGAGAGACTCATATTGGAGGTTGTCGGCAGAAGCCTGCAGCAGGAGCGCGAGAGATCCAAGTCCTTCATGCCGCCGCAGCTCATTGACCAAAAAGCCCATCGCCGGATTTGCTCCCTCCTCCCTACATAGACATTCCGCTATATAAGGGATAAGCCCTGTGTCGTCAGAGCTTTGATATAAAGCTAAAAGTCTGATGCAGATCTCGTTACGGTCGCATTCATGGATCGACATTAGAAGAGGAACAGCCACCATGGCGAACCCCGGCTCCAAGCGCATAGCCTTTATCGCAGCGCGGGCGGCGCCTGTATCT
>JBQGED010000437.1:0-2513 GCA_052039425.1 Sphingobacterium griseoflavum | reverse complement strand
CTGGCCGAGCAAAGTGTTCCGCCCTGGCTAGTGGGGTTGTCCGCTGTGGCGACCAACAATAGCGGTTATATGTTCATCGGGGTGATTGGCTACACCTACGCCACCGGGATGGCCGCTGTCTGGCTCATGATCGGCTGGATATTGGGCGATTTTATCGGCTCGACCTTTATTCATCGGCGCTTGCATGAGGCGACCCAGCGCACGGGCGAGCACAGCTATCTCGGTGTGCTCAGCGAGTGGCAGGGCAAAGCCATGCCGGTTTTTCGTCTGTGCGCCTAAATGCTTGCCCTGGTAGTCCTGAGGGCATACGCCAGCGCGCAACTGGTAGCGGGCAGCAAGGCGCTGCTGGTTTTGCTGAATTGGCCGGTATATGTCGGCGCGCTGGTGGGAGCGGGCATTGTCATCGCCTACTGCTTGGCAGGCGGAATTCGGGCCTCTATTTGGACGGATGCAGCCCAGGCGGTCGTGATGGTGTTCGCCATGGGACTGTTGTTGTGGGTCGCATTGCAGGAGTTGGGTGGCGTGGGCTCGGCACTGCAGCACTTGACTGACATTCCAGGTTACTTATCACCGGCACCAGTTAACGCTTTTTTGCCCGGTTGGGCTGGCGCCATGTTGCTGTTGGTGGGATGGTTGTTTGCGGGCATCTCGGTGGTGGGGCAACCCCACGTGATGATTCGCTTTATGACGCTCAAGCGTGGCAACGCCATGATGACCGCGCGCATCTGGTATTACGCCTGGTTCATTATCTTTTATTGCATGGCCACCTCTGTCGGCATCTTGACCCGCCTGCTGCTGCCGGAGGGCGGCAGTTTTGACGCCGAGTTGGCGCTGCCAACCCTAGCGCTCGAGCTGCTGCCGCCTGCGTTGGTGGGGCTTATTCTAGCCGGCATTTTTGCCGCGACCATCTCCACGGCGGATTCCCTGGTGCTAGCCTGCTCCTCGATTGTTGTCTGCGATTTGAAAGGCGACCGGCGCAATTTGCGCTTGGCCAAGTGGGTCACCCTTGGGATCACCGGCGGTGCACTGGCCTGGGCGCTGCTGAACCGGCAGAGTGTGTTCAATTTGGTGGTTATGTCCTGGTCAACGCTGGCAGCGGCGTTTGTGCCGCTGCTGGTTCTGTTGGCGCTGGGGCGCAATGTGTCGCAATCCATGGCCCTAATCATGATGTTCGTCGGTGTGGCAGTTGCGCTGCTGTGGCGTGTGGCTGGACTACACGAAAGTCTCTACGAAGGATTTCCGGCGATTGCCATGGCATTGATGCTCTATCCGCTGCTGTGCAAGCTTATGCCGCTCCGTGCCGATTCGGCTCCGGCGAGCGGATGAGAGGTGTTTCGGCATCCGCATTTGCCAGAACTTTTTTGGCTAAAGTTTGCGGGGGATGGGTCGATAACCTTGAAGTCCGACCCATATCACCAACGGAGAGAGGCTTCCCGTGAATCCACAAGCTGCCCTGAAGTCCTACGCAAAAGTACAGTATCGCGCCAATGTCGAAATCGCGTCACCGCATCGATTGATCGATATGTTGTATGAGGGAGCCATGGAGCGCATTGTTCAGGCCAAGGGAGCGATGGAGTTCGGCAATATTGAACTTAAAGGCGCCAAGATCAATAGCGCCCTCAGTATCGTCGGCGGTTTGCGTGAAGCGCTTAATACCGATGTCGGCGGTGAGCTGGCGATGAATCTGGACAACTTGTATGTCTACATACAAAGCCTGCTTGCAGCGGCACACAGCAAAAATGAGGCAAGCAAATTGGATGAGGCCCTAAACCTGCTGGGCGACCTGCGCTCTGCCTGGAAACAAATCGGTTAATCATATCCTCTTGATCTCGCGGCGGTACCGACCGCCGTTCGTTGGCACCATCCCTGCATTATTCCCTGTGAACTTCCCTATAGCGGCAATATTTTGCCGCACAGAAATCTCAGGAGATATTTATGGCTGTCGCGCAAACCAAAGCTGCTGCTTATATTCAAGAGCACACTGAAGAAATTTCGTCTCACCAAATCATTTCACTGTTGATGGACGGTGCGCTTGAACGTATTAATCAATCATTGCAGGCGCATCTAAAAAACAATCGGGTGGATTTGGAAATTCTTACTCAGAAGCTCATCGCCATCATTAACGGCTTGCGCAATAGCCTCAACATGAGTGCCGGTGATATTGCGATGAATCTTGATGCGCTTTATGAATATATGGTGGAAAAAATCACCGGGGCCTCACCAGATGAATTACCGGCGGCATTGGTGGAAGTGCGCGGCTTGATCGGTGAAATAAAAACCGGTTGGGATCAAATGAATTTTTCTGCGATTCCGACCGTGGCATAAGCTGCCGCTGAATAAAAATATCGGTATTGTTATGTGAAAGCGGAAATTTTTTCCGCTTTTTTGTTGTTAAATCTCAGTAAAAATATTCAAGTTTTGACACTCGCTGCCGCTAAGCAGGACAGAGAGTTTTTGATTGTCAGGAGTTGAATATGAGCCTTGTCCCCGTTTCCCATCTTTCCCTGGTGCGC
>JBQGED010000436.1:0-1937 GCA_052039425.1 Sphingobacterium griseoflavum | reverse complement strand
TGGTGGACCATTCATCTCTGGGTAGAAGGCGTATGGATGATGATTATGGGCGCCTTTCTAGCCTACCTGCTTATCCGACTCTCCGGCGCGGACAGAGAAGTGTTGGAAAAATTGTTGTACGTCATTGTGGGACTGGTTTTTATCGCAGGCATTTTGGGCACAGCGCATCACTATTATTGGGTAGGCGTTCCCACCTATTGGTTACCAATCGGCGGACTTTTCAGTGCTCTGGAACCTGCCGCGCTGGTGGGCATGGCCATGTATGCCTACAGCGCTATTCGCCGTGCGGGAATGTCACATCCCAATAAGCTCGCCCTGCACTGGACAATCGGCAGCGCTTTATTTTCATTATTCGGGGCTGGCCTGTTAGGTCTGGCACACACTTGGCCAAGTGTAAATAAATGGACACACGGAACATTGATCACGGCTATGCATGGTCATGCTGCATTTTATGGTGCCTATGCCATGATTGTTTTGGCGATGATTACCTACGCACTGCCATCACTCACCCGCGGAAGATCGGAAGAGGGCAGCAGCCTCGGTTATTGGGCATTCTGGTTGCAAATTGCTGGCATGTTCGGCATGACGCTTTCGTTTGCAACAGCTGGCATTGGACAGGTGTACCTTGAACGAATCATGGGAATGGGATACCTGGACGCACAGCTCAAAATTCAGGTGCACTTTTTGATGTTAATTGCCACAGCCTCGTTGTTTACCGTAGGTGTTGCGCTCTTTATTTACGACTTCTTCCGTCATGCACCTGCGTTCACTGTCGATGATCAAGAGGAAACGTCTGCGGTAGCAAGAGCATCTGTATGACACAGCCCGAAAATTTTTCGGCGACAAACGCGGAGCCGCACCAGCCATTTTATTTTGCAACTGGCGATGAAGTGGCCATCTTCGAAAAGTGCCACCACCAAAATCTGGCAGTAATGCTCAAAGGCCCAACTGGCTGCGGGAAGACCCGTTTTGTTGAATATATGGCGTGGCGACTGAAACGCCCGCTGATTACGGTTGCATGCCACGATGATTTGGCCGCAAGCGACCTCATCGGCCGGTATCTTATTCGTCACGACAACACGGTTTGGCAAGATGGGCCTCTGACCCGCGCCGTGCGCGAAGGCGCGATATGTTATTTAGACGAGGTTGTAGAAGCGCGTCAGGATACTATCGTGGTATTGCATTCACTGACGGATTATCGGCGCCTGTTGCCGATCGATAAAACGGGTGAAAAGCTTGTCGCAGCGCCTGGTTTCCAATTAGTGATTTCCTACAATCCCGGCTATCAACGCATGCTGAAGGATTTAAAACCGAGCACCAGGCAACGTTTTGTAGCGCTCGAGTTTGATTTCCCAAACGCCGAGGCCGAAGCTCAGATCGTGGCTCAGGAAAGCGGGGTTGACCATGCCACGGCTCATGCACTGGTTTCACTTGCGCAACGGCTTCGCTCGTTACGCGACCGTGGATTGGCCGAAATTCCCAGCACACGATTGCTCGTTGCCGCAGCGTCGTTGTTTAGCAGCGGCATCGATATACGTACCGCATGCTGCGCCGCAATCGTTGCACCTTTATCTGATGATGAGTCGCTGGTTGGCGCAATGAAAGATTTGGTCGACGTGACTTTCCCATAGTTGAACTTAGAACGCTCATACTCGCATGGCGGAAGCAGAGGATGTATTAACTGATGTAGCGCGTCACGCTACCGTATTTGCGCAGAATCTCTGGCGAAAATATCACCCGAGTACTGCAGCGTCCGGCACGGTCAGCTTGATGACGGCTGCCCCACGGCTTGATTTTCTGGTTACATCCGTTTTTAACAAGTCCTATTCATTTCGGGTTGCGCAGCGCCCAGCGCGTCCAACTTTGCTTGCCACCGCGCTCCGCCACAGTCAATCTCCATATTCGAGCAAACCTCTCCCAGCCACCGATAATAATTC
>JBQGED010000435.1:0-4444 GCA_052039425.1 Sphingobacterium griseoflavum | reverse complement strand
ATTAATGTTTCTGCTCAACACCGTCGAATCCGACGTCCTCTCCGGCATGACCATCACTACCAACAGCTACAACTTTTTTAAATTGGCGACCGAAATTATTGATGTCTATTTAAAGGTTGTAGACGACGCAATGGATTTGGTGTCGCGCTGGAATGATGAGGATTTGGAGGGGTGGTTGTGTTTGGTGTAATGTGGAAACGATTCTGTTTCTTTTGTTACCGGCCTTTTTCCGCCGCCAACTCCCCAAACAACTTCACATAATCCTCAATCTTCTTATTCATATGTTTCTGCTGCCCCTCGCTCATTCCATTCAATAAATCCGCAATCAGCTGGTAGCTCATGGCCTGGTTGCGGTCAAGGATGGCTTCGAGTTCGGGTTGCCAGTTGTCGGTGCGGTGGAACATCAGGTTTTGCAATCCTTTTAATAGGGCGGCTTTGTCCTGGCGTTGGGCGAGGAGGGTTGAGAGGTCTTTTTCCCAGATTTTCTGTTGTTCTAAATTTAGCGTTTCAAACGGTTCGAGTTGTTCGCTCCAGGTTTTCACCTGTTCCTTTTGTGCTTTGGAAAGCGTGCCGAGCCAGTCCTGGGCGTGTTTGATGAATTTTTTGTAGTAGAGCTTTTGGCGTTTACGGACGTTCGGGTCGACATATTCCTCTTTATATTCATCACGTTCTTCGGCGACGCTTTTCAATAATTCTTTAACCTGTGCATCGCTTAGCATGGCCAAAACTTCCGCCGCATCGGGCAGGACTTTTTCCACGGATTGATCCGCCAATACTTGCACTTTGTCTGTTTCCGCGTGAATTTCCTGCGCCGTTGTCGGGCCATCGTTCAGGCGTTGTTGCAGTTGGCGTAAATAATCGGCGTATTGCGGCAACTGGGTGGTGCGGTGCCAGTGGTGAAAATCCTTGATGGCTTTTTGGGTGAGGATTTTTTGTTCGCCCTGTAGCTTGACCATGCGCTGCACTTTCCATTCGATGGCCCAGTCGAGAAAGTTGTAGGCCATTTTGGTGGTGCAGGCAGAGAGTGTGAGCAGCAACAGCAGCATTAGTCCCGTGCGGCTCAGCAATTTTGAAGTTGTAGTGTGCAACGGCATCATCGAACTCTTATTGATTGTGTGGCCGCCATGCGGCAGCCGGTGTTTGGATGCATTGTAGAGCGCCGCCGGGTTCTCGCCTATCTGTGCGCATTGGGTTGACAGTGCTACAGACCTATCTTCAGGGAGATTAGTTGCCGCGTTCAGCAGACTCTGTTCGGTAGGGTATGGTTCGCCCTCTGTCGTCTCCATTGCAGCCTGCCATCGGTCCGATGGCGTTGCTGGAGACTTCCCCATGTCTGTTGCATTCAATACCGGCCGCCTGATAAAAGTGCTGGCCGTCGCTGCCGCTTTGACGGTAAATCACGCCGCATCCGCAGAAACATTTAATCTGCACACGGCTACCATTGCCGACATCAATAAAGCCTTTGCCAGCGGCAAGCTCAGCTCTGAGCAGCTGGTGTTCGCCTATCTCAAACGCATCGAGGCCTACGAGAAAACCGGGCCGGTGATTAATTCCTTTATTTATTTGAATCCGGAAGCGCTGGCGCAGGCGAAAGCGCTGGATGAGGAGCGTAAGGCCGGTAAAGTGCGCGGCCCTCTGCACGGTATCCCGATTGTGCTCAAAGACAATTTTGATACCTTCGATATGCCCACCACCGGCGGTTCGCAATTGCTGGAAGGCTCGGTTCCGCCCGACGATGCTTTCACGGTGAAAAAACTGCGCGACGCCGGCGCGATTATTCTCGCCAAAGCGAATTTGAGTGAATGGGCCGGCGGTGGCGGCAGCGTCAGTGGCGCCACCGACGCCGCCACTCTTAAAGCCGGTGCCGTGCCCAATGGTTCCAGCACAGCCGGCGGTCAGACCTTGAATCCCCACGATCTCAAACGTGGCCCCGCAGGCTCCAGCGGCGGCACGGGTGCGGCCATCGCAGCGGCATTCGCCCAGTTCGGCCTGGGCACAGATACCGGCGGCTCTGTGCGCGGCCCCAGTTCCGTCAACGGAATTGTCGGTTTGAAGCCGACACACGGACTGCTGTCCCGTGACGGCATTATTCCGCTGGCGCTGACGTTCGATATCGGCGGCCCCATGGCGCGAAGTATTTATGACATTGCGATTTCACTGAATGTGATGACCGGTGTGGACGCCGCTGATCCGGCGACGCAAAAAAGTCAGGGCAAAATTGCCAAAGACTACACCGCGTTTTTGAAAACAGGTTCATTAAAAGGTGCTCGTATCGGCATAGCGCGAGATTTCACCGGCAAAAGTCCAGAGGTGGATCGAGTATTTAATGAAGCGGTCGCCACTCTCACCAAACTCGGTGCAACCACGGTGGATATCACTTTTCCCGCCTATATGTTGGAAGGCCGCATGGGTGTTTCATCTCTGGTGATGGCGTCCGAATTTAAAACGCAAATTACCGATTACCTGCAAACCACGGCAACTAAATATCCGAAAACATTTGAGGATTTGGTGCGCTTGGCGAATGATCCGAAAACCAGCTATCGCAGCCCGGAAAAAGCCTTTGCTTTGAAATACACAGCTTCAGTCGCGTTGGACTTAAATGATCCTGTTTATCTCGCGGCCAAAAATGAAGGACTTGCGATGATCACCAAAGCAGTGGAAGGTGTGATAAGTAATCACAAGCTTGACGCGATTGTGTATCCCACCAACACCACGGCTGCCTCACTGATTAAACCGAGTGGTGATCCGAAGCCGCGTACGCCCACCGACTCGCCCACGAATATCGCCAACCAAACCGGATTTCCGGATTTGATCGTGCCCGCCGGCATGACCGCAGATGGATTGCCGGTGACCATTTCGTTTTTCGGTCCGGCATTCAGTGAGGGCAAATTACTGGGTTACGGTTATGACTTTGAGCAAGCGACTAAAGCTCTGAAGTTGCCTAAGAATACGCCAGCGCTGCCGGGCGATGTGATCAATCTTTAAATAGAATCCCTGAGGTGCTGATTTTATGAAGTCATTTAAATTGCGAACACTTGTTCTTGTCACAGCCATGGCGGCTGCCATGGGTGCCGTCAGATTAGCGGAGGCCGCGACGTTTGATTTGGAAACTGCGGGCATTCAGGAAATTCAGGCAGCGGTGGATGCCGGTGCTTTGACCTATGAACAATTGGTAAAAATGTATTTGGCGCGGATAGAGGCTTACGACAAAAAAGGGCCGGCGCTCAACACCGTTATTACCTTGAATAAAAAAGCGCTACAGACCGCCAAAGAATTGGATGCGGAATTCAAAAAAACGGGGCGGCGCTCACCGCTGCACGGTATTCCCATTTTGGCGAAAGATAATTTCGACACGGCAGATATGCCCACTACCGGCGGTACATTTTTGCTGGATAAATCCATTCCCTACGAAGATGCGCCCAGCATTAAACAATTGCGCGACGCCGGCGCCATTATTCTCGCCAAAGTGAATATGGATGAATTTGCTCATGGCGGCGTGGGTTACAGTTCCCGCGGCGGACAGACGCGCAACGCGCACGATCCGCGGCGGATTCCTTCCGGTTCTTCCGGTGGGACGGGCGCTGGACTTGCGGCATGGTTTGCGCCTTTGGGGCTGGGTTCGGATACCGGTGGCTCCATTCGCGGGCCTTCGTCTGCCAATGGTGTGGTCGGTATCAAACCCACCAACGGTCTAATTTCCCGCACTGGCATAATGCCCTGTGTGCTCACTTTCGATACCGGCGGACCAATGGCGCGCACGGTTTATGATGCGGCAGTCGCCTTGGGTGTGATGACCGGTGTGGATCCAAAAGATCCGCTCACCAGCACCAGTGCCGGTTTATATTTCAAAGATTACACACCGTTTTTAAAAACGGACGCGCTCAAAGGCGCACGTATCGGTGTAATCCGCGATTTCACCGGCACCGACCCAGAAGTTGATCGCGTATTTAACGAGGCGCTGAAAGAATTAGCTGCGCAAGGCGCGGTTCTGGTGGACGAGCTGCATTTTCCCGCCGCCGCACTTAACAGTCGTGAAACAGTGATGAATCCCATTCGCGCCGAAGTGAAAGATAATTATGTGGATTATCTCGGCACTCTGCGCGCAGGCTTTCCCAAAACCATTTCAGAGTTGGGCGAACAAGGTTTAAAACTCACTAAACCTAAAGGCAATTTTTTGCCTCACCCGAGCGTTTTCACGCGCTTTTCCGATTTGGGCAAGCGACCGCCGATTACCAGCCTAAGTTATACCTCCGCCAAACAACACGGAATGAAATCGGTGCAGGGCGCGGTATTAGGTCTGCTTGAAGAACATCAATTGGATGCGCTGGTTTACCCAACTCGTCCGACGCAACCGGAAATGATCAACCCGGAAACGCCGACTATCGTCGAGCGTCCGCGGACTCCTTCCTTGTCCAGCATCGCCAATGTCACACAATTTCCGGAT
>JBQGED010000434.1:0-6847 GCA_052039425.1 Sphingobacterium griseoflavum | reverse complement strand
GCAAAGGTAGCGCTTATGTACGCGAGGCGATTCCGCTTGGTCGCGGTGCCGATGCCCGTTATCTGGATCTGACAATCCAACCGCTGGTGTCGCCGGATACTCTGGGCGCGGTGATTCTGGTGCAGGACGTAACGCCGCGGGTGCGAATGGAGCGCTCGCTGATACAGAATGAAAAAATGCTGAGCTTGGGAGTGATGGCCGCGGGGCTGGCGCACGAAATCAACAACCCTCTGGCCGCGATCATGAGCAATCTGCAGACCATCAACCGGCGTCTGTCACCCGGACTCGCCGCCAATGTCCATGCTGCAGAAGAATTGAAAATTCCTTTTCACGATCTGGTGCAATATCTGGAAACCCGGGAAATTCCCCGCTTTCTTGACGGCATCCAACAGGCGGGTGAGCGCGCTGCGAAAATCGTTAAAACCATGCTGGAATTTTCCCACGCGCACAATTCCGAGTTTTCCCTGCACAATCTCGCGCAATTGGTGGATGAGAGCCTCGAACTCGCCACCAATACCTTCGAACTCAAAACCGAAGGCAAAACCCGCATGCCGTTCATCATTCGCGATTTCGATCCAAATCTACCTGAAGTGGAATGTTCCGCCTCTGAAATACAGCAGGTACTGTTGAATCTGTTACTTAACGCAGCGCAGGCCCTTCAGCAGACCAATGATCCCGAGACAACGCCGACCATCAACATCCGGCTTTCGACGGAGAGGGAACAGGTAACCCTGGAGGTGGCAGATAATGGACCGGGGATGAGTGATAAAGTGCAAAAACATATTTTCGAGCCCTTTTTCACCACCAAAGATGTGGGTGTGGGCACAGGGCTCGGACTGTCCGTTTCTTACTTCATCATCAAGGAGCACCACCAGGGATCTATTGAAGTGGATTCCAAACCGGGTGTCGGCACCCGTTTTACCATACACCTGCCGGTGCGCCAGCACTGTCCGCCGCCATTGCGAGCAAGTTGATCACGGCAAAAACAAATTGAAGCAACCCCCGCCCAGCGGCGGCCCGTTTTCCAGACGGATATAACCGACGCGATTTTTCTGTTTGTGCAGACGCGCAATTTCCTCCGCAAAGTACAACCCCAAATGAGTACTACCTTCATTGACTTCCGCGCTGTTCACAAAGGTAGAGGGACTCTCCAACATACTCGGCGGATAACCGCCGCCATCGTCCGCCACGGTGATGCGTAAAACATCCTGCTCCACCGTCGCACGCACCAACAGTTTTCCGCGGGTATAACGCGAGCAGTTGACGATCACGTTTTGCACCACACATCCCACCAGATCAGCATCGAAAAACCATTCCAGACTGTCGTCACACTCGAGTTGCGGATGGATGTTGCGGCTCTCTAGCAAACTGTGGTTGCGCGCCAACTGATCTTCCAGTACATCGATCACATAGTGCTGATCCACCCGCAGCGGCAGATGGTCGTTCTGCATGCGGTAAATCGTCAGGAGCTGAACCAGTTCAGCATTGATGCGCGACGCTTCGTAATGCAGCGTATTGAAATGTTTGGTTTGACGGTCGTTGACGGGGGGAAATTCCTCGATAAACGATTCCAAAGATGCCACCAACATGCCTATGGAATTTTTCATATCGTGGACACTGGAGGCGAGCACCAGCGAGAAATCTACAGAATTGGTCGGTTTTGTCATTATTATTTTCCTAGTAACGCGCCATGCTAACGGTCGCCATGTCCTGCAACCGCTGAAACCTGGCGTATTGAGAATGATCCGGTTCGATCAACGAACCTATAGTGGCGATGGCCCGCTCCGTGGTGTTTATGGTCTCAACGTCTTTTTGACCGGCGCGCAATTTACCGATCAACGACTGCATGATATTGAGGTGCACACCTACGTGACGCGGGAAAATTCGCCGCACTTTTTCAAAACATGCAATGGCTTCGTCAAAGCGGGCCTGATTATACAGGTCGATGCCTTCACGGTTAACAGTCGCAATCATCGCTCTGTTGGTTTCGCTCACCGGCTCTGCCAGCAGGGTATCCAGTTTTTCCAAAGCGCCCTGATCATAGGCGTAGCGCTGTAATAATTCATGCAGCAGACTGTCCGCCTGCTCATGCTCGCCAAGCGCCTGCAGAGCTTGAACACGTTCCATATCGACTTCCAGCGGCACTTCGCTGGCGTGACGCAATTGGTTTTCCGTTAATTCCACCAATGATTTAGCGCGATCAATCTTACCGCCATGCGCCAACAAACGGGCGGTGAGCAATTCCGCACGGCTCAACTGTTCCCGCGTCAGAGCAAACCGCTGGCGAGTGGTGCTCATCACCTCCACCACCTCCTGCACCAACGGTTCAGCAGGCTGCAATTTTTTTTCCAGCGACGAGGCGGCCACGCGGGCGAATTGAAATCCGTCTTCTGGACAAGCATGGCAAGACAGTGCGCCGAGCCGCACGGTGGAGCGCAGTGCCTGCAGCGATGTGCCTAAATCGCCATTGCGCTCGGCCACCTGCGCCAAACGCTTCTGCCGCAAAATGGATTTCGGCGAGATGGCCACGGAGCGCTCCACCGCCGTCTGTACCTGCTGCGTTTCACCGAGCTGTTCCCAATTGTTTGCCAGCACGTCGTACGCCGGCAGATAGAGAGGGTTGTCCTTAACGATTTTTTCCAGCCAGCTTCCAGCCACAGTCAACTCGCCTTGCAAGTGTTTCACCCGGGCAAGCCCCAGGCGCGCCCAGTCCACCGGGTACAGTTCCAGCACCTTGGTGTATAACCTTTCCGCCTTATGCAATTCACCTTCGGCAATAAAAACTTCTCCGAGCATCTTTTGCGCGACGCGGGCGTGGCGATTATCGGTGGCGGACAAATCGATCAGAAATGCCATGGCGCGGCGGCGATCATCCATATCTAACGCGCTGTATACCCCGGACATCGCATGGCGCCGGCGCAACAGGCGGGTCACCCGCTGCTCCAGCATCTGCGCTGTAACGGGCTTCATCAGGTAATCATCCGGTTCGCAATCGTATGCGGCCATCACCACGTCCTTGGCAGCATCGGCGGAAACCAACACAAACAGAGAGGTACGCGGCAGAAGACTCTTGAAGCGCAATTCTTCCAGCACCTGCTGTCCATTGCGGCCGGGACCGAGGTCGTAGTCGCACAGGATCAGGTCATAGGTCCGGCGCTGACATTTATTCAAGACATCGGCGCCATTGCTCGCCGTATCAATATGGTGGATACCGAGTTTGCCCAGCATGGTGCCGACCACTGCGCGGAAGTTGCTGAAATCATCAGCAATCAGAAAGCGCAATTTGCTGTATTTGATGTCACTCACCGTCCATAAGCCCTACAGACTGTTGATCGCGTAACGGTTCCGCCAGGTCCTACAGCCGTGCTGCGTTTTCTGTCGGCAAATTCACCTTTTCGGCTCAAACCATAACAGTGTAGATGATGACAAGCGAAAGGCAGGCTGCCGGTCTAACCTGCTGACGTTGTGGGTACATAGACGGCGGGAGTAAAATCCCGGCCTTTTGCACAGCGGCGCCTCTCCCATGCCTGATTCCATAGATCGTCTTTACGCGCAACCTCACGAAGAGGTGACCGGGTTTCGTTTTGACGAGAGGGTGGTGGCGGTTTTCCCGGATATGATCAAACGCTCTGTGCCTGGCTACAGCACAATCATCCATATGATCGGCCAGATCGCCGAGCGCTACGCGCAAACCAGCACCAATCTATACGACCTGGGCAGCTCCCTGGGAGCAGCGACACTCTCCATGCGCCATCGCATAGCCGCGGCGGACACGCGCATAGTGGCGGTGGACAACTCTCCCGATATGATCGAGCGCTGCCGCAACGTATTGGCTGCGGACTCCGGCGAGGTGCCGGTACAACTGGTCTGCGCCAACCTCCAGGACGTCGCTATAGAACAGGCATCAGTGAGCGTGCTGAACTTCACCCTGCAGTTCATTCCCCTTGCGGAACGCGAAGCACTGCTCCAGCGCATAGCTCGAGGCACAGTGCCCGGTGGCGTGCTTATCCTGTCCGAGAAAATCGCCTTCGAGGACGAGGAGCACCAGACGTTGATGACAGAGTTGCATCACAATTTCAAACGCGCCAACGGTTATAGCGATCTGGAGATCGCGCAAAAACGTACGGCGCTGGAAAACGTCCTGATACCGGAGACGCTCAAGACTCATCAACAAAGGCTGCTGCAAGCCGGCTTCCGTTCTGTGGACTGTTGGTTTCAGTGTTTCAACTTCGCCTCCATCATCGCCTTCAAATGATCGATTTCCAGCCCCTGCTGTTGCAGCTTGCCGATACCGAGCTCGCTCCCCTCGCCCGAGCGCTCCCAGCCGCTCTCGCCGCAGGCTTGTCTGTTGAACGCTACGGCGACCTGCCGGGCTGGTATGAGGCAATGGCGGCACTGCCGGATATCACTCCGGGAATGGTAGACCTTCTCGAACGGGTGGCCATCGGCAAGCCGGAAGATGCAGACCACGCGACTCTGGCCAAGCTGGAACAAGCACTGCGGGCGCTTATCCCGTGGCGCAAAGGGCCATACGATGTATTCGGAATTCATATCGACACGGAATGGCGCTCCGATTGGAAGTGGCAGAGGGTGCTGCCTCACCTGAGCCCGCTGAACAGTCGCACCGTCTTGGATGTAGGCTGTGGCAACGGTTACCACTGTTTGCGCATGTACGGCGCTGGTGCCAAGCGCGTGATCGGTATAGATCCCTCGCCGCGCTTTGTGGTGCAGTTTTACATGTTGAAAAAGTATCTAGGCGATATTCCGGTAGATGTGCTGCCGGTGGGCATCGAAGCCCTGCCGCCAGCGCTTGAGACCTTCGACACGACATTTTCCATGGGGGTGTTTTACCACCGCCGCTCGCCTATGGATCATCTGCGCGAACTTCGCGACACCCTTAAGCCCGGTGGAGAGCTGGTGCTCGAGACCTTGGTAATCGAGGGAGGCGCCAACCAAGTGCTGGTGCCAGACGGCCGTTACGCCATGATGAACAATGTCTGGTTTCTGCCCTCCGCCCCTACCCTGTTGATCTGGCTGCGCAAATGTGGCTTCACAGATGTGCGGGTGGTGGATGAATGCGTCACCACCACTGAGGAACAGCGCAGTACCGATTGGATGCGTTTCCACTCCCTGGCGGATTTCCTCGACCCCAATGATCCCGCCCGCACCGCCGAAGGCCACCCAGCCCCGCGCCGAGCGGTATTTATCGCGCGCAAACCCGGCTGACGTCGGCGGAGAATAACGTGGAACATCTCAGCTCCAGCTTGCGTGTCAGCTTCACCCAGCTCAGCGAGGCCGGAGCCAAACAAGACAACCAGGATACCGTGGGAGCGCGCATTCCGGACGGGGCGCTTCTCACGCACAAAGGCATTGCCATGGTCGTGGCCGATGGCGTCAGCAGCAGCCTCGCAGCCAAACAAGCCAGTCAGGCGGGGGTAACTGGATTTCTCTCTGATTATTACGCCACACCTGAGACCTGGCGGACGCAAACGTCCGCCTCGCGCGTCATCCAAGCGCTCAACCGGCATTTGTGGTCCCTGAGCCGCAACAGCGTACTGCAGGAAGGTTACCTCACTACCTTTTCCTGCCTGATTCTCAAAGCGGATACAGGTTTTGTGCTTCATGTGGGCGACAGCCGCATCTACCGCCTGCGCGCCGGCACGTTGGAACGTCTTACCCGTGATCACAATCAGCGTATCGATCGCAAAACCACCTACCTCACCCGCGCCCTTGGCGCCGACCCTGCGCTGGAAATCGATATCGACAGCTTCGAGCTCGAAGCCGGCGACCTTTATCTGCTGACCACGGACGGCATTCATGACCAGCTAACCGACCAGGAGATACAGGCGCTGAGTGAAGCTTGGTTGGCAGAGCCGGAGCAGCTCGCCCGGCACTTGCTCGACGCCGCACTCGCACGCGGCAGCCAGGACAACCTTAGCGTGCAGGTGTGTCGCATCGACAGCAAAGGCACTATGTCGCGAGACGACTCCGTTCAGGCGCTCGCACAACTGCCGTTTCCGCCGGTGCTGGAAGTCGGCCAAAGCCTGGATGGTCTAACGTTGAAAGCAATTCTCCACGAGTCCGAGCGCAGCCAGATTTATAAAGTGACGACCGACGATGGCCGTGTGCTGGCGATGAAAACGCCGTCCTCGCGTTATGAAGACGATCCGGCCTATATCGAACGGTTCGTGCAGGAAAGCTGGATCGGCAGCCGTATTAACAATCCGCATGTGGTGCGCGTGGTGGAGTCGGCGCGAGCGCGTTCGTGTCTTTACTACCTCACCGAATTCATAGCCGGACCGACTCTGGCGGAGCTGATTCGCCAGCGCGCGCCCTTCGCCGTTCCGGACGCGCTCGAAATCATCGAGCAACTCATTCGTGGCGTACGCGCCATGCATCGCCGGGAAACCCTGCATCAGGATCTCAAGCCGGCCAATATCATGATGGGTCGAGGCGGCGCGGTGATCGTGGATTTTGGCTCCTGCGCGGTTGCCGGGCTTGCAGAAGTTAAAGCGCCATTTATGCGCGACAAAGTACTCGGCACTCTGGAATACTCCGCGCCCGAGCACCGCACGGGCAATAAACCCGGCGAGGCCGCTGATCAGTTTTCGTTAGGCGTTATCTGTTACGAGATGCTGACCGGGAAAAAGCCCTACGGCAACCGGTACGCGGAAGTCACCAATCCCAAAACACTTCAGTCGCTGACCTATATTCCCGCCAGCAGCATCAACCCGCTGGTGCCCGCCTGGCTGGACAAAGCCATAGAAAAGTCCGTGAGCTTGTCACCCTTACGGCGTTATGAGGCATTATCAGAGTGGCTGACTGATCTGCGGCGCCCCAACCCGGA
>JBQGED010000433.1:0-7274 GCA_052039425.1 Sphingobacterium griseoflavum | reverse complement strand
TCGCAGGCAATACAGCGCTTGCATCGCCAGAGCTTGAAGACGAACTGGAACTGGAGGACGAAGAACTGCTGCTGGATGAGGAACTGGAACTTGATGAAGAGGACGATGAAGAGGAGCTGGATGAGCTACTCGAAGAACTGCTGCTGGAGGAAGACGAACTGCTGGTGGTCCCGCCGCCATTCTGTCCGCCGCAAGCCGAAAGCATTAATCCAAGACTGGCAAATCCCACAATTTTTAAGCAGATTTTTGGAAATTTAATCAGTGAAAAGTTCAGAATCATGGTTAATTCCATTAGCGAATCCCAACACAAATGGAGGCAGGCCCACATCTCAACCCACTCTCCCCAAACCTGCGGAATTGTAAGGGAATCCGCCAGAGAATTAGCCCAACCAAGTCGCAAGCTTAAACATCAATTGTTGGAAATCATGATTTTTTGTTAACACAATGAAGAAAAATGGCACGACCAATACCTTAGGAAGCTCTTCACCAAATTCACACAGCTGTTAACGTCGAGTTTAACTACGACGCAAATCCGGTCTGCATACCAGCTTCGCTGCGGATAGCACCTCCAAGTTTTCACCAGCACATCCACTCTCAGCAGGCAGTCGTCGCCATCGGCGGAGCTGAATTCTCCAGCTGCTATTTAACCTGTTCGGCGTTTTTCGGTCTGCGATGACTGCATACCAACAAAGGAGCATCGCGTCAAAAACGGCGGATGACTTTTTGAACTAACGAACCACAGGCAATTTTTTCGGCCGAGTCAAGGTCTCAAATCCTTCCATCTCTACACTTTCAGCCGACACAATCATGGAAAGCGACTGGCCGGCAGGGCGGTCACCACTTCCCGGACCAAAAACCACTACATCAATCTTGTAGGTGCCGTCGGACAGCACCTCTCGATGGCGCAACCCATAAAGAAAGTCGGTCGTGT
Organism: Sphingobacterium griseoflavum; assembly: GCA_052039425.1. Lineage (GTDB taxonomy): Bacteria > Pseudomonadota > Gammaproteobacteria > Pseudomonadales > Cellvibrionaceae > UBA5868. Next base: position 6,343 of record JBQGED010000433.1, on the reverse strand, counting down.
GCCGGTGAATATTGCATTCGAGCTCTTCATTACATTTTTCATACATTCTGTGTTGACCAATCACATCCGAGCGAAATTCAAGTATCTCGCACGAGCCGCTGAGTCTCACTGGATCACAACCGGCATCCCACTCTCCCCGCAATTCAAGAAACCAATCGGTCGGCACAGCCGCCAAGGTGAAGTTCTGATTGAGCAATGGCTTCAGCAATTCCATCTCAGTATCCTCCGACGACATAATCACAGCCCGCAGCCCACTTGCCGTTTCGGTCAGTCGTAAGGTTTTTCTCAACCAGAGGTCATGCACAAATATTTGCAGCTCGGTTGCCAGCGCGCCATCACCATCGATGTAATCTTTTTTTGAGGCTATGTCGATCAATACAGCGTCGCCTCTGATGCCGTAAAGCTCCGGCTGGCAGGCTCCCTCAGCTAAACTATAAAAGCTGAGCGCCATCATTTGATTGTCATAAAAGGAAACTGTCACTTTGCAGTCATCATCAAAACCGTGATCAACAACCCAATGGCCGTCTAATTCCAACGTTGGTTGAAACTTGCCGCCACACGCGCTGGACAAAAGCATCACTCCGATAAAAATCCATCTACCTATGCTCATAGGTCACCCACCTGATTTTATTATTGGTCGCCATTTTTTAGCTAAACAGATGGGCATTTATAGAAGAGTGGTTTTAGAGGAACAATACGTAATTTATCGTATTCTTCAATAAGTGGTATGCGCATTTGACGATGCCGCGCATCAAACCTCAGATGACGCGGACAATTTATCCTCACCCTATCAGTACATACTTAACCTGCAGATATTCATCCATCCCATATTTGGAACCCTCCCTGCCGTAGCCCGACCATTTGACACCACCAAAGGGAGCGGCGGCGTTGGAGATGGCGGTTTCGTTGACGCCGACCATACCGTATTCGAGCGCGTCGGTTACTCGCATTACCCGGCCTATATCTTTGGAATAAAAATACGCGGCCAGACCATAAGGTGTGTCGTTGGCAAGTTGGATGGCGTCTTCTTCGGAGGCAAACGGAATGGCGATTAATAAGGGCGCAAAGGTTTCCTCTTGAGAAAAAATCATTTTGGGTTTGCCATTGGCCATTAACACCGGCTTGACAAAATTGCCATCGGCTTTGCCATCGCCACACAACAGCTCGGCGCCCTGCTCTATGGCGTCGTCATAATGTCGCTGGAATTTTTCCACGGCGGATTGATTGATTAATGGTCCGATAGTGACACCTTCGTCATGACCATCGCCGACAACCAGTGATTCCACGGCTGTTTTCAATTTTCGCATCACCTCGTCATAAATGGATTGTTGCACCAATAGGCGATTGACGCAGACGCAAGTCTGCCCGGCGTTGCGGAATTTGGCCGCCATTATGCCTTCCACGGCGATAGTCAGATCGGCATCGTCAAATACGATCAGCGGTGCGTTGCCGCCGAGTTCCAAAGAAAGCTTGGTGAGGTTGGTGGCGCTTTTTTGTTGCAGTAATTTGCCGACGCGGGTAGAGCCGGTAAAACTGATTTTTTTGATAATCGGATTTTCGGTGAATTCATCGCCGATGGACGCGGAGTCACCGGTTACCACGTTAAACACTCCTGCAGGCACTCCAGCGCGCTCACCCAGCAGCGCCAAAGCCAAGGCGGAAAATGGTGTGAGTTCCGCCGGTTTTGCCACCATAGTGCAACCGGCGGCCAGCGCGGCTGCGACTTTGCGGGCGAGCATGGCGATTGGGAAATTCCACGGCGTAATCGCGCCACACACGCCGATCGGTTGTTTTTGCACCAGGATTTTTTGCCCCGGTTTGGCCGCAGGAATCGTATCGCCATAATTGCGCGGCGCCTCCTCACCAAACCACTGCAAATAAGAGGCGGCGTAGCGCACTTCGCCTTTAGCTTCGGCGAGGGGTTTGCCTTGTTCGGTGGTGAGAATTTCCGCCAGATCATCCTGATGCTGCAATAGCAGATCGGCCCAAGCGCGTAAAATCTGTCCGCGTTTGTGGGCAGCTTCCTGTCGCCACGAAATAAACGCACGCTCGGCAGCCTGAATAGCCGATGCAACTTCCGCGCGACTCACACGGGGCACTTTGCCGACGAGAGCATCATTAGCCGGATTTTTTACTTCGATTACTTCGCCGCTGCTGGACTGGCGCCACAGGCCATCCCAATAATTGGCTTGCTGCAGGAGTTCTGGATTTTGCAAATGCATATTATTCCTCCGCGGGCTACACAGATCTTTCAATTATTGGATGCCGCCGTTGCGGCAGGATTCATCCAAGCGGGACATAGAATGTGTTTCGGAACGCGACGGCGCGGCGCAAATCTGCTAAAAGATCCGCTTTCCAGCCGGGCTCCGTCACGCGAGTCTTCCGCAGCCACATTTCGCCAAGCAGGTTCACCGCTATGACCGACAGCACTATGACCGACAGCCAGACCAGTTCCGATTTCGGCATTATCAATCTCGACGCTTGCGACCCGCAGCTGCGCCTGCGGGTGATCGATACAGTTCACCTGACCCGCGCCCCCAAAATGGCGTTGAGCGCCGACCAGCTCAACGATATCGCGACCTACATCAATCAGCTCGAGGACGCGCTGCTGCGTTACCACTGGGGTTTGATGGAGCCCCATCAGATCAGCGAGCTGTTGAAGTGCAACACCGGTCTGGATATTGAGGCCCGTACCGGTGAGCTGGCGGCCATGACGGCGCTGGATGCCTGATCAGAGCCAGCGCCGCACTAGCCGGCGGTAGGCGTCGTATTCCGCACCGAACAGACGTTCCAGGGCCCGCTCTTCCGGGCGAATCTGAAAGCGATTCATATAGAGCACAAAAATCACCGGGCCGAGCAGCGCATAGCGGTTGGCGAGATAACAGGCCCAGCCGCACAGGCACAGCAGAAAGCCCGCATACATGGGATTGCGGCTGATGCGATAGACACCGGAGGTGACCAGGGCGGATGCAGTCTCCGGCTGCAGAGGATTTACGGTGGTGCCGCTACGGCGAAAGCGCCAAACACCGGCAAGTACCAGGAGCACACCGGGCAGCAGGAACAGAAGTGCACCCCACCAGCGAATGGCCAGCGGCAACAAGAATTCACGGCTTATTGCCGCCACCAGCCCCATCAAACCGCCGATGATCAGGACCAGCACCAGCGGCGGGATTTTCAGCTCCAGAGCTTTCATGACATGCCTCCGTAATCGCTCGTCAGCGGGTTTAATTAGGACTTCAAATTAAGGAAATCACTCAGCTGCATTCCCCGCCAACCGCTGGTGCGCGGGCAGCTGCACCACGGGCCGGCCGCTGCGGGTGGCGACGTAATGCTCATTGAAAATCAAAAAATAATCTTCCAGCACCTGTCCATTTTCCTCTTCCCCACATAAGCGCAGCAGTTCTGCCGCCGCCTCCGCCGTCGCCAATTGGCCATCGCGGATTTTCTGGCGCACCGCGTAGCGGCCTTCCTGGCTGGTGGCGAAGGTCAGAACCGGCAAGCCGGCGAGCCAGGAGGAGGAACGGAACATGCGGCTGGCCTGACGCCAGGTACCGTCGAGCAAAATCAAGGTGAGACGTCTGCCGTCCAATTGAGGTACTTCGGTATGAACAGTGCGCCCGCTGGCTGCGTCGGCGGGAAACACAATGACCGGATAACGCCGAGGATCGACAAGCAACGCCAGTAACTGCGGGGGCGGCTCCGTGCGCGACCATTCAAAAGCAGTGACGTTCGCCGGGAAAATGTCGGCGATCAACCGGCCGGTGTTGGTGGGTTTGAACACCTCGTCATGGTGCAGCAACAGAATAAAATCCACCGCGCTTTGGCGCGGTGCGGCCCAGGGGCAGATACAAACGGATTCCGCCAACAGACAAACGGAGCAGCGGCGCACGGACGCACCGCGGGCGAGAAATGGCCGGGTCGAACGAGCCAGACATTGCTGGCGTAAATAATGGACTGAATTGGACAAGATCATCTCGATGACGGAATTGTTTCTGGTAAACTCGCCGCCGCTCACAAGCCGGCCGGGCCGGCATTTTACACACTCACGCTTCCGCTGGTTGCGACCGCACAGACTGCGTGCAAACAGCAGGGCAGATTGGAATAAAAATCTAACGTCGACGGTTTGCTCCCCGCCGACCAAACGGACCCGATTTTCCATGACGATTTTGCAGACACTCATCCTGGGCATCCTTCAGGGGATCACCGAATTTCTTCCTATTTCCAGCTCCGCTCACCTGATTTTGGTTCCGGTTATCACCGGCTGGCCAGATCAGGGCGTGGCGTTTGACCTCGCCGTCCACGTCGGCACTCTGCTCGCGGTGGTGCTGTATTTCCGCAAGGATTTGTTTGCGATCACCCGCGACGGCATGCTCTCAATTGCACAGCGCCGCCAGGTCGGTCAGAGCCGACTGGCCTGGGCGGTGGCGTTGGGTACTATCCCCACCGCTCTCGCCGGATTTGCTTTGATGGATCTGGTGGAAACCAGCCTGCGCTCCATCGCCATTATCGCCATCACCACCATCGTATTTGGTCTGCTCCTCGGTATCGCCGATGTGAGCAATCGCGGCACCCGCAATTTGGACAAACTCACCTGGGGCGATGTGGCTTTTATCGGTCTTGCCCAGGCGCTGGCCCTTATCCCCGGCACTTCCCGCTCCGGTGTTACGCTCACTGCAGGTCTGATGCTCGGACTGACCCGTGAGGCGGCAGCGCGGTTTTCATTTTTGTTGGCGATTCCAATTACTGCTCTGGCGTCTGCGGCGAAAATCATCGAGCTGGCGCAAAGTGATCTGGTGGTGGATTGGCTGCACTTTCTGATCGGCGGCATTACGTCATTTATTACGGCGATATTGGCGATCCACTTTTTCCTGCAATTGCTCAATCGATTCGGCATGATGCCTTACGTAATCTACCGGCTGATTCTTGGTGCGGTGATTTATTTCGTGTTATTGCACTGAGGACCAAGCGCCCTTTTTTCTGAGCAACCGCCACCTAACGGAATTACTCACATGTTGAGACTCTTCAAAATCAACAACGGTCTGATCAGCGAAATATCGGCGCATGGCCCAAACCACCAAATCCAATTGCACGAAGCTGACTGGATCGACGCACAAGATCCCAGCGAAGACGAGAGAGAACTGCTGAGGACGCTGCTGCAAACGGACGTGCCGGAATCAGACGACGTGGAAGAGATCGAGGCCTCCGCGCGCTGCTTCGTCGACCAGTCCGGCATTCACGTACACTCCCTGTTCCTCACCCAGGAGGAAGGCCGCTACAACACGGTCTCCGTCGCCTGCATTCTGCAAGGTGAACGCTTGATCACGGTGCGCGAAGGCGAAGTGGCGGACTTCCGCCTGATGCGCATGCGCGCCCGCCGCGGCCAAGTGGAGAGCAATTCTCCAACGCAACTGCTGGTGACCCTGTTCGAACAGAAAGTCGAAAACCATGCGGATGCCCTGGAGGATATCCACCGCCAGCTCGAAGGCGTCAGTCACCTGGTGCTGGAAAACGAGGAAGCGGATTTGGAAGAGGCCATCAGCCAGCTCGCGGAATTGGAAGACAGCAATGGAAAAATCCGTTTGTGCCTGATGGATACCCAGCGGGATATTTCTTTTTTACTGCGTCATTTGCGTAATCAGATGGCGCCTGCACCTGCGGAAACCCTGCGTGAGATCATGCGCGACGTGGAAACACTGATGTCCCACACCACTTTCCTATTCGACAAGATCAACTTTTTGATGGATTCGACCCAAGGTTTCATCAATATCGAACAAAACCAGATCATCAAAATCTTCTCTATCGCGGCAGTGGTGTTTCTGCCGCCGACACTCGTGGCAAGCATTTACGGCATGAACTTCCATCACATGCCGGAGCTGGACTGGATGCTGGGGTATCCCTGGGCAATTGGCCTGATGATCGCATCAGGAGTGGCGCCCTACTGGTATTTCAAAAGCAAAGGCTGGCTGTAAGCCGCGAATTTCTGATTCAAGTCCCGCGCTCTGCATATGGAAATTATGAGATCGATGAGATTTGGGTTGTTGCTGTGCGCATGCGTGCTACTCGCCAGCTGCGCCTCGCGCCTCAGCCGTTCCACCATTGTGTTTCAGTATGCAGATTTTGGCCCGCAACCCATGGCCTACAAAGTCCTCGGCCCCAAAAATTACCAGTGGGATCCGCAAACCCCGATTCTGTTCGGCGACGAGCCTGTGCGGGTGGTGGTCTATCGCAATATCACGCTGGAGAAAGTCAAAGAACACTACCCGGTAGACCCGGAACGCCACCTCGATCACCGCTATATTCCCTACGCGGATGCCATTGATTATCTGGATGAGAGGATCCGCCA
>JBQGED010000432.1:0-22268 GCA_052039425.1 Sphingobacterium griseoflavum | reverse complement strand
GTCAGCTGTGGGTCTCAAGCGGCTTTGACGCCCATGGTGAGATTGGCGTTGATGTCGGCAGCGAAATTGCGCAAGCCGTCGACGATGACTTTATTGCGGCGCACCAGCCAGTTGTAACCGAGTACCGCCGGCACTGCGACGGCGAGACCGATTGCGGTCATGATCAGCGCTTCGCCAACGGGGCCTGCCACTTTGTCGATGCTCGCCTGGCCGGATAAACCTATGGCGATCAGCGCGTTGTAAATGCCCCACACCGTTCCGAACAGGCCGACAAAAGGCGAGCAGGAGCCGACGGTGGCCAGCAGCGATAAGCCGTTTTGCAATTGCGAGATCACGCGCTCCACGGAGCGCTGCAATTGTGTGCCCAGCCATTCGGACAATTCGATTTTTTCACCTTGACGGCGGTGGTGCTGTTCCAGCGCGGTGACACCATCCTGCGCTACAGAGCGGAAGGCGCTGTGTTCTTTATAAGTGCCCAGCCCTTCCAAAAGATTTTTGCCTTTCCAAAAACGCCCGGTGGCTTTGGCTTGGGTTAATAAAATCTGTTGCTGAATCAGTTTGGTTACCAGCACGTACCAGGTGGCGGCGGACATAATCACCATGATGATCAAAGTTCCGCGCGCTACAAAATCGCCCTGCGCCCAGAGTTCTTCCAGACCGTATCCGCTGTGGGCTTCTGCAGTGCTGGCTTCCGCGGCGGTGGCGGCGTTGGAGGCGTCGTCAACCATTGCCGAAGGCACAGACATTTCCGGCAGCGGTGGCGCCGAATCGAATACCGTGGTCTCCTGCGGTTCCTCGGTTGCAGGGGCCGTGGATTCATCCTGAATAAGGCTTGCTGACTCTGCTGTGGATTGTGCGTAAGACGCGGTAAGCACACATACTTGCGCGCTGAACACCAGCGCGAGTGGTAAAACAATGCGTAACATAAACTTGGTTTTCATTGCTAAATCCTGATGTTGGATAAATGAATTGCCATGGCCTGTCATGCAGGCCGTTCGATTAAATTCCGGATGTTGATCAGCCACCTTTGGTGTCCTTGAGTGAGAAGCGGAAATTGATTCTGTGCCAGCAGGGAACAGGTTGATCGCCCTTAATGCAGGGTTCGAAACTCCATTCGCGCAATGCGTGTTTGAGGGCAGCCGTGTCCAGCCTCTCGAAGCCGCTGGAGGACTCGACTCGACCATCTCGCACCTTGCCGTTTGCTTCCAGATAAAGGGATAAGCCGACCAATCCTTCTTCACCCAAACGCTGCGATGAGGAAGGATAAGGCGGTCTGGTTAAACCCTTTTTCGGCATGCGGGCTTCCATCACTTGTGGCGGTGGCGCCTCGCGGGAAACCGTAATGGCGTTGGTGTTTTGTGGCGGAGCTTCGTCCACGGCGAACTCGATATCAGGCGGAGGCACAAAATCGGGTGGCGGTGGTACAAAATCCGGTGGTGGAGGCGGCGGTGCTTCTTCCGGTGGCGGTGGTGCTTCTTCGATGATTTTCGCATCGATTTGCTGCTTGAGCAGATCCATAGGATCGTGATTCAAACCTACAGCGAGGCCATAAATCACCGCCAGATGAAAAACAATGACAAAAAATACGCCGCTGAATTTTTCCCAAAAGCTTTTTTCTGCTTTGTACGACATAAATTGATTTCTGGTTGATTTCAATCCGGCAGGCGCAGGGGCGCCTATGCTTGCGGCAAACTCGCGCGCAAACATAAATGCTGGAATTGAAAAGGTACTGTTTATCCGCAGCAGGACACGCGCCCGGAAAATCAGTGATTTTCAGCGTGCGAGTGGCGTGTGGCGGTATTGCCGGGAATTACCGGTAAACAATAAATAAAGGAGAAATCAGACGATGGCTGGAGGGCCGCGGATGGAGTAGGGAACGGTGAATGTCTGCCGGCTCGTTTGAATGACAGGAACACATGGCGGGGGACATTTAGCGATTTTTATCGTTGGTGTTTCAGGAGGGAGAAAAAAATCGTCGTTTTGGATTTCGAATTTTTTATGCGATTTTTCGCTGAGTGGGATTACTTGGATCTGGTCCAGCAGGGCGACAAAATCGGGTGTCCGGTCGATGTGCAGGCGCTGCACGTTCTGCCCCGGCAGAAATGCCAGTAGAAAACTCAAGAGCAGAATAAATTTCATAGAATCTCAACTGAAGCGGTTCAGCAGACAGTTTCAAAGAAACGTTGCCGCATCTTATCACTATCAAGAGGGGTTGTTGCCACAAAATTTTTCTAAGGCGATTCTGTTATTACAGTGTCACCATCACGCTGCAGTTTATGGATATGCCTTTTGCAAACCCAAATTCCCAATGCGGCTATCAGCCCTGCACCGATAAAGGTTCCGCAGAATACGCCGAACGGCCCGCCCCAGGCTCCACCAAAATAAGCAAATGGAATTGTTCCCAGTGTGGCTTTGCCGAAATTGAATTGGGTTGCGTAAGTGGCCGCATGCAAATTGTTGAACAACGCGTTGGTGACAAAGGTGATGCCGTTAAACACAAAAATCAGGCTGAAGCCATAACAGAACCAGCGCACCATTTCCGCTGTTAATCCGGACACTTTAAATGCGTTGACCAACCAGGGTGTGGCGATCAGCAGCAGGCCGCATGCAACCGCACAATAAGCCAGGACAAAAATCACGCTTTTATGCAGCGTTTCGAAAATTCGTGGAAACTGTTGCGCACCCAGATTCTGCGCCGCTATAGGACCTATTGCTCCAGATAGGGCAAACAGCCCGGCGAAGGCGACCGGTTGCAGGCGGCCCACAATCGCCTGACCGGCAACGGCTTCGTCACCGAAACTCGCCATCACGTAGGTGACATACGCAAGGCCGATAGGAGTGGATAAATTGGTTAGGACGGCGGGAAAGGCGATGGCGAAATAGCGTTTGATATCGCCCGCTAATTTGGGCGTTTGAATTTTGCCGAGCAGTTGATGATGTTTGAGGATAAGCCACAGGCCGAAGCCGGCCATTGCAAAGCGGGCGCAGACCGTGGCGACGGCTGCGCCGCGAATTTCCCAATCCAGGACAAAAATAAAAATCGGGTCCAACACCGCGTTTACCCCTGCTGCGATCAGCGAGAGGTTCATGGCGTTCTTGGCTTCACCCAGCGCGCGCAGCACACCACTGCAGGCCATAGCCACCGCCATAACCGGCATGCTGGGCAGAATAATCGCCATATAGGCAATCGCGAGGTCTTTCGCTGCGCCGCTGGCGCCGAGCCAATCCAGGATCTGGTCCATGCACAATAACAACGCCGCTATGGTAGGAATGGTCGTGACAACAATGGCGAGCAGGATATGGGTGATCTGACGCTTCGCGGAATCTTTATCACCTTTGCCGACGACCTGCGCCACCAACGCGCTACAGCCGATGGAAAGGCCTATGCCGAGGGAGAGGGTAAAAAACAGAATCGAGCCCGCGTAGCCGATGGCAGCGTTGATTTCGACCTGACCCAGCAGGCTGAGAAAATACATATCCGCCAGATCTACGAGGAAGAGGGCAACCAGCCCCACGGTACCGGACAGAGTCATTACATTGATATGGCGAAAAATGGAGCCCTGGGTGAACTTCGCTTGCATGCCTGACTACCACAACAAAGGGGGAGGCTAGGTTAACAGTCTTGCCGACGCCCAACCACGCGCGCTTCTGGTCAAAAAACAGGCGCGCAAGTACAATGCGCGGCCTGTCGCTTAGGGGTCGTCATGAGTCAAAACGTTATAGCTGCACTTTATAAATTTGTTGGTCTGCCGGATTTTCGTGAGCTGCAGCAGCCGCTGCTGGATTTTTGCAATACGCGCCAGATCAAGGGCACGCTGCTGCTCGCCCACGAGGGCATCAACGGCACCGTGGCCGGCACGCGTCAAGCCATCAATGAATTGCTGGATTATTTGAAAAGCGATCCGCGCCTGGCCGATCTGGACCATAATGTATCATTGGATGACGGCACGCATTTCTTTCACATGAAGGTAATGCTGAAAAAAGAAATCGTTACCATGGGCGTGGAAGATATCGACCCGACCCAAACCGTCGGCACCTACGTGGAGCCGAAAGACTGGAACGCGCTGATCAGCGATCCGGATGTGGTGCTGGTGGATACCCGCAACGATTACGAATATGAAGTGGGCACCTTCGAAGGTGCCATCAATCCCAAAACCGAAACCTTTCGCGAGCTGCCCAAATTTGTGGCGGAAAACCTCGACCCCACCAAGCATAAAAAAGTCGCCATGTTTTGCACCGGCGGTATCCGCTGTGAAAAATCCACCGCTTATTTAAAGCAGCAGGGATTTTCCGAGGTGTACCACTTGAAAGGCGGCATTCTGAAATATCTGGAAGACGTGCCGGAAGAAAAGAGTTTGTGGCGCGGTGAATGTTTTGTTTTCGATAATCGAGTGGCGGTTAATCATAAGCTGGAAAAGGGCGGTTACAACCTCTGCCATGGCTGCCGCCTGCCAATCAGTGAGGAAGACAAAAAATCGGAAAAATACGTGGAGGGTATTACCTGTCCGCGTTGTTTCGATAAACAAACACCAGCGCAGCGCGCGCGTTTTGCCGAACGTCAGAAACAAATCGAGCTGGCGAAAAAACGTAATCAACCGCATATAGGCGCACCGCCGCCGGAGCGGCAATTGCGCGTCGAGCAGGAATAAAAAAGGCCCCGAAGGGCCTTTTTTATTGGGGATCAATCCAGGAGTTTGTGCTCCTTGATCCGCTCGATGCTGAGAATGTAATTGCGGTCGGTGAGATCTTTCAGGTGGTCGCTGTCGACCAGCGCCATATAGGAAATCACATCCTCGTCATCATTGATCGGGTTTGAGGTGTTGTGCCAGCTCACCCAGAAGCCTGCAGCCTTGTAGCTGCCGTGCAGACGGTCGGCGTAGGTGCGTGCGTCAAAGGTTTTGGGGGTCTTGCTGAGCGTGCCGCCCAATTCCACCGGGGTGGGGCTGTATTCCGCCATACCGAAAGGGCGCTTCAGGTCGATCAGCGCTTGGTAGTCCTTGATCGCCAGGGAGTCATTCCGCGCTACACCGGCAACTACGTCCACAAATTTATCGCCCGGATAGGCCCAGGTGGCACTCTTGCCGGTGGGGCCGGAGGTGGTGCCGCTCGGGCCTTCTCCTGGACTGTAAACCCATAGCAGATTGTTCAGCCCTTTCTCTTTGAAGTACTCGTACATGTCCTCCCACAAATCCGTATAGCGGCTGGCGTTGCCGGTTTCGCCGCTGATATGACTCGCCCGGGTGCCCCACCAGTAAGTGTCGCGATTCATTTCCGGCAGCGGACGCCACAGCACCGGCACACCGGCATCCTTGAGCTCCTTCAACGCCTCCGCAATCACATCGAGGCGCTCGCGCCAGTCGTCGTAGGCGGTGGTGGAGTCGTCAACGAGGCTCGTCAGGGAAACGTTATTGGAATAGAGCAGAGAGCTGGTATTCCAGGGGTTTTTCGGCGACCAGCTGATGCTGACCAGACCGCCTGCCTTCCAGTGATCTATAAGCTTCTGATTGGCCTGTTTGAGCTGCTCCAGGGTGAAGATCTGATCGTACTCATAATCGATGGAGACCAAGCCTGGGAGATGGGTGGTGGCGGTATCCACTGCGGTGATCAGAGCTGCGTAGGTGCGGTCGCCGGATGCAGCGGCGATTTCATTACCAGAGCCGGCGTTTTGACCCATGATGTAGCCGTCGAACGCAATGTTCGAGCAGGTCAAACCGGCGAGCATTTTGAACACACGGCGCGCTTCATTGGAGATATTCGGGTTGGACGCCTCTTCCGCACAGGGCGGAGGATTGGGATCCTTAGGCGGGCTATAGGCGCGGTTGTACCCGGTTTTGCAGCCGGTTAGCAGGACCAAAGTGGCGAGACCGGCGGCGGATAAAAGTTTGCTCATGCATAACTCCGTCTTGTGAGGATGTCGCGCAACATACCGCTGTTTGCGCAACCTGTGCTTTCCTGAATTGTAGTGAACTGTAAAAGCGCCGATGGTGAACGCTGCCGCCATCGGCGCATAAGAGGCGTGACAAAAAGCTTAGAACATCATCTCCGGAACGATTTCCGGTACGACCAGCTCTCCTGCGGTGAGTTTCACAATCTCATCCACCGATACGCCGGGCGCGCGCTCCACCAGCCAGAATTTGCCATCGCGGATTTCCACGTATGCGAGGTCCGTTACCACCTTTTTGATGCATCCAGCGCCAGTGAGCGGCAGGGTGCACTGCGGCAATAGTTTGGATTCCCCGTTTTTGCTGGCGTGAGTCATGGTGACGACGATATTTTCGGCGCCGGCCACCAGATCCATGGCGCCACCCATGCCTTTCACGAGTTTGCCCGGCACCATCCAAGAGGCGATATTGCCCATCACGTCCACCTCGAAGGCGCCGAGCACAGTGAGGTCCACGTGGCCGCCGCGAATCATGGCAAAGGATTGGGCGGAATCGAAAATGGAGGCGCCAGTGATCGCCGTAACAGTCTGCTTGCCCGCATTGATCATATCCGGGTCCACTTCGTTCTCGGTGGGGAACGGGCCCATGCCGAGCAGACCGTTCTCTGATTGCAGCATCACCTGCATGCCTTTGGGAATGTAGTTGGCCACCAGAGTAGGAATGCCGATACCGAGGTTGACGTAATAACCGTCGCGCAATTCACGGGCCACGCGCATGGCAATTTGTTCACGGGTCAACATATCAAGCCTCCTGCCGCACGGTGCGACGTTCGATGCGTTTTTCGAAGGTGCCTTGAATCACCCGGTCCACATAAATACCCGGCGTATGGATGTTGTCCATATCCAGCTCGCCAGGCTCGACGATTTCCTCCACCTCCACCACGGTGATCTTGCCGGCGGTCGCCGCCAGCGGATTGAAATTGCGCGCGGTGTGGCGGTAGATTACGTTGCCGTAGCGGTCGGCTTTCCAACCTTTGACGATGGCGAAATCGCCGGTGATTGCTTTTTCCAGAATGTATTGGCGGCCGTGAAATTCGCGCACTTCCTTGCCTTCGCCGATGGGCGTGCCGTAGCCGGTGGCGGTGAAAAAGGCCGGGATGCCGGCGCCGCCAGCGCGGATTTTTTCCGCCAGGGTGCCTTGGGGCGTGAGTTCGACTTCCAATTCACCGCTGAGCAGCTGGCGCTCGAACAACTCGTTTTCGCCAACGTAGGAGGAGATCATTTTCTTGATCTGACGGTTCTCCAGCAGAATTCCTAGGCCAAAGCCATCGACCCCACAATTATTGGATACCACCGTGAGATTGCGGGTGCCCAACTTTTTGATCTGGGCGATCAACCCCTCGGGAATACCGCATAAACCAAATCCTCCTGCGATGATGGTCATGCCATCGGCGAGACCCGCGAGGGCCTGCTCGTAGGAGGTCACCACTTTGTCGAGACCGGCCATGATCTACTCCTCTGTTGCTGATTTGGCGAAGGTGTGTTTGGCAGACATGCAGATGCGAGCCTGTTGGCCTCGCTGCGCGCCGGTATTGAACCTGTTACCGGTCCCGCAAAATCTGGCTAAGGTTAGTGTGATATTGTTCGCGGGTCTATCCCTTCTCGGTTCACTTCCAGGACGCTAATCCATGACAACTCCCGCACAGCCGCGCGGTCTGGTGTTGATCGGTATGCCGGGCGCAGGCAAATCCACGATTGGACATCTGCTGGCCGCGCGCTGGTCAGCGCCTTTTATCGATACTGATCAACTGCTGGAGGCGCACAGCGGGGAATCCCTGCAGAGCCAACTGGACCGCATCGGCTATGTCGCCATGCGCGAGGTGGAAGAGGAGTTGGTCGCTACTTGCGTGCTACCGCCGCGCGCAGTGGTGTCCACCGGCGGCAGTGTGGTTTACGGACCGCGTGCGATGCAGCGCCTGCGCGGCTACGGTATTTGTGTATATCTGCAAATTTCCCTCGAAACAGTGGCTTTGCGGGTCAAAAACTGGGGTAGCCGCGGCTTCTCCTGTGCGCCTGGCCAGACTCTCGCTGAGGTTTATCAGGAGCGCCTGCCTCTGTATCAACGCTATGCAGACCTTACTTTGCCCTGTGATGACCTCAGTCCCGAGGAGGTCGTGCAATTGTTGCAAAGCAGTTTGGAGTAGGGTTAAGCGCCAGCCGTTTGGGTGAGGCTGTATTCACCCGCTGCGGGGGCTATAATCCGGCCCTTTCACGGTTGCAATTCAGCCGGTTTCATTCCACAGGCGCCCGCCGCGCAGGATTCCTTTTCTCTATGTTTGAACGCTTAGCGACTTTGCCCGCCGACCCGATTCTCGGTTTGATGAGTCTGTTCCGCAACGATACCAATCCCAATAAGGTCGACCTCGGTGTCGGGATCTATAAAAATGAAGACGGTGAGACCCCCGTGCTTGCTTCGGTGTTGGCAGCGGAAACACGGCTGCTCTCCCGGCAGGTGACCAAAGCCTATGTCAGTCCTGTGGGAAATCCAGCGTTTAACGCCGCCATGAGTTCGCTGCTATTAGGCCAGTCGTCCGCCCTGGCCGAGGGACGTTTCGCCGCCGTGCAGACCCCCGGTGGCTGCGGCGCCCTGCGGGTCGCCGCTGAACTGATTAAAGTCGCCAACCCCTCCGCCACCATTTGGGTGAGCGATCCCACCTGGGGCAACCATATTCCACTGCTGGGTAATACCGGCCTTACCATTCGCCAATATCCCTATTTTGATGCGGCCGCATCCACGGTCGATTTTGCCGCCATGATGGCCGCCCTTGCCGACGTAAGAGCAGGCGACTTGGTGTTGCTGCATGGCTGTTGCCACAACCCGACGGGTGCGGATCTGCTGCCGGAGCAATGGCGACAGGTGGCGGCTCTGGCGCTGGAAGTTGGTTTCACACCCTTTGTCGATATGGCGTATCAAGGCTTCGCCGACGATATCGACAGCGACGCCTACGGCTTGCGTTATCTGGTGGAGCATCTGCCAGAAGTTGTGGTGGCGGCCTCCTGCTCGAAGAATTTTGGTGTGTACCGTGAGCGGGTCGGATTGGTAGGGCTGTTGGCAGCCAATCCCAGTTCCGCGACTGCAGCGTTAAGCCATATGCAATCCATTGTGCGCGGCATTTATTCAATGCCGCCCGACCACGGAGCTGCGCTGGTGGCGGAAGTGCTCACTGATGCGCAACTGAATTCTCTTTGGGAGAGCGAAGTAGCGCAGATGCGCGGACGCATCAACGGTCTGCGCGCAACCTTCAGTGCGGCCATGCGGACGCGCCTGGGCTCTAATCGGTTTGATTTTGTACAGCGTCAGAAAGGTATGTTCTCATTTTTGGGACTTAGTGAAGCGGAAGTTTTACAGCTGCGCGGAGATTATTCGATTTATATGCTAAATTCGTCGCGCGCGAGTATTGCCGGGTTCAATTCGACCAATCTGGATTATGTTTGTGATGCGATCGCTCGTGTGGTGAGCACCTGATCGTGCGTGCCTTAAAGGCATTGTGGCGCAAGTCTCCGTCTCGTCAGGAAGTGATGGAAAAAAAACTTGGGCCCTGTTTATACTGCTCAAAAAATGTCCGCAAGGGCGCGCGTACATCAGCCTTTACGGACTGCCATCCCCAGCTGCTTTCAGGTGTCTGGGAAGTGAAATCGAGGCTCAATGTCGTCTAATACCAAAAAAGTACACGTTAGCGAATTACGTGTCGGTATGTTCGTCAGCCGATTGGATCGCGATTGGTTGGAGACGCCTTTTTTGCTGCAAGGATTTCACATTGAAGAAGAGGGCGATATTGATGTGATCGCTGAATATTGCGAGCACGTTTATATCGACGACGAGAAAAGCGTCAAACCTAAAATCAGCGCCCACAGTTCCGATGTCGGTACCGCACGCCATATCCGCGTCAATCCCGATATATTCCAACCCGAAGTTCCACTTGAAGATGAACATCGCCGGGTGATTGGAACCTTCCGCCAAGCCCGTAGCCTGACCAAAACCCTGCTCGACGATATCCGCCTGGGCGGCGCCATTAACACTGAGCAGGCGCGCCACACTGTCAATGAATGTGTCCACTCGGTGATCCGTCATCCGGACGCGTTGATGTGGATGTCGAAAATGCGCGATGAAAATGAATACACCGCCGAGCATTGCCTCAACGTGTGCATTCTCGCCATCGCCTTCGGCCGTCAATTGGGCATGGGGGAGCAGGAGCTGCAGAACCTCGGCATGTGCGGCCTGTTGCACGACGTGGGCAAAATGAAAATTCCGCCGGAAATTCTCGATAAGCCGGATACGCTGACACCCAAAGAAATGCGCATCATGATGGCCCACACGGTACACGGGCGGAATTTGCTGTTGAGTTCTTCCGGCATTTATACCGGTGCTATTGATGTGGCTTTGAGCCATCACGAGCGTATTGATGGCAAGGGCTATCCTCGCCAACTGGCGGGCAACAGCATTTCACGCTATTCCAAAATCATTGCCATTGTGGATGCCTACGACGCTATGACCGCGGACCGCTGCTACCAGTCTGCGCGCACCTCAACTGAAGCGATCAAAATCATTTATAAAGAGCGCGGCCAGCATTTTGATGAACAACTGGCGCTACAGTTTCTTCAGACCGTCGGCCTGTATCCGGCGGGAAGTATTGTCGAGCTGTATTCCGGTGAGGTGGGAATGGTGATTGAAGCCAATCCGCGTTTCCGCCATTTGCCGCGCATCGTGATGCTGCGTGACAGCAATAAACAACCGTTGCCCAAGGAAGTCATGGTCGATTTGTCTCTGGTCGAAAAAGGCGAGTTAGGTAAAGAGTATCTGATCAAGCAGGTATGGAAGGACAAAACCTTTGGCATCACATTGAAAAATTATCTCGAGCGCGGCCTTTTTATGTCCTGAGCAGGTTTTGGTAGTAAGCGCCAACGAGCTTGGGCCTCTTTTACTTCTCTCCTCAATTCAGCACATCACTCAGTTGTCTTAATTAGTTGCCTTTAGATAAATCGGCGCTACAATTTTTACCCTGATTTTTCCCTCTTATTTTCGTGTTTCCAAATAATTCGTTATCTCTTGTGTTTTCCATTTCGAATTATTGGCTGGTTTAAAGGTGCCGAATTAATCAGATTGTCCTTGCCAATTTTTTGACGGCTTATTTTTATTTGCAGTTGACTTGCGGCCTCATAAGTTCCTTCTATCCTCTTCTATGGGTCGAGAATGTTTTGTTGTGTCTCGAATTGCCATAAATTTGCGCTGGCCGTGCGCGTTCAGTAATAAGCAGGAATATACATGAGTAAAATGCGACGCTTTTTGATGATAGGGGCAGCTACTGTTGCAGTGGGTATTCAGGGATGTGGGTGTGATAGCAATAAAAAACATTCTTCTTCAACAGGAACACCACCGTCAGAATCAACCGTAACCATTCAGGGGAAGGCGGCTAAGGGTGTTTTGCAAAATTTTTCGGCTACGGCACATCTTCTAAATAGTAATGGTGTTAGCGAAGGGGATCCTATTTCCTTAGGCATGACAGGCCTTGACGGTGGCTACAGTTTGGATATTCCCAGAAGACACGTTGGGTCGCCAATTGTTATTAAAGTTTCGCCAACCGAAGGTTCAAGCATGATTTGCGACTTGCCACAAGGTTGTGGTGATGCAGATTTTGGTGAGTCGACGCCGGTTGATGATGATTTTCAGCTGAGTGCAATTGTGCCTTCAGTTGAAGAGGATCAAAATGTTAACCTCAGTGCATTTACGGATATTGCGGCTTCTTTAGCGTTATCCAAGCTGCAAGAAAACGAGAGCAGTAGTTTAGAGGATATTCGGCGGTATGTTGCAGAAAGTAATTCTCAAGTGGCCAATCGTTTTGGTATTTCGTCAAATATCACGAGTCTTCCCGTTATTGATTTAACCAAACCTTCTGCGCCGACCGTCCGTGATTTGCTGCTGGATTCGCAGACTGCTCGTTACAACGCATTAAACGCAGGTCTCTTGTCGGCCATTCAAGACGATAAGCCGGCATCCACGCCATTGGGTGGTGCACTCAGAGATTTTATTGATGGCTATGTTGAAAAAGGTGTGGCTGCCAATACTTCCGATGCTAGCGAAACCAGCATGAGCGAAATTATCAATCGCGCTGCTGATGCTTTGAATCGCGTCGCAAGCTTGCTGCCTGAATCGAGCGGTATAGATTTAACATCCAATACTCAAAACTTGAGAACAGAAGGGCAGTTGCTATCGCTTGAAGAACCCGATGTTTATTCTCAAGGTACTGCAAGTCAATCCTCAAACTTAAGCGCGCTGGGAAAAGTGAAAGCAATGGTTGGGGATTTGCGTAATTTGGTGTTTTCATTTGGCGAGCAGACCATCGAAGATGGCACCATCGGAGCGATCGCTGATGATTTTGCGTTGCAAATTGAAGGTGCGGAAATGGCATCGAGCGCAGATGCGGCTGCATTAATTGAAGCATTAGCATTAGCCGCCACCGCGTTGGATGATGCGAACCGCGCTTATCAAGCGAACAACGCTTTAACATCTTATGCCAGTGATACTGGAATTCCCGTTGCGATTACGGCGGCGGATGACAGTGTTTCCTTAAGTATTGATGACGCTGTACAAGTGGATAATACGTCGGTTGATGTCAGCTTAAGTGCGACGAATGCGTTGGAATTGCAAGACGGCGCAGCTGACGATTTGGCCGTGGGTCAATACAACGTATCCGGTAGCGCTGAAACAGCAGATTTGAAATTGAGCATTACCAACGGTTCTGTTGAAGTGGATTACGAAGGTTCACAAGCGGCTTTGGCTGAAACCCACGTATTAAGTACTTTGCATTTGCTGTTGCAGGCAGAACTCAAGCAGCTGAATGTTGATTTACCTATCGTGTTGAGCGGACGTTTGGAGGCCACTGCTAATAATGTTGAGCTTGAGTCAACCTCTGAACGTACGGGTGATACCACGGAACTTGCTCTTGATGATCTTGCCTTTTCTTTTAGCGGTAATATCCATAATTCTGCTGGTGAGGCTGCCCAGTTTGCCCTGTCCTTGTCTGGCGATGCCAAAGGCATGAGCTTGACGGAAACTTGGGTGAATGGCACTAATACGATAGTGGCGGAAACCGAGCAGCAGTACGTTAAAGCTAACGGCAGTTTGTTCTTCACCGCAAAATTAACCGGCATTCCTAGTGCGGTTGTCGTCAACTTTAGCGCGAGCCGAACTGGCTTGGATGCAGCGGATACGTCATTGACCATCCGCTATCCAGGCAAACAATTCCGCGCGAGCTTGGCTGTGGAGGACGGTGAGCCTATAGGTACGCTGATGATTACCAACCAAGACAATGTGAGTGCGCGTATGAGTGAAACAACCGGTGGGAATGGCAAGAAGCAGCTTTCTGGCGGTTTGTATCTCGACAACATTTTGTACGGCGAAATCACATCAGGCACTGTACGCTACAGCGATCAAACTGTAGAAACTCTGTATTAGTCGATGTATTTAATGCGCTACTGCTAACTGGAATCTTATTGAACAGGGATGTTCACTTTTCTTATCGATTGTTAATTTGCCGGGCAAACATTGTTTGCCCGCTTTAAAGATTCCCCAATCCTGTTCACATAACTCTGGTTCAGCGTTATTCAACCGCTGAAGATTGTTTCCGGTAAGTTATCGAAATGATTTCCCAATAGAATTCACCCGCTTCCGTTTTGACAACGGCTTCGTCACCCACTTGTTTACGCAATAATGCCCTGGCCATAGGTGAGTCGACGGAAATGTAGTTTTTCTCACCAAAAATTTCATCGTAGCCAACGATGCGAAATTCTTTGGTTTCGCCTTCCTCGTTTTCGATTTTGACCCAGCTGCCAAAGTAGACGGTGCCCTCTTGTTCTTTGGCGTAAGGGACAACTTTTAATGAATCAATTCTTTTGCGTAGATAGCGCACCCTGCGATCTATTTCGCGCAATCTTTTTTTGTTGTATTGATAATCGGCATTCTCACTGCGATCACCGAGACTGGCTGCCCAAGTCACTTTTTTGGTCACTTCGGGCCGTTCGGTTCGCCACAGGTAATCCAGCTCAGCTTTGAGTTTGGCGAGGCCTTCTTCTGTTATTAGTGGTGTGCTCATATTAAAAACGGAAAATTGTTAAAACGGATTGTCTCTTGGTATAGGCGCCAGCGCTCATGGTGTAATTTGGGGCCAGTTGTGGATGTTGCTCCTATCCTCCTGCGCGGTATTGTCCGCCAGATGAAAAATGGTGCGATAGAAACTCAACTCAATGTCCAGTTGGTGTTGAATTGTTTGGGCACTACGAAAGCCGTGACCTTCCTCGGGATAGGCGACATAGGCGACCGGCACGCCGGCATTTTTCACCGCAGCCACCATCTGTTCGGCCTGTTCCGGCGGTACCACTTTGTCGAGTAATCCCTGGAATACCAACAGCGGGCAGCGAATGTTGCCGGCTTTGTGAAGGGGCGAGCGCTGTTGATACAACATCTGTTGCTCGGGATAGGGACCGATGAGGCTGTTCAGATAATTCGCCTCGAATTTATGGGTATCCCGCGCCAGAGTTTCCAGATCCCCAATGCCGTAAAGGCTGACGCCAGCGTTAAATACTTGTCGGTCTGTCAGCGCAGCGAGCACACTGTAGCCCCCGGCGCTGCTGCCGCGAATAATACGTTGACGTGGATGTACCCAGCCCTGCGTCGTGGCGTATTCGGCGGCTGCGCATAAATCGTCCACGTCCACCACGCCCCACTGCCCATCGAGCGCTTCGCGATAAGGCCGGCCGAACCCGGTGCTGCCGCGGTAATTCACATCAAATACAGCGAAACCGCGCTGAGTCCAGAATTGAATCTTCAAATTCAACGCCGCGTCAGAGGCTGCTGTCGGACCGCCGTGACCGATCACAATTAGCGGTGGCAGTTCTCCCATCGGCGCGGCAAAGCTGGCGTTGTGCGGGGCATAGAAAAAGCCGTGGGCGTATTGGCCATTGGCGGTGGGAAAGGTCACTGCGCGCGCGCAGGCGATTTCTTCTTTTTTCAACGGCGCCTGACTGGCAACCAATTCCAGCTGCCGAGTGTCGCCGAGCCAAAGCCCCTGAGTGAGATCAGTGCCGCCACCCAATATCGCTGCGCGGCCAGCGGCGCAAGTAATGGTTTGCACCGAATTACACGCAGGCAACAGCGGAGCAGAAAGCTTCCAGGCGTCCTGCGTTTGCGCCAACCGCGCCACATGCCAGATACCGTTTTGGGTATAGCTGACCAGCAATTGCTGCTGATCAAGAAAGCCATAGGTAGATTGATGGCATACCCATGGCGGCGGCGTAAAATCCGCATCCATGGGCGCCACGGCGATACCTTCGCTATCTGCCTGAGATGGCTGTGGCAGGCGGTACAGGTTCCACCACCCACTGCGATCGGAAATCCAATAGAGGTCACCTTCGGGCGACCAGCGCGGCTGGCAAACGCTCGCCCGCACGTCGCTGCTCAGCTGGTGCGAGTCACCAAAGTGAAGGGCGCTTTCCATGGGGCGAAGCCACAGCTGCGTCGCCTGCCAGGGCATATCCGGATGATCCCAGGTGATATAGGCGAGCCAAGCACCATCTGGCGAGACTTGGGCGGACGTGACAAAAGCGTGGTCGGTCTCTACCAGAGCGATATCGCCGCTGGCGAGGTCGAGGCTGATCAGGCGGTTTTGCGGCTCGGCATCAGGCTTGGAGTGATCTTCGCAAACGGCCAGCAAACAATGGTGCGCCGAGGAATAGTGCAAGTCGCCGTAACGACAGGACTCTGTTCGGGTGATGGGGGTGATGGTGCCGGTGGCCAGGTCCAGGCGATAAATCTGCTGATCCTCGCCGTTGACGAAGTAAACGGCGTCCGATGTCGCGACAAAGCTGCCGCCGCCATATTCATGGATTCGAGTGCGGGCGTTCCAGGGATTGGCTAGCAGTTCGCTGATGTTGCCGTCGGCGTCGCGGCGCAAAATCGTCTGCCGGCCTTTTTCCGCAGGGCGGGTTTCCAGCCAGAACAAGGCGTCGCCAAGCCATTGCGGCTCGGCCATCTTTACGCTGTTGCCGGCGACAAATTTTCCCGTCAACAAAGAGGTCCAGGTACCATAAGCGGCGATTGTTTTCATGCTGACCCCGGCTGTAAAAAAGTGGACCACTATACCCAAATGACCTCCCTGTCCCAACTTGTTCACCAGTTTGTCAGTGATGTGCCGGAGGTGCGGCGGGTGGTGCTGGCGGTGTCTGGGGGTGTGGATTCTATGGTGTTGTTGCACAGTGCGCAGACGGCGCAGCTGCCACAGCCGCTGCTGGTGTTGCATGTGAATCACCAATTGTCCCCCCGTGCGGTGCAATGGCAGACGCTGGTCAGCGATATTTGCGTCCGCTCCGGCATCGAATGCCGTGCTCTGGTGGTTGAAGTGAATGTTGCCGGTAGCGGCTTGGAGGAGGCGGCGCGGCAGGCGCGCTATCAGGCGATTGAAAACCAATTGCTTCCAGGCGATTTGGTGTTGATGGCCCATCACCGCCAGGATCAGCTGGAGACCTTTTTTCTGCGCCTCGCCCGCGGTGCAGGGGTGCGTGGACTTGCTGGTATGGCGGTACTGCGTAATTGGGGACCCGCGCGGCTGGGGCGGCCTTTTCTCGCGGTGGACAGATCCACCATCGAAGAATATGCGCGCAGTCATCGGCTGGTCTGGGTAGATGATGAAAGCAATGCAAGCGACCGCTTCGACCGCAATTTCCTGCGCTTGAATGTATTGCCGGTGCTGCAGCGGCGCTGGCCGGATTTGCCGGCCCAGGTGAGTCAGGCGACTGAGCATCTGCGCGAAAGCGACGATTTGCTCCGCGAATTCGCCGCTGCAGATCTGGCGCAATGCCAGCCCCGCGATGAGCGCATTGGTATCAGTCTGGATATGGGTCCGCTGCTGTCTTGGCCGCGCTCGCGCCGCAATAACCTGCTGCGCCACTGGCTGACGGTGCAAGGCTATCGGCTGCCGGCGCGCAAACGGATGGAGGAGGTGGATGCTCTGCTGACGGCGGGGCAGGATCAGAATCCCCTGCTGAATTGGGGCGACTGCGAGCTGCGGCGCTATCGCCAGCGCATTTATTGTTTGCCTACGCGCTGGCAGACATCTGCCGAACTCGCTGGTGGCACGATTACGTGGAAATCCCAATCGCCGGGTTTGCCTCCAGGTTCTTATTCTGTAGTAACCCGTGCGCAAACGCCGGATGTTGTGCGGGCCCATCCATCCGAGCGGGCGCACTCCCAAACCCTGAAGAAACTCCTGCAGGAATATGCCCTCGAGCCCTGGCTGCGCGAGTATGTGCCGCTGATTCTGGATAACGACCGATTAGTGGCGGTGGGCGATCTATGGATTGAAAAGGGCTCTGCGGGTGCCGCCGGCGTGGTTCCGGTGTGGTCATTTTCGCTGCCCGGAATGGCGCGCGTCTGATTGAGGCAAAAGGGCTTTTCTGTTACCCTGGCGCCCCATCTTGAAGGCGATGACAATTTCCAGAGAAGCTCCGCGACCGAACTGACAGACCGCTGCTCTGGTTGGCACTATCTCACCGTTTGATTGGCTCCCGCTTGATACAAATTGCACCCGCCTGACGGGCGCCGCGGATTTTTAGCGACGCTTCCGGCGCAGAGGTTTGCGGCTTAGAGATTGCTCGACGCGCGAACCACAACTGAACATTTGACCCTGGTTTTACGTAAAGGCATTCAATGACTCGATTTATTTTCGTTACAGGCGGCGTTGTTTCGTCACTGGGTAAAGGCATTGCCGCGGCTTCGCTGGCAGCGGTACTGGAAGCCCGAAAATTGAAAGTCACCATTCTCAAGCTCGATCCCTATATCAACGTCGATCCGGGCACTATGAGCCCATTCCAGCACGGCGAAGTGTATGTGACTGAAGACGGCGCCGAGACCGATCTGGATCTGGGCCACTACGAGCGGTTTCTGCGTACCAAAATGACCCGGCGCAACAATTTCACCACTGGCCGTGTTTACGAAACGGTGCTGCGCAAAGAGCGCCGCGGTGATTATCTCGGCGGCACTGTGCAGGTGATTCCGCATATCACCGATGAAATCAAACGCCGCATTCTCGAAGGCGGTAAAGGCTACGACGTTGCCATGGTGGAAATCGGCGGCACCGTGGGCGATATCGAATCGCAACCGTTTCTGGAAGCGGTGCGCCAGTTGAAAGTCGAACTCGGTTCACAGCGTTCGCTGCTGATTCACCTGACGCTGGTCCCCTATATCGCCACCGCTGGGGAAACCAAAACCAAACCGACCCAGCATTCGGTCAAAGAGCTGCGCTCCATCGGTCTGCAGCCTGAAGTGTTGTTGTGCCGTTCGGACAAGGTCATCGATGTCGACTCGCGCCGCAAAATCGCTCTGTTCACCAACGTGGAAGAGCGCGCGGTAGTGCCGCTGCCGGATGCGAATACCATTTATGCCATTCCGCGCATGCTGCAGGGCTATGCCCTCGACCAGATCGTCTGTGAGCGCTTGCAGATCGAAGCTCCGGAAGCGGATTTGTCCGAGTGGGACCGTGTGGTGGATGGCAAGCTCCACCCCGAGCACGAAGTTACTATCGCAATGGTGGGCAAATACATGGATTTGTTGGACGCCTACAAATCCTTGAACGAATCTCTCTCCCACGCCGGTATTCACACCAAAACCCGCGTCAATGTTCTGCATATCAATGCGGAAGATATCGAAGAGAAGGGAGTGGGATTATTGCAAGACGCCGACGCCATTCTGGTGCCCGGTGGTTTCGGTGAGCGCGGAATGGAAGGCAAATTAACCGCGGTGCGTTACGCGCGGGAAAATAAAGTGCCTTATCTAGGCATTTGTCTGGGTATGCAATCGGTCATCATCGAATTCGCCCGCAATGTGCTCAATTTGCCAGAGGCCAACAGCACCGAATTCGACCGCAAAACACCGCATCCGGTGGTCGGTCTGATCACCGAGTGGACCGCCTCTGACGGTTCCGTTGAGAAGCGCGATGAGTCTTCCGACCTCGGCGGCACCATGCGTCTTGGCGCGCAGGAATGCCGGCTGGAGAAAACATCCAAAGTGCGGGAAATTTACGGTGAAGACGTGATTGTCGAACGTCATCGCCACCGGTATGAAGTTAACAATCATTATCTGGATCAATTCCGTCAGGCAGGTCTTTCCATCGGTGGCTGGTCCGCCGACGACACGCTCGTGGAAGTGGTGGAGTTACCAGATCACCCGTGGTTTATCGCGTGTCAGTTCCACCCGGAATTCACCTCTACACCGCGCGACGGCCACCCGCTGTTTATCAGCTACATTAAAGCGGCGCTGGAACAACACGAGCGCATAAAGGGCGCAGCTAAATGAAACCAGTAATCGAAGTCGGTGCGGTACAAGTGGGCAATCATTTGCCTATGACCCTGTTTGGCGGCATGAACGTATTGGAATCCCGCGATCTCGCGTTGCGCACCGTGGAAAAATACGTCGAAGTCACCCAGCGCCTGAATATTCCCTACGTGTTCAAAGCGTCCTTCGATAAAGCCAACCGCTCTTCTATTCATTCCTATCGCGGTCCCGGAATGGAAGAAGGATTGGAAATCTTTGCTGAAATCAAAGCCACATTCGGCGTGCCCATCATCACCGACGTGCACGAAACCTGGCAGGCACAGCCAGTGGCTGATGTGGTGGACGTGATTCAATTGCCGGCATTTTTGGCGCGCCAGACCGATCTGGTGGAAGCCATGGCGCGCACCGGCGCGGTCATCAATATCAAAAAGCCGCAGTTTTTAAGTCCGGGACAGATGAAAAACATCGTGGAAAAATTCCGCGAGTGCGGTAACGACAAAATTATTCTGTGCGAGCGCGGCACCTGCTTCGGCTATGACAATCTTGTCGTCGATATGCTGGGCTTCCGTACCATGCGAGAAGTCAGTGGCGATCTGCCGGTGATTTTTGATGCGACTCACGCGTTGCAAACCCGCGATGCCCTGGGCGCCGCATCCGGCGGCCGCCGCCGTCAGGTGCATGAATTGGCGCGTGCTGGTTTGGCTGTTGGCTTGGCTGGGTTGTTTTTGGAAGCGCATCCCGACCCCGACAACGCCAAGTGTGACGGCCCAAGCGCTTTGCCCTTACATTTGCTTGAGCCGTTTTTAGCGCAGATGAAAGCGATTGATGATCTCGTAAAAAATTTTCCTGATCTGCAAATTGATTAAGCGCGGTTAACTTAAAAAATCCCTTCGCCAGACGGTGCAGTGTCTGGCTTCCATTCAGTAGTGCGATTAACGGAGACAAAACTCCCATGAGTAAGATTGTTGATATCAAAGGCTTTGAGGTGATGGACTCCCGCGGCAACCCGACGGTGATGGCGGAAGTCATTTTGGAATCCGGGGCTGTGGGCAGCGCCTGCGCACCATCTGGTGCCTCCACCGGTACTCGTGAAGCTCTGGAATTGCGCGACGGCGATAAAAGCCGTTATCTCGGCAAAGGCGTACTGAAGGCTGTTGCCAATATCAACGACATCATCAAGCCGCTACTGTTGGGCAAAAATGCCGCTGAGCAACGCGCGCTGGACCAAATCATGCTTGACGCTGATGGCACGGAAAATAAATCCAAGCTCGGCGCTAACGCGATTCTGGCTGTCTCCCTCGCCGCAGCGAAAGCCGCTGCCATCGACAAAAAAGTTCCGCTTTACGCGCACATCGCCGATATCAACGGCACCCCTGGTCAGTACACCATGCCTGTGCCCATGATGAACATCGTCAACGGCGGCGAGCACGCTGATAACAACGTGGACATTCAGGAGTTTATGGTTCAGCCGGTGGCGGCGCCCACATTTGCCGAAGCATTGCGCATTGGTGCGGAAATTTTCCACGCACTGAAAAAAGTATTGTCCAGCCGTGGCCTCAACACAGCTGTTGGTGACGAAGGCGGTTTCGCCCCGAATTTGCCTTCCAACGAAGCCGCGCTGCAGGCTATCGCCGAGGCGGTTGCCAATGCCGGGTATCAACTGGGCAAAGATGTAACTCTGGCACTGGACTGCGCTGCTTCCGAATTTTACAAAGATGGCGTTTATGATCTGGCCGGAGAAGGTAAAACCTTTTCTTCTGCAGAGTTTGCTGATTACCTGGCGGACCTCGCCGCTAAATATCCAATTCTGTCCATCGAAGATGGTATGGACGAGAGTGATTGGGAAGGTTGGGCTGGCTTGACCCAAAAAATCGGAAACAAGGTTCAGTTGGTTGGCGACGATCTTTTTGTAACCAACACCAAGATCCTGAAAGAAGGTATCGAAAAAGGCATCGCCAACTCAATCCTGATCAAGTTCAACCAGATCGGCTCGCTCACTGAAACCCTCGACGCGATCAAAATGGCGAAAGATGCCGGCTATACCGCAGTGATTTCCCATCGCTCTGGTGAAACCGAAGACACCACCATTGCCGACCTTGCGGTTGCCACTTCTGCGGGCCAAATCAAAACCGGTTCGCTGTCACGTTCCGACCGTGTAGCAAAATACAACCGCTTGCTGCGCATCGAAGCTGAACTGCAAGGCAAGGCGCCTTATCGCGGCCGTGCGGAATTCAAGAACTAATCCCACGCATCGCAATCCCAAGAGGGACTATGCTATATAGGTCGGCGTTACGCCGACCTTTTTTATGCGGCAGGTATGCACGACGTTTATGAAACCGATATTGACGGCATTTTTTCTGATTTTTGTCTATCTGCAGTACCGGCTCTGGATCGGTGATGGCAGCATCGCTGCGCTGGTGCAGCTGCAAGACGAAATCGAAAAACAGGCAGCGGAAAATGCGCGCCTGCAGGAGCGCAATCGCCTGTTGACCGCCGAGGTATTCGCTTTGAAAAACGATGCGGATGCAATCGAAGAGCGCGCTCGTACGGATTTGGGCATGATCAAAAAGGGCGAAACCTTTTTTATGGTGTTACAACCCGCTTCCACAAAGAAATCCCAGAACACATTATGAGCTCGTCCCCCCAACTGTGGGCGCTGGTTCCCGCTGCCGGCGCGGGTCGTCGCATGGGCGCTGCTGTACCCAAACAATATCTCCCTCTCGCTGGCAAAACAGTATTGGAAATCACGCTGGAGAAACTGCGCTCAGTATCCGCAATCGCGGGCACAGTGGTGGCCGTGGCGGAAGATGACGAACGTTTTGCTCAGCTCCCGTGCGCGTCATCTGTTGTGCGGGTGACTGGCGGTGCCGAACGCGCTGATTCGGTTTATTGCGGTTTAGCCTGGTTGATGGAGCAGGGGAGGAAAGAGGATTGGGTGCTGGTGCACGACGCGGCCCGCCCTTGTGTGCGCAAAGATAATGTTCAACGCTTAATTGATAAAGTTCG
>JBQGED010000431.1:0-3050 GCA_052039425.1 Sphingobacterium griseoflavum | reverse complement strand
GAATAATTGAAATATGTAGGAGTGGTTGGCAATAAACGAGGCGCGGCTTATGCCGCGCTTTTTAATTTCTTAAAACCGCGCCGCCAGGCCGATTTGAATAACGCTTTGATCCGAGTCCTGCACATCTATTTGCCAATGCGTGACGGTGGCAGGATTTGTGCTGGTATCCGTTCGACTGAAGGAATGGGTAAAGTTGCGGCTGTAATGCTGCTCGTAAGTTGCAAAAATCGTCACCAAGTCTATCAAGCGGTATTCGATGCCGGCGGTAAATTTATATTGCAGCTCGCGATCATCAAACTCATTGATAAGATCGTTGCTACTCTCCAGAGTGATTTGCGATCCACCAATGCCCGCACCCAAAATGCCGTGCAGTTTCGGCACATACAAATTCGGTGTCCAATAGCCACTGTAGAACAAGCTCTGCTTGGTGTAATCCGCACCGATTCCGGTGAGTTCGCCGGTCTGATGGTAATACTCGATGAGAAATCGCGCCGATACATCTGCAACGCCGGCGGCGACGCTCACCAGATCGGTTTCGTCACCTTCGGAGGCCAGTCCAGTAGTGGTGGTAATAGGCGTAGTGGCTGTATCGACCCTGGAATTCAGTATTACGCTGGTGTTGTCATGATCGAAGGTGCCACCGCTGACCGAAAAATACATTTTTCCGTCCGCCATGGCGGCATTGGATCCCAGTAATAAGCCTGCCAATACGCCCAGACGATATTTCGCATTCATTATGTGTTTCCTTTAATTGGGAATGGATTGGAAATAGAGCCATGCCTTAGAGATTGCGATTGCGCACTGTTTCCAGTGCCACCAATACCCCGCGCAATTCCGCCAAGCCCTTGAGACGTCCCAGATAGGAATAACCGGGATTGACGCCGGGCTGGCCGATTTCGTCCGCCAACAAATGGCCGTGGTCGGGGCGCATGGGAATCTGCCAGTCCGCCCGCCCCTCGCGCTTGCGGCGCTCTTGCTCGTCCAACAATGCAGACATCAACCCGACCATATCGTTATCACCGTCCAGGTGATCGGATTCGTAAAATGAGCCATCCGCCTCACGTTTGACGTTGCGCAAGTGGACAAAATGCACCTGGGGACCGAACTCCCGGGCAATAGCGACCAGATCATTATCGCCGCGGGCGCCGAAGGAGCCTGCGCACAACGTCAGGCCGTTATTGGGACTCGGCACGCGCTCAAACAGGATGCGGGCATCCTGCGCCGTAGACACCACCCGCGGCAAGCCGAACAGGGAAAACGGCGGATCGTCCGGATGGATGCACATGTTCACCCCGCTCTCCTCTGCCACCGGAATCACTTCCTCAAGGAACTGAATGAGGTGGTCGCGGAAGCGCTCTTCGCCGAGCTGGATAAAGGCATCAATGGCCGCACGCACGCCGTCGCGGTCATAGGAGCCTTCGCCGCCGGGCAAGCCGGCGATGATGTTTTTCTCCAGCAGCGCCTTCTCTTCGTCGCTCATGGCGTTGAACCGCGCCTCCGCCTTGGCCAGCACCTCAGTGCTGTAGCTGTCCCGCGCGCCCGCGCGCTGCAGCATATGCACATCGTAGGCGGCAAAATCGGTCATTTCAAAGCGTAGGGCTTGGGCATTGTTGCCGAGGCGGTAGCTGAGGTTGGTGCGGGTCCAATCCACTACCGGCATGAAGTTGTAACAGACGGTGGTGACGCCCGCCTTGCCGACGGCGCGAAGGGATTGCTTGTAGGCTTCGATCTGCTCGCGATAGCGGCCGGTGCGCAGTTTGATGTCGTTGTGCAGAGGAATGCTTTCCACCACTGCCCATGTCAGGCCGGCGCTCTCGATCTCATCCTTGCGCTGGCGCACCTCCTCCTCTGGCCAGGCCTGGCCGGTGGGGATGTGGTGCAGCGAGGTGACAATGCCGGTGGCACCTGCCTGCCGGATTTTTTCCAAACTGATGGGATCTTTCTGGCCAAACCAACGCCAGGTCTCTTGCATGGAACCCCCATGGATTTCTCGAATGAGTTGTCGTGCGCGCAACCTCTGCACCGCACAAACCAGAGCGGCATGCTACCCAACCCTACGCCATAAACAAAGACCAGCAGGACCTGCGCTGTCATCGCCCGGTAGATAGGAACCCCCGCGCCGGGGGAGTATGATGGCCCTCACAAATTTTTCACTTATTGTCGAGGCTCTTATGTCAGTAGCGAGCACTGAGAAAATTCCCAGGATAGTGGTGGTCGGCGGTGGCGCCGGCGGCCTGGAGCTGGTCACCCGCCTAGGGGATACCCTGGGTCGGCGGAAAAAGGCCGAGGTCGTCCTTATCGACCGCAACACCTCCCACCTCTGGAAACCCCTTTTGCATGAAATCGCCGTCGGCGCCATGGACGACGGCGTGGACGCCGTGAGCTATCGCGGCCACTCCATCAACCACCATTTTCATTTCCGTGTTGGCAATGTCACGGGCATCGACCGGGAGGCCAAACAGGTCATCCTGGCCCCCATGCGTGACGAGGATGGCGAACAGTTTTTGCCGGAAACACGCATCAGTTACGACTATCTGGTGATGGCCCTCGGTTCCATCTGCAATGATTTCGGCACGCAGGGCGTCAAAGAGCACTGCATTTTTCTGGACAACCCGCGCCAAGCGCACCGTTTCCGCAGCAAACTGATTAATTGTTTTCTGCGTTTGCAGCGCCTGCCGGAGCAGTATCACGAGGTGAAAATCGCCATTGTCGGCGCGGGCGCGACTGGCGTGGAGCTGTCTGCAGAGCTGCATCACGCGGTGAAGGAAATTCACAACTATGGCTTCAGTGCCGTCAGTAACGATCAGCTGAAAGTCACCCTGATTGAAGCGGGCCCACGCATACTTGCAGCGCTCCCCGAGCGCATATCCACCACGGCCCACCGCGAACTGGAATCCCTCGGCGTCACCGTAAAACTCAACACCAGCGTTACCCGCGCCTCCGCCGATGGCCTGGAAACCAAAGCCGGTGAAACCATACCCGCCGATTTAATTGTCTGGGCAGCCGGGATCAAAGTGCCGGATTTTATGCGCGATATCGGTGGACTGGAG
>JBQGED010000430.1:0-1836 GCA_052039425.1 Sphingobacterium griseoflavum | reverse complement strand
CAGCAGCGAGATCATCTGCGGTTGGAGGATCAACTCGTGATCATAGGTCTGGCGCAGTTGTCGAGGGGCGCAGGCGCCGAGGGCCAAACTGCCGCCGAACCCTAAAACGGTCTGCAGACAGCGGCGGCGGGTCAGGGGTGGAAACATAGAAAACCTTTCAAACCAGGATCAGGTGCTTTAAACCAAAATCAGGTGATTGTCCCAGCGCAGATTCGCGCTGCGGGAGACCAGCTCCAGCCGCAGCTCCGGCTGCAGGCGCAGATAGACCATCTGACCGAGCCCATTGCTCACCAGAAAACTATTGTGCTCCGGTACCCAGCTCGCGCCAGCAACATCGCGCACGGGGAAGCTGCGGATATGGCGATTGCCCTCCATATCCCAAAGGGAAATGCTGTTGCCGCGCGGGGTGGTGCTCAGGGCCAGCTGGCCATCCGCGGACAGCGCCATGCTGGCGATGTACTGGTTCATCTGGCGCCATTCCGAGGCACTGGCATGGAACGCGCGCAACTCGCCGCCCAAGCGGTGCTGAAATACCAGAGGGTGGGGATGTTCGAGGCCGCTGGTCTGATCCTGCGCGCCGATTACCACCGCTCCATCAGAACTCACCGCCAGATGGCGCAGGCTGATCTGATGATGGGGTGGGCGCAACTGCTCCAGCAACTTGCCGGAATCCAACTGCAGGTACGCCAAGCTCGGGTCCATGCTGTCGAGGTTGAGCATCTCCCGTTCGGAATCTGGGTGAGTGAGTATGCCGCCGTTGGCTACCACCAGGGTGGCACCATCCGGCAGCAGCGCCAGTTGGTGCGGGTCCAATCCGTGGGTATCCATCTGGCCGACTCGGGCAAATGGGGGCGTTGTTTCGTGAATCGCCACCACCCCCATCTCGCGCTCAAAGGCGTAAGTGGTGAGGAATAGATGGCGACCGTCCGCGCCCACCACGCCGTGGCCGCAAAAATGTTCGCCCGGCTGCGCATCAAGCGTGGCCAGCAGCGTCCCTGCACGCATATCCACCACATAACACTGGCGGCCGGGGCGGCGGGCGAAATAGATAGCGAGGCGACCGTCCAGAGCGCGGGCTTCATGGGCACGATAGGGCACCGGCAGGCAATAAGTCGGTTCGCCCGTAGCGTCCAGCCCCAGCAGGCAGTGGCCGCCCTCCGCATCGTCGGCGGCGCTGAGAAATCGGGTCGAACTGCCGGTGAAATGCACCGCGCCGGCGGAGGCCAGCACCACGCCGGCCCCCGCGCCCCACAAGAGTCGTCGACGATTGATCAGAGTCACGCCTCAATCTCCATCGCTAGAGTTAAAGCCCAGATGCACCTGCAGGGCGGTCGGCAGCTCGGTTTTTAACAGCGGCAGAAGACGCCCCAAGCTATCCCAGGCCGCTTGCAACAGAGGCAGCGCATCTGGCTCCTGCAGCTTGGTAAACAAGGGCGCGGGCAGTGGAGCTAGGTGTTCGCGACTGTCTTTAAACGCTGCGGTAATTCGGTCGGCGAGATCCTTATGGCCATTGGCTTCCAGAACCGGCAACACACCAACGCGGAATAGTTGTTCATTCGCCGCCAGTTCTGTCTGCATGGCCTGCAGCGAAAGTTGGCTGCGCCAGAGTTCGAGGCGATAGGGATTAATACGGCCACTATTCGGGCGACCGCCAAAAGGCTCGCCCAATTCTTTGTTCTTTATTTTCTCCGCGCTGGTGACTATGGCGCCGATCAGGGCCGCCAACACATCGCTGGTTTCCGGGAAAGCCAGATTGCCTTCGCCTGGCGACAAAAACGTTTTTAGATAATTACCGCCCTCGGGCGACCAATCCTGCAACAGTTGCTCGGCTACCGC
>JBQGED010000429.1:0-2940 GCA_052039425.1 Sphingobacterium griseoflavum | reverse complement strand
GGCGATGGTGGATTACCTGCAAGGTCTGCCGTATTACTCCGGCCAACTCGGCGCCATGGGCTTTTGCCTGGGCGGCGGCCTTGCCTACCGCGCCGCCATGCACCCCGCCGTGCGCGCCACCAGCTGCTTCTATGCCACTGACATTCACTCCGGCATGACCCCGTCACAACCCGGCAACGACAGCCTCACCCGCACCATGGACATCAAAGGCGAGCTGCAAATGATCTGGGGCAAACAAGACCCGCATATTCCCGCCGAAGGCAGAGCGAAGGTGTATCAGAACCTGGTGGCAAAAGGCATCAACTTCACCTGGCACGAATTCAACGGCGTTCACGCTTTTATGCGCGACGAGGGCGACCGCTATGATGCGGAGTTGCAATTGCTGGGATATCAGATGGCGATTGGGTTATTTCGGCGGTGTTTGTATTGATTTGATAAATGCGGAATGGAAAAAACCTGCTGGCTTTTACCAGCAGGTTTTTTTGGGACTAACGATTCCAGCGAATATTATCAAGCTGGAAATGGATGCCATTCATGCTGCCGCCTTCCCATGCGGGGAAAATCTGAAAGCCCATGTCCGCCTTGGTTAAATCAAACCCGGTGGCCTGCAGCTGGTTCACGTCAAACGAAAAGTGATACCACTGGTTCAGATTAGGAATCGTGAGCGGAAAGCTCGCGCTTTCGCAGGGCCATATGCACTCCAGTTTGAATTCCAAGCCACTGACTGTGCTGCCCCAGTCGAGCACGCGCACATCGAACTCCACCGTGCCACCAGCGTAATGGCTTAGATCTCGAGCTTTGCCGGTCGCGTGCACACGCAACATTGCGCGTGCATCGACAAATTGATCGTATTGCACATCAACAACCTTGCCGCGACTTGCCACATCTGGGAAAGACCAATCGATCAAGTGATATCCCGGCATGGGTTCCGTGTAGGACGGCATGCCGCCGTCCGCACGCATTTCCCAAGCGGTAAAGCCATTCCATTCATTGCTTTCGCAGTCGATAAAAATCACGCCGGCTTCTTCCAGGCAGCCGATTTCCGGCTCAGGTTGTGGCGAAGAATTTTTTGCAAGGCGCACCAGGATGCGCACATCTTCGTAGGCGCCGGCAGCGTCGGAGAGATTAATCCACGCTTTATGTTGGCCGCTTTGCAGATTCTGCACGTCGCTGTTAACCGATACGATAAAACTATTGTTGTCGCTGGTGTCGCCGGAGTCATGGGATATATCCAGCCAGGCCGCATCGGAGCTGACGTTCCAGGTGCGCGGTCCATAACTGCCGTCGCTCACCGTAATCGTCTGCTGCAACGCGGGGAGGTCCGTATCCTGCGTATAGGCAAAGTCGACCAGGTTGGCGTCAATCAAAAACGGCGGTTCCAGCACAGTCACATTGACCGCCACCGGTTTGGCGACAACGGGGCCGTCAAAGTACAGACCGAAGGACGTGGAATATTCACCTGCGGGCAGTGGTTTGCTGAGTCCGAATTGATAATTTACTGCGCCAATCCCGTTTTGCGGTTGGTTGTAAACCAAGTTAATCCAGCCTGGATCTCGCGGGAAGTCGGAATAGGTCCATCCGTAACTCACCCACGGGCCGAGCGCCGTCGCCATAATTTCCTGGGCGTCCGGCAATGCGGAGCCAAACACATGCACCAGATTTATTTCATTTGCACTCAGGGTAAAGTCGGTGCCGGTGACGGTGTAGTTCACATTCACGGTTTTCGGGCTGCCGTTGTATTGGCTCGTACAATTTTGATCGCGGCAGACACGCACCTCGATCTGCCCGGTATGGACACCCGCGCCGATCTCCAGAGGGGATACCGGATTCAGGAAAAAGGTTGCCTGAGTCCCGCTGACGCTATAGCTCCAGTCCGAAAACAGGTTGCTATAGCCGAAATCAACGATCAAAAAGACCTCTGAGTCGGGGTTGTTAATACTGCCCGTCAGGGTCTGCACCATCGCCGCCTCACCGACATTTGCCGCAAAGCTGAGGGTGTTGGTGGAAATGCTGACGGAACCGGAAGGACCCGAGCCACCCCCGCTGCTACCACCGCCACTGGAACAGCCCGCCAAAGTTGCCGCTAAAAGCAGTGCAAAGAAATTGCGAAATCTCATGAATAACTCCATAAATTTTGTTATGCGTAGACAAGACACACGTCCTGGCATATACCTCCAAAAAGTTTTTCATAGGAGGGAGAAGAGGACGGCGCCGTAGCCGTGGGTGCTCGGCAGCGGTGTGAAATTAACGATAGCTGCCAATCGGACAGCGAGCAAACGCTCGCTTCCGTGGGCGGTAATTCATGGAGAGCGTGTTGAGCTGTGAGGCATGTGACAATAATGGGCGGGGCAGCAGCCCGATGATGGCTCTACTTGCTGTGATGATGGTGATGCTTTGCGTTCCCGCCAGCGGCGTTGCCGTTATAGCCTCGCAACGTCATATATTGCGCGACCTGCGGTTTGGTCAGAACCTTGACCTGTTGCAAATGTGCGTTCAAATGCACAGTCCTCAGGCGGGATTCAACAGAGCCGATTTTATTCACGAGTTCCGTCAGGGTCGCCTCATCGATTTTTTTATTCGCAAATGCCTGATCCAGATCGCGTTCGGCTGCAATCAATTCCGCGCCCAGAGATTTGGCGGAGGCTTCCATCGAGGCGAAGATGGTTTCGGTTTTTTTCTGTTGCTCGGCGGTGAGCGCTAATTCTTTGGCAAGTTCAAGGACATGCTTAGGGCCGGGATATCCGTTCAACTCCGCCGCTTTGGCATAGCCCATACCTTTTCCCGCTAACAGGCCGGCAATTTCTGACTCGGAAAGCGCTTTGATTTGCCGCATTTCTTCGCCGCTATAAGGGGAAAACTCAGCCGCTGAAATTGGCCCGGCGATTAATATGAGCGCGGTCGCCAATACGATATTGGTTTTGTTGTGCATATAAATCTTGT
>JBQGED010000428.1:0-12391 GCA_052039425.1 Sphingobacterium griseoflavum | reverse complement strand
CGAGCGGTCCACGTCTCCCGGCAATAGCAGTCGTACAACGCCTTCCGCTGTGGGCACTTCCAACAGCAGAACACAGGAGCTGTTATTGCCGGAGAGCCGGTGGTTCTCCGGCGGCCAAACCACTGTGAATGTCACGGAATCTTCCCGCCATGTCTGCCCCTGCCGACAAAGCTCTCCTGGCCCCTGCAAGAGGTCGAGACTTTCCCCCAGCAGTAGTCGATTAATCGCAAACGCCGTCGCGATGCTCTGGGCTCCGCCCGCGTGATCCAGATCGGCGTGGCTGATCATCAAGTCGAGCTGGCGCACACCGAGATGGCGCAAATAGGGCGCCACTATGCGGCTGCCCGCATCAAAGTTGTCGGAAAAGGCGGGGCCGGCATCGTAGAGCCAAATTTTCCCGGGTGTCTGCAGAATCACTGCCTGCCCCTGCCCCACATCCATCACCGTTACTCGCAATAGATAATCCGGCCGCTGCACCGACGCCAATGCAATCGTCAGCCAGAGAGCACCGATACTCCGCACCCTCAGGCCGGCGGGCGCTAGCAAAAGCAAAATGCCGGTACTGATAAGTGCCATATCAAGGGCATCGAGCATGCGGCCCGGCCACCAGAGTGCAGCCGGCAGATCTTGGAAAAAGCCGAGGCACCACCACAACCATTCAAACACGCGATCCATTTGCAGCAACAGCCACTCGGCGGCTTTCGGCAACAACGGGTGAATCAGCGCGGCAACCAAAAGCGCCGGTACCAAAATAAACGAGACAACAGGGACTGCGATCATATTGGCCACGGGCCCGCTAAGGCTGGTGCCCTGCCCGATCAGCCAAAGCGGCAATGTCAGGCCAACCGCCATCATCGGCTGTGTGATCAGAAACGCCCACAGTGGTCTTCGTCGACTTCTGCCGCTAAACACGTAAAACAGCAGTGCCACAGCTAAAAATGACAACCAGAATCCTGCACTCTCCCACGCCAAAGGCTCGTTCACTCCGACTACGGCCAATGCCACACCCAACAGCGTAAAGGGCGATAGGTTGAGCCCGAAAACTCGGCACAGCATCAGCGCAATACAAGCCACCAGAGCGCGAATGGTCGGAATGGAAAACCCGGCAAGCGCCGCGTAATACGCCGCGCCTCCACATGCCAGTACGGGCGGCAGCCATTGCATAACCAATGCATTCGAGCCGCGATGGCAGCAGCCCACTATTCGGCCGAACGCGGCGCCCAACAAAAAACACCAGCCAGCCACCAGCCCTATATGCAAACCGGAGATCACCAACAGGTGGACTGTCCCCGTCGCCTGCAAACGCGACCAGTCATCCTGGGAGATTTCACTCTGTTCACCAACCAGCAGCGCCGCCCAAAACCGCCGGTAAGGTGATTCGGCACCATCGAGTAAAGAGTGCATCAAGTCCGCGCGATATCCCGCCCAGGTCCAACGCTCGCCAATTTGCTCTGCTTTGCGCACCGAACCCGTGGCAACCACGTCCTGGGCGAGGAGCCACGCGTGATAGTCGAAGCCGTGTGGATTTACCGTGCCGCGCGGACGGCGCAATTTCACCGGCCCATACCAGACTTGGCCAGCCTGTAATGGGTGTTGCGCGCGATACCAGGACAGGCGCACGCGGCGCTGAAGCAGCTCCTCCGGACATTCCGCTCCGGCGCAATCGACAGCATTAATCTCCGCCACAAAGGCCTGTGACGCTGGGCTTCTGCGCGGAATGGAGACTATGGTGAAAGTGACG
Source organism: Sphingobacterium griseoflavum (assembly GCA_052039425.1). Lineage (GTDB taxonomy): Bacteria > Pseudomonadota > Gammaproteobacteria > Pseudomonadales > Cellvibrionaceae > UBA5868. The sequence continues at coordinate 10,650 of JBQGED010000428.1, read as the reverse complement.
GTGTGGACACTCTGATCGAACTGTGGCGAGAGCTGTGAGGCGCACAGTCGCTGCAAATTCCAGCTGCCCAATGCCATACCAAGGAAACCGCAGGCGAGAGCGCCCATGAGGATTTTTTGATGGCGCGATAACAGCAGGCAACCCAATGCGGCACACGACAGCAAGGGAATCGACCAGGGAAAAGAGTAAACCGGGATGTGAATTATTCCGGCGGCAAATGACCAAAGGTAAAGCAACGACGCCTCCATGCAAGCGGCTGACACGTCCGGGTGACAGGGCTGCAATTTAGCATGAGGTGCGCGTTGGAACCACCCAGCCCGTGTGGTTTTAGGTCGGTGGACTAGGCATAATGCCGCCCTCGCAAACGCCAAAATTGATTTGTATCCGATGCCACGCAAGCTTTTGAAACGCTGGTTACCCGACGCCAAAAAGATCCGCGAGACACCGCGCCTGCAATTCCTTGGCAAATTGCTTCACGATCCTAATTTATTTCACCTAAACCGCCATTCCGTTTCACTCGCCTTCCTGGTCGGACTTTTTGTTTGCTTTCTTCCGATACCAGGGCAGATGCCGGTTGCTGGTGCCATCGCATTAATTGTTAGGTGCAATTTGGCGATTGCGGTGAGCCTGGTTTGGCTGACCAATCCGATCACGATGCCGGTTCTGTTTTACGCCGCTTACAAAGCCGGCGCCTGGATGTTGGGGCGACCGCCAGTAGGATTCAGCTTTGCGCTGAGTTGGGATTGGTTGTCGACAGGATTTTTAGCGATCTGGAAACCGTTTTTGCTGGGCTGTTTAATGTTCGGTATTGGCTCAGGTCTGGTGGGTTATCTAATGGTGCAGGGATTTTGGCGCTGGCACGTCGCGGATCGCTGGAAACAGCGCCGCGAACGTCGCCGGGAAAACACTACGGCAAAGTGAAAACGACTTTCACCCCATCTTTCACAGCTGCTTTATCCACATAAGCAATTGCACTGGGTTCCGCGGCCACTTTGGCTACAGCCTCAGCGGAATTACCCAACTCGGGCGGCGGTGTGCCCTTACCTGTGAATACCAGCTTGGACCAATACGCCTTCAGCTGCGAGCTCGATTTTCCCAACACTTTTTCATCAAACTGATGACGCACAGTGTCATCAGCTGATAAATAATAAGCTGTCGCTTTGGCGCCATCAGCGAAGCTGGATTTTTTCACCATAAACAGAGCTTCGAGTTCCTCCTTACTAAAGCTGTTGTTGTTCGACGGATGCGCGATCACCACAACCTCGGCGTACACCGCCGCGCTGAGGAGATAGATGAATAATGCGGAAATCATTTTCATGACAGGTTTCCTCAAAATACCAAATCAACGCCGAAGCGCAACAGACCGTTTTTCTCGCCGTCTATGTCTTCAGCTTGGGTGAACGCAATTTTAAAAGCGGCGGAATGGTGGAAGTCGTAGCGCAAGGTCAAATCGATCAAGGTGGTTTCTGCTTCGGTGGCGGCAACGGCACCAGCGAAAACCTGCCCAAGCGTAGGAGGTGTACCTTGAGGGCCCAGAGGGGTGTCGGCCGCAGCGCTTGGCAGACGGCCGAGCAGTTCGTTCGGCGGATCAGACTTTGACTTTGAATACGTCAACAACGGAATCCATTTACCAAATCGGTATCCGGCGGCAACGTAATACGCATCCGTCTCAGCTAGAAGGCTGTCATCGACTTTGTACTGAATGTATTCCACATCAAACAAAAAGTTGTTGCGATCTATGCCCAGCGCTAGACCAAAAAAGTCGCCGACATCTCCGTCTACGCGAAGGTCATCGGCGAGGCTGGGACTAAAAGCTTCAACCACTTGAGCAAAACCTTCGATATCAGGCAACACTATGGTGGCTTTCGAGCGCATATAACCCGCACGCAAGGTCAGCCAATCGCGCGTGACCGTCCAGTTAAAGCCAGTGAGATTTTCCATATTGGCTTCATAACCGCCGGTTTCACCTTCGAACTGGCCGTATACTAACTGCAAGGTGGAATCCCAAGTACCGAATTGATTGGTGTAGACAAGCGAGAGACCGTCATAACCAGGAAATTCAAAACCGTAAACAGTTTGCGGGACGCTTAACCAGTTATAGGCATAGCCGACGTCGATAAAGTCGGAATAGCGATAAAAGGGAATTCGTATACGTCCTGCGCTCAGCTGCAGATAATCGCTTATATCGTAGGTGAGATACGCCCACTCGATGACCGGGTCATAAGAATTCGCCCCACGACCGATAATCTGCATGGTCGCTTTCAATTTCTGATCGAGCTTTGCATCGACCTGCAGCGCCATCAAGGAGTCATGACGAAAATTCAGAACGTCATCATATTCGTAAAGCGTGTCGTCGGAACTCAGCGTCGAGCCGCCGACAAACGAGGCAAAACCGCGAAATTGAATATCCGCCGCATTGGTCGTCTGAGCGGCGAGGCCCAGCAACAATGAACAAGCGGTGCAACGCCAGATTTGTTTCTTCATAAATCCCCCTTTTTTGTGATTACACCGGATAACGGTGCGTCATACACGGAAACTGCGCGTGATTTCGCTCATTTCCCTGGCAGACTTCGCCAGGCGTTGACTGACAGAACTCAGCAACGCGGAGCGTTCTGCAGTTCTCTCAGAGCCTTCGTGAATTTCGTTGATGGTTTGCACAACTTCCTGGACGACCCTTGCCTGAACATGGGTGGCCTGCGCAATTTTTTCGTTCATCTGGTTGATATTGCTGATGGACAGATTAATGGCCTGCAGACTGTCGCCAGCGTTATTGGCTTTTTCCACACTGATCTGCGCCTGCGCTGCACTTTCCTGCATTACCGACACTGCCGACTTGGCGACCTGCTGCAATTTGCTGATGGTTTCCTGAATTTCGAGAGTAGATTCCTGAGTACGCGACGCGAGGGTGCGCACTTCATCCGCGACCACCGCAAAACCTCTCCCCTGCTCTCCCGCTCGGGCGGCTTCGATAGCGGCGTTTAAGGCCAATAAATTGGTCTGCTCCGCAATGCTTCTGATGACGTCCAGAACATTGCCTACTTTGCTACTGTCTTTTTCCAGCTGGTGAATAACATCCTGGATGTTCAAGACGTTGTTTGCGAGTTTCTGAATACTGCTGACGGTTTGGGCCACGATTTCGTGGCCAACGCCGGCGGTTTTGTGCGCTTCTGCCGCAGCTTGGGCCGCAAGTGTCGCGCTGTCGGCTATATCGCTGACGTTATTGCTGATTTCATCTATTGCGGATTTTGCGCGAGTGGACGCATTGCGCTGCTGAGCAATGGTCTGATTGGCGGTCTCAGCCATCTGATTGAGATTGCCGGCGAGTTCGTTTAAAGGTTCAGAGGTTTCCACTACCCGCGAAATCACTTTTTGCAACTTGTCCATAAAAGAATTGAACCAGTAAACCAACTGGCCAATTTCGTCGCCGCTACGCGAATGCAAACGCACCGTTAAATCGCCATTCTCTTCAGCGATATCCCGCAGAGAAGTCACCACTTCAATCAAACTGCGTTTAATACCACGCACCAACGGCACAGTTACCAGCACCAGCAATATCAGTGTGATAACTCCCATCACCACACCCAATTCCACCAGACTTTCCGCAGCTTTATTGCTATCGGCAAAGCGGTTTTGAAATTGCTGCAAGCGATCTTCCTGAAATTTTTCGAGCTTTTTGCGGATATTGTCGTAGGACTGATTCATCGCTGCTGAGCGGCTCCCCAGCAGACTGAAATCCGCTGAACCGTCCAACATCATTTTGGCAAGATCATAGGCCTGACTGTAATAGGTGCCGAAATCCCGCTCCATAACTTCGACTTCCGGCCGCAGAGTTCCGGCCAGAGTGGCGAGCTGCTGGAAATCCTGCCGCAGTGCATCATAGGACTTTTGGGCAAGCTGCAGCGCCTCTTCATCGGCAGTGGTGGCCGCAGCCTGCAGGTCTTCGTTAATACGTTCCAGGCCAAAAAGAACCCGGTCAGACAGGCGCAGAACGGGAAAATCGCGATCACGCGCCGTCTGCAACATTTCGGCGTTGCGTAGTGCCATACCGGCGTTAATCGTCAAATAAATAGCAAAACTCACCACCGCAAGCAGTGGAATAATATAAATCTTGCGGTCAACTGACAGACCCGATAGGAAAGCCATATATCATCCATTGGAATTTTGCGCGCCAATAATTAGGGAAAAAACCGGTAGCGAGCGCTTATTACCAAGGAGTATAGACAAGGCTTCTCAAGCTGCGAGGCAGGCAAGGGGATAATTCAAAAAAGTTTTGATACGAACGCGTTAATTATAATTCTTGATAAAAATGGAAACTGTGGTAGCGGCTAATATAGGGCAGCTAGAGGGATTATTCGTAACGCAGCACATCCGCCGGTCGAGTTCGGCTGGCGCGCCACGCGGGATAAAGTGTGGCGACAAAACTCATCACCAGCGCTGTGACCACCACCCGCATAATATCGTCTAGGGTTATCTCGATAGGCAGATAGGTGAGTGGATAAACGTCCGATTTCAAAAACTGAACATCAAATAGCAATTCGAAAAAATGCACCAGCGGCTGCACCACCAGGGTGAGTAACAAACCAAAAACAACACCCAAGACGGTACCGATAACACCAATGACCGTCCCCTGCACCATAAAAATGGCCATTATGTCTCTGGTGGAGGCACCGAAGGTGCGCAATATGGCGATGTCACCTTGCTTTTCCACCACCACCATCACCAGGGTGGACACCACGTTAAATGCCGCAATAGCTACAATCAGCGACATCAGCAACGCCACCAGCTTTTTCGACATATGAATGGCTTGGTAGAGATTGCCGTGGGTATTCAACCAACTGATGCCATAGTAATTGCGCCCCAACTGAGTTAACGCATTCCAGACAATTTCCCGAGCGGAATAAAGATCTTCGACTTTAAGGCGCATGCCAGAGATTTTGTCCGGCTGTGCAGTAAAACCAGCCGCAGTAGCGAGATGGGTAATGGCGAGAGAATTATCCAGTTCAGTTCGAGTTTGCAGAATTTTGAGCAGCGTAAAATAGCCGATTCGCGGCGCCGCTCCAGCGCGTTCCCCCGGCACCACCAGCATCAACTGTTCACCTTCCTTTACCCCGAGGCGCGACGCGATGGCCTCCCCCAATACCAGCTGATCCGGGCTGCCTTCCAAACGGCGCATAACGTCCGTACTGAGAAATTCCTGCAGGCGGGACACGCGGATTTCCTGCGCGGGTTCAATGCCATAAAGCACTACCGGTTCGGATTTTCCCTGAAAGGACACCAGCCCTTCCAATTGTACAAAAGGCGCTGCAGCCTGAATGCGCGGTTGCGCCTCCAGAAGGGATTGCAGTTGGCGCCAGTCGGTCACGCCGCCGCGCTCATAAACCGCCGCCTGCGGCACCAGCGCCAGTATTTTTTCCCGCAGTTCGCGATCAAAACCATTCATGATCGACAGCACAGTGATCAGCAGACCAACACCCACCACCAAACCGGTGATGGACACGCCAGAGAAAAAAGAAACAAATTGATTATTGCGCGGGGCACCGGTGTAGCGCAGCCCGATAAAAACAGGCAGCTTCATTGCGGATCGACCCGTCGCAGACTGCCTTCGTGCAGCTCCAGCACTGAATTCATGGTGCGGGCAAATTGCAGATCGTGGGTCACCACCACAAATGCCGTGTCCAGCTGTTCGCTCAATTCCTGCATCAGCGCCTGTATAGCACGGGCATTTTTGCCATCGAGATTGCCGGTGGGTTCGTCCATCAACACACACGCGGGATTGTTTGCCAGCGCTCGCGCAATTGCGACGCGCTGACGCTCACCGCCGGACAATTGTGCGGGTTTGTGGGTTTCGCGACTTGTCAGCCCGACCCTCTGCAGCAATATCTGCGCACGGGAAAATGCCTCAGCCCGCGGAATGCGGGCGATGAGCAGTGGCATAGCCACATTTTCCAGCGCGCTGAATTCGGCGAGCAGATGGTGAAACTGATAAACAAAACCAAGATATTGATTGCGCAGTTTGCCGCGGGCATTTTCCGACAGTTGTGAAAACGGTTGGTCTTTGAGGTACACGGTACCGGTATCCGGTTTATCGAGCCCTCCCAACACGTTCAATAGCGTGGATTTGCCGGACCCAGATGCACCGACTATGGCGAGATGCTCCCGCGCCGCGACGCGAAATGCGAGATTGCGCAGTATTTGCAATTTTTGCGGCCCCTGCTGATAGCTTTTGTCGATACTCTCGCAGTACAAAACACCGCTCATGACCATTCTCTTTTGATTTAAACGTTATAGCGCAGGGCTTCCGCCGGAGCGATTTGCGAAGCACGCCAGGCTGGGTAGCAGGTCACCAGAAAGCTAATCAAGGCGGCGCCACTGCACACCCAGATCACATCCGCCCACAAAAGTTGCGACGGCATAGTCGTAACAAAATAGACCGTCGGATCAAAAATCTGCGCGCCCATCATCTGCTCCACCGCCGTAACCATAGTGGCCAAATTGAATGCCACCAAAATACCGAGGCTGGCGCCTATCAAAATCCCCACCATGCCAATTACGGTTCCCTGCACCATAAAAATTCCCACCACACCACCGGCAGACATTCCCATAGTGCGCAGCACCGCAATATCGGCGCGTTTTTCAGTGATCATCATGATCAGACTGGTGATGATATTGAATGCGGCCACCGCGATAACAATACCGAGCATAATGCCGACGACCGTTTTTTCCATTTTGATGGCTTGAAACAAACTGCCTTGGGTTTCGCTCCAATCGCGGGTTTTATAGTTCGGTCCCAAGTCGCGCTGCAGATCGCGTAATAATGCTGGCGCTTTATAAATATCGTTGAGGTGCAAGCGCAAGCCATCCACACCGCCCTGCCGCCGCAGCAGTTTTTGCGCATCGGCGATATGCATCAGCGCGAGGGACTGATCCAGCTGCGCGCCCACCTCAAACACGCCGACAACAGTAAAGCGTTTTGTGCGCGGAAAAATACCCGCTGGCGTGACGGAAACATCGGGCAAGGTAATCTGCACTTTATCGCCGATGGTGACCGAGAGATAACGCGCCAGCAGACTGCCGAGCACGATTTGATATTCACCCGCTCGCAAATCCGCCAGATCGCCCACCAACATATGCTGATGCACCACGGACACCGTACGCTCTGTTTGCGGATCTATACCCTGGATTTCGAGACCGTGAACACTGCCGTCATAAGTGACCAGGCCGTGCCCCGCCACATAAGGTGCAGCGCCTTGCACGCCATGTCCTGTCATCACCTGCTCGACCAGTGCCGGCCAATCTTGCAGCGGCTGACCTGCTTCAATAAAACCGTGGGGAACCACACGCAGAATGCGATCCTTCAACTCCCGGTCAAAACCATTCATGACCGAGAGGACCACAATCAAGGCGAAAACGCCCAACGCCATACCAATAAACGCAAACAGGCTGACAAACGAAATAAACGTGTTACGCCGTTTCGCCCAGGTATAACGCAGGCCTATGTAGAAGGGGAGCAATGAATTCATGGCGCGCATTAGAGCGGAATTCCAGGGGCAGGACAAGCTAGCGACCAACCGCCGGCCAAGCCATGGACTTAGAGCGGTCATAAAACCTTCTGGCTCAGCGAGACTGGCACTACAATGGCGACTTGTTGACTTTCAACCAGAGAGGCTCATGAAAACTCCCCCACGCTTGCAACCGTTACTGGACGACGGGCTGATCGACGAGGTCATTCATCCGCTGATGAGCGGCAAAGAAGCATCTGTCTACGTCGTGCGCTGCGGCAGCGAGATCCGCTGCGCCAAGGTTTATAAGGAAGCGAACAAACGCAGCTTTAAAAAAGCCGTGCAATATCAGGAGGGCCGCAAAGTACGCAACAGCCGCCGCGCCCGCGCCATGGAAAAAGGCTCAAAATTCGGTCGCCAGCAGCAGGAAGATACGTGGCAGAACGCGGAAATCGACGCGCTGATCAAACTCGCCAATGCCGGCGTAAGAGTTCCGCAACCTTACGGCTGCTTTGACGGCGTGCTGTTAATGGAACTGGTCACTATGGAAGACGGCGACGTTGCGCCGCGCTTGAACGATGTGATCCTCACAGAAGAACAAGCGCTCGAGGATCACGCGATGGTCATGCAATACATAGTGCGTATGTTATGCGCAGGCCTGATCCACGGCGACCTATCTGAATTCAATATCCTCGTCGATGATTACGGCCCCGTCATCATCGACCTCCCCCAAGCCGTCGACGCCGCCGCCAACAACAACGCCCGCCGCATGCTGGAGCGCGACATCAATAAAATGCGCGACTACTACAGCCAATTCGCCCCACAACTGCAGCAGACACAATACGCGAAGGAAATGTGGGCACTTTATGAAGATGGAGAATTGCATCCGGACACGGAATTGACCGGGCATTTTACCGACTCAGATAAGAATGCTGATGTGGATACGGTACTGGCGGAAATTCGGGCTGTGCTGGAGGAGCAAAGGGAAAAAGAGGAAAGGAACAGGGAAGATTGAGTCCAATGCTTACGCCACTAGATCAATCAGCACTCCCTAACATGAAGTTAATTGCGAAATCTATGGTGTCCAAATAAATTGGACATCATAGATTCAACACTACTTGCTGCTGCATCCATGAGCGATGACATAGTTAAACGTGTAAGAGGGTCGCACCGAAGGATCTCGCCCACCGACATCTTTGGCTGGAGCAAATCTTATTTTCTTAGCCGCCTTTTGTGCAGAAGCATCAAATATCCCGTCTGGGTAACTTTCCACTAGACGGATATCATATGGAGCTCCTTTCTCATCCAGATTGAATTCAACGGTACCGTAACCACAAATGTTCCTGTTTGCCGCCCTACCAGGATATTCAGGCGGAGATACTTTGATTGGTAAATCTGATTCGGGACTCGGTACATGAGGTCGTCCTGCTGCAATTGCCTCCATTTTTTCAAGAAAGTTTTTCGCATCAAAATTGCCGCGACTACTTAGAGCCCGCATAATTTTCATTCCCTCGGCAATATTTTCCGGGACCCCCTTTCCATATAAGTGCATTTGCGCGTACACAAATGTTCCGACGGGTTCTCCCACCTCATATGCTTGTTTTGCGTAACCAACCGCTTTCATCATCGCACCTGGGTTTCCGGCACGAGAATAATAAAGCTGAGCAAGCGCTCCGGCAGCCGCGATATCCCCGGCCTCCCGCGCATCCTCATAAAATCTTAAAGCTTCCTTCACCTTTTGTTCGGAACCATCGTATTCGATATAGATCTTGCCGAGTTTATGTATTGCCTTAATATGCCCCTGCTCGGCACAGGCATGCATTTGTTCAACCAATTCCTTGCCATAACTCCCCAAGTATCCGCCATCAAAGCGGGAGCAATTTAGCTTTTCTTCAACAATCGCCGCGTCAACTAAAAACACGGTGAGAAGACCTAATGCCGAACATAACACTTTGAATCCATTTACAACTGACATTTGACAGCTCCTATCAACTCCACAAAAAAACGGCCCGAAGGCCGTTTTTTATCTTCAACAATATTCAAAAATTACCAACCAGTAATTTCTTTCAGACCATTGCCAATATCCGCCAAACTGCGAACGGTTTTTACACCCGCGTCTTGCAGAGCAGCGAATTTCTCATCAGCAGTACCTTTACCGCCAGAAATAATCGCACCGGCGTGGCCCATACGTTTTCCGGGAGGAGCGGTTACACCGGCAATATAAGAAACAACCGGCTTGGTGACATTGGCTTTGATGAATGCAGCCGCTTCTTCTTCGGCAGTACCGCCGATTTCACCAATCATTACGATTGCTTCAGTCTGCGGGTCATTCTGGAACATTTTCAGAATGTCGATGAAGTTGGAACCGGGAATCGGATCGCCGCCGATGCCGACGCAGCTGGATTGGCCGAAACCGAAATCGGTGGTTTGTTTAACCGCTTCGTACGTCAAAGTACCGGAACGGGAAACAATACCAACGCGGCCAGGCTTGTGAATGTGACCAGGCAGAATACCGATTTTACATTCACCTGGAGTGATCACGCCGGGGCAGTTGGGGCCGATCAAGCGCACGCCGAGTTCGTCGCAGCGCACTTTGCACTGGAGCATGTCCAGAGTAGGAATACCTTCGGTGATACACACGATCAATTTAACACCGCTGTAGGCCGCCTCCAGAATGGAGTCTTTACAGAAAGGTGCCGGCACGTAAATTACCGAGGCGTCGGCACCGGTTTGGTCCACCGCTTCTGCCATAGTGTTGAACACCGGCAGGCCCAAATGCTTTTGGCCGCCTTTACCTGGCGTAACACCGCCGACCATTTTGGTGCCGTAGGCAATTGCCTGTTCGGAGTGAAAGGTACCCTGAGCACCAGTAAAACCCTGACACAGAACTTTGGTGTCTTTGTTAATTAAGATACTCATTATTTACCCTCCGCCGCTTTAACAACCAATTGCGCCGCTTCTGTCAGCGTCTTAGCAGGAATGATATTCAAGCCACTGTCCGCCAGAACTTTTGCACCGAGTTCCGCGTTGTTACCTTCCAAACGCACAACCACCGGCACTTGCACGCCGACTTCGTTGACCGCGCCGATCACACCGTCAGCGATCAAATCACAGCGCACAATTCCACCGAAAATATTGATCAAAACCGCTT
>JBQGED010000427.1:0-3597 GCA_052039425.1 Sphingobacterium griseoflavum | reverse complement strand
CGATTGATTTTGCCGCGCAGGTTTATGGAGATCCCTGGTTTTTTGTAAAACGTCATTTGGTGTTTTTGCTGCTGGCGCTGGCCAGCGGATTTTTGGTGTACAGCCTGCCGGTGGAGTTGTGGAATCGCTGGTCGATTCTGTTGCTGCTGGCGGGAGTGGGATTGCTGGTAGCGGTGTTGATTCCCGGAGTCGGCAAAACCGTGAACGGCGCACAGCGCTGGTTTGCTTTCGGGCCGATCTCGGTGCAGGCATCTGAGGTGGCGAAATTCTGTTTCATCATTTTTTTCGCCAGCTTCCTGGCGCGGCGCACGGAAGAGTTTCAAGTCCACTGGAATGCATTTTTTAAATTGATCGGCATTCTCGGCACATTTGTATTGTTATTGTTGTTGGAGCCGGATTTCGGCAGTGCGGTGGTCCTTTGTATTACCGCGGGCGCCATGATGTTTATGGCGGGAGTTCCGATTATCCGTTTTATTTTGCTCACTCTGTCCGGCGTGGTTGGCCTGGGCATGCTGGCGGTACTTTCACCTTACCGCTGGCAGCGATTGGTGACGTTTTTGGATCCGTGGGCGGATCAGTTTTCCAGCGGCTATCAGCTCGTGCAGTCGTTAATTGCATTTGGACGCGGTGAGTGGAACGGACTAGGTCTGGGAAACAGCTTGCAGAAATTATTCTTTCTCCCGGAAGCACATACAGATTTTATCTTTGCCATCATCGCCGAAGAATTTGGCCTATTGGGTGCCGTAGGATTGGTAATCGCTTTTTGCGCGCTGGTATGGCGAATTTTCTTAATTGCGCGCGTCGGCAGTGAGGGCCAGAGGCCATTTATCGCGTTCACCGCCGTTGGCATTGGCGTAATGCTGGCCGCCCAGGCTTTTATCAATATGGGAGTTGCCTCCGGGCTGTTGCCGACAAAAGGGCTGACGCTGCCATTTGTAAGTTCCGGCGGCAGCAGTTTGATTATCTGCTGTTGTTTTATCGCATTGCTGTTGCGCATGCGCCAGGAATGCGGCGATGCCAAATCAGGAGCGCCAAATGAACGCTCCCGATAAAACATTTCGGGTGATGGTGATGGCTGGCGGAACCGGAGGCCATGTTTTTCCCGCTTTAGCAGTCGCTGATGAACTGCGTCGGCGCCATTGGGAAATCGACTGGCTGGGCACCGACCGGGGCATTGAAGCGCGGGTGGTTCCGGCTGCAAATATTCGTTTGCATTTGTTGCCGATTAGCGGCGTACGTGGAAAAGGTGTTGCCACGCTGTTGCGCGCCCCCTGGAAAATCGCTGCGGCGGTATTGGCAGCGCGCAAACTATTTAAGTCACTGCAACCGGATTTGGTGTTGGGCATGGGCGGATATGTCGCGGGTCCGGGTGGAATTGCCGCCCGCCTTATGGGCATTCCTCTCGTGATTCACGAACAGAACGCCCGCCCAGGCACAACCAATAAGTGGCTGGCGAAACTCGCTGCTCGTGTGATGACAGCCTTTCCAGATGTGTTGCCCAGCGCTATATGCACCGGTAATCCCGTGCGCGCGGATATTACGACCCTACCGTTACCCTCAGAGCGCAATATCGGCCAGCGTTCGCCACTGCGCCTGCTCGTTCTGGGTGGCAGCCTCGGCGCGCAGGCATTAAATGAATTAATGCCGGAAGCTGTTGCGGATCTGTTGCAGCAAGGCCAAATCCAAGTGCGTCATCAAACAGGCGAAAAACATTTGGCCGCGACAGAAGTTTTATATCGCGCACGTCATGCAAATGCTGATGTGACGGCATTTATTGACGATATGGCCGAAGCCCTTGCGTGGGCTGATCTGGTGGTATGTCGCGCGGGAGCGCTGACTGTTGCGGAATTAAGCGCTGTCGGAGTTGCATCGATCCTCGTGCCCTTTCCCTTCGCGATTGATGATCATCAGACTGCCAATGCCCAGTGGCTGGTAAGCCAGGGCGCGGCGGAACTTTACCCACAAAAAATACTGACAGCAGAAATTCTGCAAAAACGACTTATGGATTTTATTGCTCATCCCGAATTGCTGACGAAGATGGCAGAAGCTGCGCGAAACGCGGCAAAACCTCATGCCGCAGAACAGTGCGCTGATATTTGTCAGGAGGTCGTGCGTGGCCAGCGATAAAGCCCACAATGTGCCGGAAATGCGCCGCATCCGCCGAATTCATTTTGTCGGTATCGGCGGAGCGGGCATGTGTGGCATCGCCGAGGTGCTGCTCAATCAGGGTTATGAAATATCCGGTTCGGATCTCAAAGCCTCGGACACCACGCAGCGGCTGGTCTCCATGGGTGCCAAAGTGTTCGTCGGCCATAAAGCGGAAAATGTCATCGGAGTGGATGTGCTGGTGACGTCCAGCGCGGTCAATCCGCTAAACCCGGAAGTTGTCGCCGCGCGCGAAGCGCGTATTCCGGTAGTGCGTCGCGCCGAAATGCTCGGCGAATTGATGCGTTACCGCCACGGTATAGCCATTGCAGGAACACACGGAAAAACCACGACCACCAGTTTGATTGCATCAATTTTGGCGGCGGGTGATCGCGACCCCACTTTTGTTATCGGCGGTTTGCTAAACAGTGCCGGCACTAACGCAAGGCTTGGCGAAAGCCAATATCTGGTGGCAGAGGCGGATGAAAGTGACGCGTCTTTTCTGCATCTACAGCCGATGGTGACGGTGGTCACCAATATTGATGCGGACCATATGGATACCTACGGCGGCGACTTCAATAAATTGAAACAGACATTTATCGAATTTCTGCACAACTTGCCGTTTTATGGCTTGGCTGTTATGTGCGGAGATGATCCGGTAATTCGCGATGTTTTACCTTATGTTGGTCGCGCAACAGTCACATACGGTTTTCATGAGAACAATGATTATCGTGCGGTGGATGTCGTGCAGCAGGGGAAAACCCAACGCTTTCGTGCACTGCGTCCCAACCACCCAGAGCCGCTATCCATATTTTTAAATTTGCCCGGCCGTCACAATGTATTAAATGCACTTGCGGCAATTGCAGTGGCGACGGAAGAGGGCGTAGCCGACAGCGCGATTCAGGCGGGGTTGGCAGATTTTCTTGGTGTTGGCAGACGTTTTCAGGTGTATGGAGAATTTTCTCTTGGCGTTGGCGAACCTGTGATGTTGGTGGATGACTATGGTCATCACCCCCGCGAAGTGGCAGCGACCATTGCGGCGGTGCGCGCCGGCTGGCCGGAGCGCCGACTTGTAATGATTTATCAGCCGCATCGATACACGCGTACCCGCGATTTGTTCGAGGACTTTGCCGATGTCTTGTCCACGGTGGATCAACTGATTTTGCTGGATGTATACGCGGCAGGTGAGGAAGCAATTCCCGGTGCAGACGGGCGGACTTTGAGCCGCAGTATTCGCACCCGCGGGGCGGTGGATCCCATTTTTGTCGAGACTATTGATGCTGTTCCGCCGGCACTGATGAACATAGTGAGACCCGGCGATATTGTAATCACGCAAGGCGCGGGTAATGTTGGTTCATTGGCCGCAGACCTGGTCAACAATCATTTGAAGATGGCGGTGAAATTATGACGCAAAATGTTGCCGATCAAGCGTTCATCCAACGCTTAGGCAAT
>JBQGED010000426.1:0-4609 GCA_052039425.1 Sphingobacterium griseoflavum | reverse complement strand
ACTCGGGGAAGTCGAGCTGGAAGTGTTGGATCCGGCGCGACCCGAAAATCAACAGGAATGGTGCTTGGTGGCCTGCTCAAGCTGGCTCAGCGGACAGGAATTCCCGATCCGTTCACGCAGTGATCAAAATGACATCAAGATTGGCCGAGCCAGCCACTGCGACATGATCTTCGCTGGCACCCACCTGTCACGGGAGCATGCGCTACTCAGGATAAGAGACGACGGCATCTGGGTGCGCGATCTGAATTCCGCCAATGGCACCTTTATTAATGACGCGCGCGTCACTGAGGGAATGGTTTATTCCGGAGACCAACTGCGCCTGGACGTCTACAGCTTCCGCGTTTTCGGCCCCGGCGTGAGACCGGCTCACGCGTCGCGCAATGAGGATGACCATGAGGCAACCAAAATCCGGCGAAAAGTCGAGATAAAAACTGAACCCGAGGTTCCAGCGGAAGGTCCCAAACGCTGGAAAACCCGTCCGACTTCCCCAGGTAATCGCACGGAAGAGACTGAGCAAAAGGACGAATATTCGCTCACCGCCAAGATCATCGCTGCGGCTTTGGTAATGGCGGTTATTGGACTGGCGGCTTATTTAATTATTGGTTGAGCCCCAAGGCGGTACCAGCGACTGAGGAAGACCGAGCTGATCGAGAATTCGCGCCACCACAAAATCCACCAGATCCTCGATAGTTTTTGGATATTGATAGAAGCCGGGACTCGCGGGCAACACCACCGCTCCCATTTGGGTGAGCTTCAACATATTCTCCAGGTGTACTTGCGAATAAGGCGTTTCGCGAGGCACCACAATAAGTTTCCGGCGCTCTTTTAAAGCGACATCCCCTGCCCGCTCGATCAAATTGTTGCTGGCTCCTGATGCCAAGGCAGACAGAGTGCCACCACTCGCCGGACAGATCACCATAGCCTCTGGCGCGCCGGAGCCGGATGCCACTGGAGCAAACCAATCCTCGCGATCAAACAACTGCAGATACCCAGCTGGTGTGGGGAAATTTGCTGCGAACCATGCTTTCTGCGCTGCAAAACCTTCCGGCAAATCGCAATCGGTTTCCCGCCGGATCACCACTTCGGCCGCACGGGACAACAGTAGATACACCCGGCACTTGGCCCCCAACAGCGCCTGCAACAAACGCAGTCCATATTGCGCGCCGGAGGCGCCGGTCAGCGCCAAGGTAATAGTTTTAGCCATTGCGACCTCGCAGGGCTTGCAACAGTTTGTGATGGATACCATCAAAAGAGCCGTTGCTCATGACAATGATTTGCTCACCCGGCACAGCAGCAGCGCTCACATTGGCCACAATGTCCGCCGTGTTACGGCATATATGGTGCTCGGTCTTGCCGCTGGCCGCAGTGCCGATCAACGACCAATTGGCCGCTTCAGGCTCGAGCCAGTAAACCATATCCGCAGCGTTACAGCACTGCTTCAAGGTGTCGCGATGAACGCCGAGCTTCATGGTATTAGAACGGGGTTCGATGATCGCAGTAATGCGGACGTGCGGATGTTGCGCCCGCGCACCGTCGAGAGTGGCTTTGATCGCTGTCGGATGGTGGGCAAAATCATCATAAACAGCGACGCCGTTTACCTCTCCCACCAATTCCATACGGCGTTTGACCCCGACAAAACGGGTCAGCGCTTCGCAGGCGATTTCCGGCTCCACACCTACGTGGCGCGCCGCCGCTATGGCGGCAGTGGCATTGTGGAGATTATGGATACCCGAAAGTCCCCACCTCACTTCGCCGACGGCTTTTCCGTCAAATGCCACCGCAAACCGGCTGGCGTCTTCCTGCTGAAGGCGATAAGACCAATCGACACCGAGGGTTTGCACCGGCGTCCAGCAACCTTTTTGCAAAACCTCCTGCAGAGCTTTGTCTGCTTGCGGATAAATAATCAAACCGTCACTGGGGACGGTGCGAATCAAGTGGTGAAACTGGGTTTGAATTGCAGCGAGGTCGGCAAATATATCCGCGTGATCAAATTCCAGGTTATTCATGATCAGCGTGCGCGGCCGGTAGTGGATAAATTTCGAGCGCTTGTCGAAAAAAGCGCTGTCGTATTCATCCGCTTCGATCACAAAAAAATCGGATGCACCCAGAGCCGCAGACGTGGGGAAATTTTGCGGCACACCACCGATCAGATAACCCGGCTCAAAACCGGCGTAATCCAATATCCAAGCTAGCATGCTGGAGGTAGTGGTTTTTCCGTGGGTGCCGGAAACCGCAAGTACCCAGCGGTCGCGAAGAATATTCTCAGCCAGCCACTGTGGACCGGAAATGTACGGCAGGTTACGGTTGAGAATGGCCTCCATCAGCGGATTGCCGCGACTGACCACGTTGCCGATAACAAAAATATCCGGTTGCAAATCCAACTGACTCGGATCGAACCCTTCGATTAATTCGATTCCGGCCGCCTCGAGCTGAGTGCTCATCGGCGGGTAGACGTGATGATCGCAGCCGGTCACCTTGAAGCCTTTGGCTTTGGCCAGTTGCGCTAGGCTGCCCATAAAGGTTCCGCAAATGCCGAGAATATGAATGTGCTGCATGCAGTTTTCCTCAAAAAATCAGCGCCGCAGATTAGCATGGCGGTTCACGCCATTCATCCCCACACGCAGCTGCGTGGCAAATTGTCTGCACGGGTGCTTGTGATAGAATCCGCGCTCTTAATTTGTACCGACCAGGAATCCCGTCATGAGCTTAAATTCTGTTCCCACTGGCAAAAACCCACCCGAAGAAGTCAACGTCATCATCGAAATTCCCCAGGGCGGCGAGCCGATCAAATACGAGATTGATAAAGATACCGGAGCACTGTTTGTCGACCGTATTCTGGGAACATCCATGCGCTACCCCTGCAATTACGGTTATGTTCCAAACACCCTGTGCGGTGACGGCGATCCTGTGGATGTTCTGGTGGTTATGCCCTTCCCTCTCCAGGCTGGCTGCGTCGTTAAATGCCGCCCCATCGGCGTGTTGAAAATGTCGGACGAGTCCGGTCAGGACGCTAAACTGCTCGCCGTTCCAGTCACGAAAACCACTCCAATTTACAGCAATATTCAGTCATACAAAGACTTGCCGGAAATTCTCATCAAGCAGATCGCGCATTTCTTTGAACACTACAAAGATCTGGAACCCGGCAAATGGGTAAAAGTTGAAGGCTGGGGCGATGCGGACGAAGCCAAGAAAGAAATCCTCGACTCCATCGAGAATTACAAAAAGGCCTAACGGGCCATACAAAAAAGGGCCTTCGGGCCCTTTTTTATTGTCTACTGACCGCTCAAGTTTTGAGCTTCAAATGATCCACATTGGGCGGTGGCGGTGCAGGTGGCGCTGCGGGCCCCAAGCGCTCCCCAACTTTACCCAAGGTCAAATGGGACAAATCCAGCTGAAGTGGTTGTATATTTTCCCGCTCACCAGGCTTCAATAAGTCAGCACCGACAGCCGCCACATCCAGATCCGGAACCGTGACCGCAATGCCAGGCAAAATTTCAAATTCATCCTCTTTCACCAGATTGCCCTCCTGCGGCGCAACCGACAGGTGGGAAATATCCACCAATACCGGTTCAGCCTCGACCCGCTCATTTGGGCGCAATAACTCCGCGCCGGGTGCAGACAAACCGAAATCCGGAGCTTCAATTTTGGGCCTGGCCGTTTTCGGCGGCAGTGGTTGCGCGCCGAGGACTGTCGTCAAACCCGTTTCTTTTGCGGCTGGGTTGGCTGGCTGCGGCGGTGAAGGAATTGATGATGGTGATTGAGACTTAACCGGCGCGGTATTCGACGCTTCGCTTACCAATACCAAATCCACTCGCGCGCCGGCTTTTTTCATCGCCACGCGATATTTGTTCGCGGCGTCGGCATCGACACCCTTTTTTAAAGGTATAGCTTTGCCGGAAAACAACGCGTTCACCTTAGTTTCATCCAGACGAAACAGTTGCTGCAGATTCTTTTTTACTTGAACCAGGTCAAAACCCGGCACTAACTCGCCACTGAACACCAAGTCATATCGTTCTTCATTCATATAGAGACCACATGCTGCGCATCCACTCGAAAGTAAAACACTTTATCTCCATAGCTGCCACCCGCCTCGCCTCCTTCAACCGACCAAGGGTTCGAAAAAGGTGACGAAAACTGTGATCCTGTCGAGATTTTTTACTCATTAAAAAAATTTTTCTCTCAATGGAATATCCATAAGGGCGCCATTTTCCCTGATCCAACCCATCCTTCCACGGTTGAAGCGCATTATCCAAACCATTGAAATCAAAGGATTTTTTTTTGGCACCAAAAGCGCTATTTATAGAACACAGAAATACGCGTCTAAAAAAAGAGAAATCGTGATGAATAGGATTTTCGCTTAATAGATTTGAATCTATACGATTTCACGGGGCCGAATAACGTGTGCCACAGTGTGCGTAACAGTTAACTGGCTGTAGGAGGGATCAGCATCCATACTTTGGGAATACTCGACTCTGCGATGCAAATTCCGATGCGGACAAGCAAAGCGAACGTTTAAGGACCGTTTCGATGAATACAGAAGTGAACAATAAGCACATTCCCGCGGCAATTGACCGGCTTATGCCCAGGTCTCCTTACAATGCCAGCAGCA
>JBQGED010000425.1:0-3691 GCA_052039425.1 Sphingobacterium griseoflavum | reverse complement strand
CCTTTTATTGAAGACGCTCTGCCGGCACTCTGCCAGAATTCCCGACGACTGATCGCTCACCCGGGCGACTACCCTCCCGTCACCGCTGTGGACACTTCCATACCGACGCTGCTGGCAGTGGGGCCTGAGGGTGGATTTATTCATGCCGAGGTTGAGCGATTCATGGCGCTCAAATTTCAACCAGTGCAATTGGGACAGCGTATATTGCGGGTGGAAACGGCTATCCCCGTGCTTCTTGCCAAGCTTTTTTAGAAGCCACCTGAAAAATGCCTGTGTTGCCATATCTTCCGCCGGCGTTGCTCGGCTGATTTTTGAATTTTCGGAACCTAACGGCGACCCCACAATCACAATTCTGGCGGTTTAATTCCGCCGTGATTCCGTTGATGATGACCTATATCAAAAGACGCTATGGCAATTCCGCTATAAATAGATATCGAAAGATGGCTTGATATTTTCATCATTAAGCTTCATGTTTACCCAGCAATCCACAAAAAGAAGGAAGGTTGTTTATGCAAATTAATCTATCCGGCCACCATGTCGACATCACTGACGGCATTAGAACGGCGGTGCAGAACAAATTCTCAAAAATTCAATCTCATTATCCTTCCCTCGATTCACTCTCCATCATTCTCAAAGTGGAACGCAATCAGCAGAGCGTTGAAGCCAAAACCCAGTTCCTAGGCGCCACCGTCGCAGTTGAGGGATCCGACAGCGATCTTTACGTGGCCATAGGCGAAGCTGCGAAAAAACTGGAAGCGGCGCTCTCTCATCGCAAAGGTGCTACCTCAGCTCACCGCTACGACCGCCCCGCTGCGGAGTGATTCACCTTCCTGCCCCGGTTTTAAGTAGCCGGCGGCAGGGTACCTTACTTCGTCTTCTAATCCTTTCGGTTTGCCAACAATTGGATTATTCTTGCTCGCTAATAACCGGGGAGTTGTGCCATATATAAAGAAACTCCCGCAGATTGGCCCAAGCCAACGCAGCAATAACAACGTCCTTGAACCATCCCATTAGGAATCACCTGCGCCAATGAGCAAATCTGCCCAACGTGCGTCCACTGTGGATCGTCCGGAAAGCTTCCAGTTGAAGGGCGGCCTGTTTCCGATGACTCTTCTGGAGCTGAAAAGCACCGATCTCGCCGCCATCAAGCTGGAATTGATGGAAAAAGTCACCCAATCTCCCAACTTCTTTCAGCGCTCTCCCCTAGTTTTCGGCGTCGAACAATTGACGGAAGCCCAACAGGAAAGTCTGGATCTCTCTGGCCTTTGCACACTATGTCGAGAGCTGACGCTGCTGCCAACCGCAGTACGCGGCGCAAACGCGCATCTGCTGAATGAGTGTGCCAAGCTGGCGCTGGCGATTCTGCCGCGCAGCCGCGGGAAACAAAGTGAGCTGACGACTGATACGCCTCAATCTGCGGTAGAAACGGTAGAAGTGGCTAAAACCACTGCGGCAGCACCCACTCGCATCATCACCACCCCTATTCGCTCGGGCCAACAGATTTACGCCCGAGGTGGCGACCTGATCGTTATGGCGGCGGTGTCGGCGGGAGCGGAAGTCCTGGCAGACGGCAATATTCATATCTACGGCGCACTGCGCGGCCGTGCCCTCGCTGGCGTTCAGGGCGATGAAAATGCTCGGATTTTCTGTAGCAGTCAGGAGGCGGAATTAGTGGCTGTGGCGGGCCAATTTATGGTGGACGAAGTGCTACGCACCAACCACTGGAAAGACGCCGTACAAATATTCCTGGCCGGGGGACGCATCCAGATCACCCCCCTGCCCAAACACAATTAACCAATGAAAGGGTTACGACTTTGGCAAAGATAATTGTAGTGACATCCGGAAAAGGTGGCGTTGGCAAAACGACCACCAGTTCAGCGATCAGCACCGGTCTTGCTCTACGCGGTCATAAAACCGCGGTTATCGACTTCGACATAGGCCTGCGCAATCTCGATCTGATTATGAATTGCGAGCGCCGTGTGGTTTACGACTTCGTCAACGTCATCAATGGTGACGCCACCTTGAAGCAGGCGCTGATCAAAGATAAGCGCTGCGAAAACCTGTTTATTCTGCCCGCATCTCAGACCCGCGACAAAGATGCACTCACTAAGGAAGGTGTGGAGCAGGTGCTTAACGAGCTAAAAGAAATGGGGTTTCAATACATCATCTGCGACTCGCCCGCCGGTATCGAACACGGCGCATTCATGGCTTTGTATTACGCGGATGAAGCGGTTGTGGTGGCCAATCCCGAAGTGTCCTCCGTGCGCGATTCCGACCGGATTCTCGGCATCCTGCAGAGCAAATCACGCAAGGCCGAACAGGGCGAAAATGTTGTTGAACACCTGCTGATCACCCGCTACGACCCCGAGCGCGTCGCCCGCGGTGAAATGCTCGGCGTTTCGGATGTCGAAGAAATTCTCGCCACTAAATTGCTGGGCGTGATTCCCGAGTGCCAGTCCGTACTCAAGGCATCCAACCAAGGTGTACCCGTTATTCACGACACCGAAAGCAAAGCCGGCAAGGCCTACGCTGATGCGGTTGCGCGACTGACCGGCGAACAGGTGGAACATCGCTTCCTCACCCAGGAGCACAAAAGCCTGTTTCAACGCCTATTCAGGAGAAGCGCATGAGCCTGTTCGATTATTTCTCCCGCAAGAAAAACAACACGGCCTCCATCGCAAAGGAGCGCTTGCAGGTGATAGTCGCGCATGAGCGACGCCAGAACAAACAACCTGATTACCTCGCCGCATTGCAGAAAGATATTATGGAAGTGATCAAAAAGTACGTGGATATCGATATCGACAATATTGAAGTCCAGCTCGATAACCACGGTAATTTTTCGGTATTAGAGCTAAATGTGACCCTGCCGGACAAATTGCCCGCTGCACCCGCTGCAAAAGCAGGAAACAGCCGGTAAATCCGGCTATTTTTTTATTTCTTACTGCCATCCGGGGCGGGAAAACTCACCTGACATAACAACCCCGGATGGTTACCTAGCAAGCTCAATCCTCCGCCGTGCAACAGCGCAGTGGCGTGTACCAAAGACAAACCTAAGCCCGTTCCTGAATTTTCATCGAGCCGTTGAAACGGTTTGATTACGCGCTCCCGCTCAGCCGCAGGAATGCCCACACCGTTATCTGCCACCTGCAATAAAACTTCACGATTTTCATGCTTGATGCTGACGCGGATCTCGCAATTATCGCCGGCATGTTGCAAAGCATTTTCGAGCAGATTGACCAGCATCTGTTGCAAAAGATTTTTGTCGCCTATAACGGTTGCGGCAACCATTTCACCAGTACTCAGGCGTTTGCCCGCATCTTCCACAATAGGCGTATAAATGTCCAAAATCTGTTTCACCAGCGCAGTTAAATCCACAGGTTTAAAACCGGCCTTGAGCGCGCCGGTTTCTAATTCCGCAAGACGCAATAGCGCTGCAAAGGTCTGCAAGATGCTATCAACTTCAGCGACTGCTTCAGTCAAAGCCTCTTCGGCGATATGGCCTTCTCCGGTTTGCAATGATTCCAAACGCGTGCGCAATCGCGCCAGCGGCGTTCGCAAATCGTGGGCGATGCCCGTGGAAACCTGGCGCACATTTGCCACAAGAGTTTCGATGCGGTCGAACATCTGATTCAGGGTGCGGCCCAATTCATCGAGTTCATCGCCAGTGTTACGCAATGGGATGCGCTGCGCC
>JBQGED010000424.1:0-20711 GCA_052039425.1 Sphingobacterium griseoflavum | reverse complement strand
GACCGACCACCGCACCTGTTGTTCGTTTAACTGAAAGCGAGTGGACCCTTGAGCGCAGTGGCAAGGTGCTCAATGCCGCAGAAAAGGCTCAACTAGCGGGGAAGATTCTGCGCAGCATGGGTCTCACCGCGTTTGCGCCGTTTGTACTGCTGGTGGGGCACGTCAGCCAAAGTTGCAATAACGCTCATGCGGCAGGGCTCGATTGCGGCGCCTGCGGCGGTCAAAGCGGCGAGTTGAGCGTGCGAGTGCTGGTGCAGATGCTCAATGACCAGGAAGTGCGCGCAGAGCTGATCCAACTTGGAATTCAAATTCCAACATCAACTCGATTTCTCCCTGCGCTGCACAACACCGTGACCGACGACGTTCTGGTGTTGGAACACACCAATATTTTTCCCGAGACCTATCGCAACTGGTTGGCCGCTGCGAGCAATGCGGCGCAATTAGCGCGCGCAGATGGCAGCACCGCAAACGCCTCTGCCTTGGCAAAAGCGTTGCGCCGTAAAACGGCGGACTGGGCAGAAGTGCGCCCCGAAAGGGGATTGGCCAACAACGCCGCTTTTATCGCCGCACCGCGCAATCTCACCCGCCAGTTGGATTTGCAAGGCCGTTGTTTTCTGCACGAATACGACCAGCGTCTGGATACGGATTTTTCCGTGCTGGAACAAATCATGACCGCGCCAGTGGTGGTCGCGCACTGGATCAATATGCAATACAACGCCTCCGTCACCGATCCTGTGACCTGCGGCAGCGGCAATAAATTACTGCACAACGTGGTGGGCGGACACCTCGGCGTTTTTGAAGGCAACGGCGGCGACCTGCGCATCGGCCTGCCCCTGCAATCCGTGCACGACGGCGTTAACTGGATTCACCAACCGCTGCGACTCACCCTAGTCGTCGCAGCGCCCAAAGACGTTTTGCAGGCGCTAGTGAAAAAACATGCAGTGCTGCAGCAACTGTTCGATAACGACTGGGCGTATCTCTGCCATTGGGATGAAAGGACGCGCAAATTGGAACGCTATTGCCGAGGCGATTGGCGAGTGCTGGCCGCGTAACGCTTAACGCCATGACCGCAAGATCCGGGTCGCTTTCTCCTGGACCCTGCACGATAATCCGCCGGAATTTCAATTTCGGCGGTATGCTATGAACACCACCGACTACGACCGCATTCGCATCGCCATCGCATTTTTGGTTGAGCACACGGCTGAGCAGCCGTCCCTTGATGAGGTGGCGGCGCGGGTGGGGTTGAGTCCGTTTCACTTCCAGCGCCTGTTCAGCCGCTGGGCCGGGGTTACACCCAAGCGGTTTCTGCAGGTGCTTACGGTAGAGCGGGCCAAAGCGTTGTTGCGCGAATCCACCTCGCTGCTGGACGTGGCGGATGATCTGGGCCTGAGCAGCGGCTCGCGCTTGTACGATCATTTTGTGCAGCTGGAGGCGGTGACGCCGGGGGAATTCAAGAGCGCCGGTTTGGGGGTAAACATTGATTACGGCATCCACGCGACCCCGTTTGGCCCAGCCTTTGTTGCTGTGACACCGCGGGGCATCTGCCGCTTGGCGTTTGTGGGGGACGGCGGAGTCGAGGAGCAGTTGGCCGAACTGCGCCGGCACTGGCGCCACGCACAATTGCGGGAAAGCGCTGAGGCGACAATGGAGGTGATTCCGGCCCTGTTTGCCGGTGAGCGCCCGGATCGGCCCTTGTCCCTGTGGGTCGCCGGCACCAACTTCCAGGTCAACGTCTGGCGCGCGCTGCTGCGCATTCCGCCCGGGGCATTGGTGAGCTACAACCAGATCGCCCGCGCCATCCATCAACCCAGCGCCGCTCGCGCCGTGGGCACCGCCGTAGGCGCCAATCCGGTCGCCGTATTAATTCCCTGTCACCGGGTGATCCAGCAGAGCGGTGCGTTGGGTGGTTACCGTTGGGGGGTGGTTCGCAAGCATGCACTGCACGCCTGGGAGGCCGCGCGTTTCTAGAAGAGCCGTCCCTGGAAAACAAAAAGGCGCGTTTTGAGACGCGCCTTTTTGCGTTGTACCTGATGGCAGTTGGATCAGCCGCGACGGCGACCCAGGAATAACAGCATTAACACTGACAACAATGCCAGCGGGTTCAGCGCACCGCCGCGGGTACCGCCGCCGCTGGAGGTGTTGCCGCCCGAGGACGAGCTTGAGCTGCTGCTGGAAGAGCTGGAGCTGCTACTGCTCGAAGAGCTGCTGGACGAGCTGCTTGAACTGGAGGAGCTGCTGCTCGACGAGCTGCTGGATGAGCTAGAGCTGGAGCTGGAGCTGGACGAGCTGCTGCTTGATGAAGACGAAGACGAGCCGGAGTTGGTGTCTTCGGGCGGATTGCCGTTGTAGCCCTCTTGGCCTTCACGAGTCATGGCGAGGACCAGGTAGCCATTGCGCACTACGACGTTGTTGAAGTGGAAATCCGCCTGATTTTCGGCGAAGGTCCAGTCGGCCTTGCCCCAGCGATTGCTGTCAAAATTGTTGAAGTCATCGCGCCAGGCCAGCTCAAAACCGTTGCCGTTCCAGCGGTGGTATTCCACCCAGTTGACGAACATGTAGACGGGCAGAATGCTGTCGTTCCA
This sequence comes from Sphingobacterium griseoflavum, assembly GCA_052039425.1. Lineage (GTDB taxonomy): Bacteria > Pseudomonadota > Gammaproteobacteria > Pseudomonadales > Cellvibrionaceae > UBA5868. Next base: position 18,129 of record JBQGED010000424.1, on the reverse strand, counting down.
GGGGCCGACCCATTCAGGGACATTCGGTGGCCAGAAGTTGAGGCGCAGCTGCGCGGGGTTCATCAGATCGCGCGCCTGACCACCAGTGGTGGTGCGGATGAGCTGACCGTTTACCAGCCAGCGGACTTCGTTGGGTTTCCACTCCAGGGTGAAGGTGTTATAGGCATCACCGAAGGATTGGCCTTGTGAGTGCACTTGTTCCGACTTGGTGGTGGTGCCGTGGCCGGTGATGATGTTGCTCTGCCAGGAGTTTGCATTGTTTTTGCCGAACACCTCGACATCCACTTCCTCCCAAAACACTTCAGACAGCTCCGAGCCATCCTTCCACAGGAAGAAGTTGGAGATGATGCCGCTGCCTTTGGCCGCGCGCATACGAATGACGTACTTGCCGTACAGGTTTTCTTCAAAGGTAAAAATTTCCGCCCCTTTATAGGGTTTTGCCACAGCCACCGCAGACAAGCCAGCCCAGACGCAAAGGAGCGCCATGCTCTGGACCATCATTTTTTTTAGAATTGTCATATTTTTTCCTCGCAATAGTGATACCGCACGGATTTGACCGCACACCACAGCCTGATCCGCAGGTTGCGGGGAGTAAAGTCTCAATTTGAGCCCTGAAGATATTAAGACCTGGAGGCTTTTAACCTTAGCCGAATTATTGCGACGCAAGACCGTTTTTACTGTGACACGACCATGCGGCCTAGGCCGTCTGTTGCGAACGGCCTGATCACTGTTGCGGGAAAATGTCCGATTAAATTTCAGCAGTGGTGCTGATGTGGCTCGAGATGCGGAGAAAATTCTTGCCGGTAGGCGGTGGGTGTTGCGCCGGTGACGGCTTTGAAAATCCGGTTGAAGGTAGCTTTGCTGTTAAAACCGGATTGCTGGGCAATTTCCAGAATGGAAAAACTTTGACAGGCATCGTCGCGCAGTAAACGCTTGGCTTCCTCAACCCGAAACCCGTTGATGTATTCGTGGAAATTCTGTTCAAAACAGCGGTTGATTGCCGTGGATACCAGTCGCGGCGAAGCCTGCATAAGTCCGGCGAATCGCTCCAGCGTCAGGCGTGAATTGAGATAGGGTTTTTCCGTCTGAATAAATTTGTGAATGCGTTCCGCAAGTGCCGTGATTTCCTCCTTGTCATCACTGTTTTCCAGGGGCTCTTCTTCATGATGCGGCGGTTCCATCACCACCACAGCGGTGGTCGGTGGAGGATAGGCGACACCCCTGAACACCAATACCGCAACCAGGGTAAGGCTCATGTAATTTCCGAAAATGCCCAGTACATCGCTGGAGGTCATGGGCAGCCATTGGCCGAGCAGATGGGTGAGCAGCACCCAAAACCAAATCAGCACAAATCCCACATATGGCTGCAGTAGCCGGGCATCAGACTCCCGCGGCGGCGCGCCGGGTTGGAAGAGCAGGGCGATGGACAAAATGCCATAAATCACCGGCATGAGTTTTTTCAACGTCAAAAACGTCATGAAATGCGCATTCACATCGCTGAAAATCGTGAGATTCAGAACCAACTCACGCTGCTGCTCATATGAATGCTGATAGCACGCCCAATAGAGGTAGGGAAATGTCAGCAATGCCGGCAGTAACTGGACAAATTCAATGCGTCGCAACGGCTTGTCCGGCTGCAGCAGTGAACGAAATGCCCAATACAGCACCGGCCCCACGGCGAAAGATGCAAAAGTGAATAGCATCGGCAGCCAGGGGGAGAGATCAAACGCCGCGAACTTGATGACATCACCCCAGAACAGCAGGGTGTCCATAGCGACAAAGGCATTCAAGATAAAAAAGATGGGCAGGAGCCGATGCGTGGCGCGCGGCAGGGCCTTAACCGACCTGAGGCGGAAGGCCAATAGAAAACACAGAACGATAACCAGCGCCAGGACTATGTCGTGGCTATTAAACAGGACGCTTTTCATACTCCATTTCTGGCTTGGGTGCGTGGCCTGGAGATTCTCCGCAAGTAGCGTGTCGGCACAGGCTTAGGTTTATAGGATCACACCGGGCCGAACCACTCCGCGCAGGAGAACCGTCTGACGATATGCTGAAAATACGATTCAGCAGGTCTGAGGCAGTGTCTCAGAGGGCCATGGAGGCGTCGTTGATGTGCGTCACAGTGGTTGTGGCAGGGAAAGGAGGCGCCGGAAGTGCGGCGTCGAAGGGCCGGATTTTGTTCAATCGTGTAATAACGGGGAAAAATCGTCCTGTTCGAAAGTGTGAAAAGCACGCAAAAATTCTTGGCATAAAGAAAGTGAACTATTTCACGTTTATTTTGAATTTGGTTAAAAAAAGATTTAACACTCAATAAAAAAGCTTCAAGTTTTTTTCGTTTCAAAGAAAACCACCCTTCCTTTTTATTTCCGCTTCGTCGAGTTCGATAGCGTAGTCACCAAGTTGAAGGCTGCTCATCGGCACCGGCTCCCAAAGCCGGGTCGACACCGAGTTCCCGCCCGGCACTTGGCGTGAGTTAGCTGGTTAGCTCACGCATTTTTTTACTCGAAGTGAAGATCGGAAATGAGCCATATAAAAGCCGCTAGACGTGTAAACGTTATTTTAGGATCCGCCGTATGGCGATCCGCGGTTTGTCCTGTGGCGCCGATCACGCGTCTGATGGGATGCGGTGGCTTCGGTGACAATTCTTCCTCCAGCAGTTCTTCAGCCAGCGGCTCGATCAGTAGGAGTTCCTCCAACAGCTTGTTGTTGAGCAGGTCCTCCTCGTCCAGCCGTTCATCGTCCAGCCCTTCATCGTCCAACAGGGGCTTACTGCGCCCGACATTCATGCGCTGCCGGCATCGGTTGGTGCCAAAACATATTCAATTCGCGACAGGGGGCCGATGGTCCCTTGGTGCTGACGGTAAACGGGAATTAAAAGAATTCGAGGGAGCGTTTAAAAGCCGCATGAGACGGCAACAATTGGGACGGCACCAAGTCCCGAGGTTAATCAGATCACCGGCGGGAACCGGGCGGTTCTGGTTGTTAAGAAACCAATAACCTGAGGTTGAAAAAATAATATGTTCGCAATCAGCAAAGTACTCAATCTGACTGGGGGTGCACTCGCTGCGTGCATACTTCTGGTGGGATGTGGTGGTAACTCGTCGGGGACACCCACGGGAAGCAGCTCATCCAGCAGCAGCTCCAGTTCTTCGTCGAGCAGCTCTTCTTCGACCAGCTCCTCTTCGACCAGCTCCTCTTCGACCAGCAGCTCGTCGTCGAGCAGTTCCTCTTCCAGCTCCTCTTCGTCCAGTTCCTCGTCGAGCAGTTCCTCCAGTTCGGGCAGTATTCCGGCGGGCTCGAGCTTGGTTTACGCAATCAATGCCGGCGGCGCTGCGGTGACGGTCAATGGCGTGGAATATAAAGCAGATCGTTTTTCCACTGGTGGTTCAGCCAATACCACTGCGGATCCGATTGATGGCACCACTGCTGACGCCCTGTATCAAAGCGAGCGCTACGGCAACTATAAATACGAAGTGCCAGTGACCAACTCCACGTACAGTCTGCGTTTACATTTCGTCGAGCTCTATCACGAAACCGCTGGTAGCCGCTATTTCAGTGTTGCCGTGGAAGGGCAACAACTTTTCACGGATAAAGATCTGTATGCGGAAGTCGGTCACGATCGCGCTTATGAAGTGATTGTGCCCACTGTAAACGTGACGGATGGCAAACTGACCATCGATATTTCAGCCAGTCTCGATAACGGCACCATCGGCGCCTTTGCGATTTATTCCAATGCGGGCGGCAAGTTCGTCGAACCTCCTGTGACCGGAAAAAATCACAAATTCTTTGTCGGCAATATCACCACCGGCGGCAATGTGCGTTCCGACTTTATTCAGTATTGGAACCAGATTACGCCAGAAAACGAAGGCAAATGGGCGTCCGTGGAAGGCACCCGCGACCAATATAATTGGGCGCCAGTGGATCGTATTTACGCCTACGCGCGGCAGCACAATATTCCGGTTAAAGCTCACACCTTTGTTTGGGGTGCGCAGTCACCAACCTGGTTGAATAACCTCAACGCTACGGAAACCGCTGCGGAAATTGAAGAGTGGATTCGCGATTACTGCACACGCTATCCGGATACCGCCATGATCGACGTAGTGAACGAAGCCGTACCGGGACATCAACCGGCAGGTTACGCACAACGCGCTTACGGTAATAACTGGATCGTCAAAGTATTCCAGCTGGCTCGCCAATACTGCCCGAATTCCATCCTGATTTTGAATGACTACAACAACATCCGCTGGCAGCACAATGAATTTATTACGCTGGCCAAATCGGCAATACCCAGTGGTTATGTGGATGCGATTGGTCTGCAGGCGCATGAGTTGAAGGATGTACCTGCATCAACAGTGAAGCAGGCGATCGATAATCTGTGGAACCAGCTGCAGGTGCCCATCTATATCTCTGAATACGATATCGGTGACACCAACGACCAGAATCAGCTCAAGAATTTCCAAGAGCACTTCCCAGTGTTCTACAACCACCCGCACGTGAAGGGCATCACGATCTGGGGTTATGTGGTTAACCGAACTTGGATCACCGGCTCCGGCCTGATCCAGGAGAATGGCACACCGCGTCCGGCGATGACCTGGTTGATGAATTACATCAAACAAAATCCCAAGCAGTAACAAGAACACATACACCGTTGTGGCAAACTCGCGGAAATGGATTTCCGCATTTTTTTTTAAAATATTTTGAATATGGTTATGGAAATTTAGTATTTGAAAAATAATTCGGTGCCCTATGTTGATCAAAGATAAAAACCAACGTCTTTTGCAAGCACGCTTTGCCATTTTCGCGCTTTTATCGCTCTCCCTGATGGGTTGTGGTGGAAGCGGGTCATCGAATAATTCGTCGAGCAGCTCTTCCTCCAGCAGTTCCTCAAGCAGCTCTTCATCCAACAGTTCATCTTCCAGTAGCTCTTCATCTTCCAGCACTTCATCATCAAGCAGCTCATCATCAAGCAGCTCCTCCAGCGGAACGCCGATTGCGGGACGCCTGGTTGTCGCCGTCAATGCGGGTGGCAGTGCAGTGAAATATGACGGCATCGATTTTGAAGCGGACAAATTTTCCCGTGGCGGCAGCGCCAATTCCACCACGGACCCCATTGCCGGTACCGAACAGGACGCGCTGTTCCAAAGCGAACGCTATGGCGTTTACACCTACGAAATTCCAGTCTCAGAGGCCAGTTACGATCTGCGTCTGTTTTTTAACGAGCTTTACCACACCACCGCAGGCTCGCGCATTTTCAGTGTCACCGTTGAAGGTCGCCCGGTGTTTACCGATCTGGATTTATTCGCCGCGGCCGGACACGACACAGCCTACGAGCGCACGCTCAAAGATGTGCAAGTCACCGATGGCAATTTGACCATCAGTCTCACCGCAAAAACCGATAACGGCACGCTTTCCGGATTCACTATTTATTCCGCTACCGGTGAATTGCAGGAGCCGGAGTATCCCGTGGTGCCTGCCACCAATCCGAATATCTGGGCCGATGTGCCGGATATGAGTGTGATTCGCGTGGGCGACACCTATTACATGAGCAGCACCACCATGCATCTCAATCCCGGTGTGCCCATCATGAAATCCAAAGATTTAAAAAATTGGGAATTAATTAATTATGCACATCAGGCGCTAGATTCCGGCAGTAATGCGCTCAACCTGAATGGCAGCAACGCTTATGGTAAAGGCACCTGGGCGAGCAGCATCAGCTATAAAGCGGGTACTTTTTACGTCACCTCATTTTCCTACACCACCAACCGGACTTATATCTGGCGCACCAATAATATTGAAGGCGGCACCTGGACGCAGACAGTACTGCCGAATCTCTATCACGATACCTCGCTGATTTTGGATGACGACGGTCGTAATTATCTCGCCTATGGCAGCGATCAGGTGCGGTTAATTGAATTGAATGCCGACGCCACCGCCATTAAATCCGGCGGCGTCAATCAAACGATTATTCAAAGCGCATCCGCCGTGGCGGGGACCAATTTCATTCTCAAAGCCGAAGGTACGCAGATCCAAAAAATCAACGGCTGGTATTACATCTCTAATATCTGTTGGCCCAGCGGCGGTCCGCGCACGCAGGTGGTACACCGCTCGCGCAATATCACCGGACCTTATGAGGGGCGCGTGGTGCTGCGCGAAAACGTCAACGGTGCGGGGGTCGCGCAAGGATCTTATGTCGGCACACCAGATGGTCGCTGGTTCCTCTATGCATTCCGCGACAGCGGCGCGGTGGGGCGTATTCCGTATCTGGTTCCCATTACTTGGCAAAATGATTGGCCGGTGGCCAGCGGTGTGCCGACCACCTTGAGTTTTGATGTGGAAGATCGCGGCCTTTCCGGAATTATTCACTCCGACGAATTTAACACCACCGCCTTGGATAAAGTCTGGCAGTGGAACCACAACCCCGAGAGCAATGGCTGGTCTTTGAGTGACAAGCCCGGATATCTGCGCATCAAAAATACCCGCACCGATGCCAATATTCACGCGACCCGCAATACGCTCACCCAACGCATGTTCGGCCCGGCCAGCAGCGGCGTCGTGAAACTGGATGTGACGGGTTTGAAAGACGGCGATACCGCTGGTCTCGCTGCATTTCAGGACCAATATGGTTATGTCGGCGTGAGCCGCGCCAGCGGTAGAAATTATGTGGTGATGGTCAACAATAATGGCAAAAACCACACAGAAGTCGCGCGTGTGCCATTGGATCAAAATACGGTTTATTTACGTGTGCAGGGCAATTTCCGCAACCAGGCGGACACCGCGACCTTTGCCTACAGCCTAGACGGCAACAGCTGGACGAGCATCGGTAATTCCCTGCGCATGTCCTACGAGCTGACGCACTTTATGGGTTATCGTTTCGCACTATTTAATTTCGCTAAACAAAGCAGCGGTGGCTACGCTGACTTTGATTTCTTTCATGTCAGCGCGAATTAATTAGAGGCCGTTTCATAACTCGCGAGCGAAGGCGATACAAGGAAAACGCTGAACAAGCGGAGTTTACATGGAGTAAACAAGCATTGTGAGGGCGTTTTTAACGCATTATCGGCGAGCAGCGGTTATGAAGGCAGCTTCTAAGCAGTGCCGAAAAAATAGAGTGTTGCATGTATGGATACAAACTCCGAAATTAAAAAGACCGGTTGGAGATTTTAAGTGTCACTTGCGCAGGCATTCGCTTGCCTGGCGATGATTTTAAAGGCGCGCATCACAAAGGCGCGCTGCTAACCGGTCGAGGTTGCCCCGGTGGTGGTTACCGCGGTGGTGATTACCTCGGTGGTTGATTACCTCGGTGGTGATTACCGCCGTTCGATCTGTGTTGATCGCGCCTATCGTTGCGGACGACGCGATTAAAAGATGACTATTGCTAAGCTGGAGTCAGCAAGTTTTTGACGCGGTGATCAGAACGGAATATGCAGCAGGGAGGTTGTCGCAGAAGAGATATAAAAAGAAAGTTTCGGGCTATTTGGAAAGCTCCACCCGCAAGGGTGGAGCTTTTTTTTCAGTTATTGAAAGCCTTTGTTCATGGAGGTCCAAGGTTGACGGCACAAACGGCAGTTGTTGCCGAAGAACATGCCTTTGCCGGACGCGCCTTCATCACCTTTCAGCATCCAGTTCAGCCAGCCGACGACAACGATACCGAATTCGCCACCGTTATCCTGATAGTAGGCATCGCCGTGACCAATCGGATAGTTGGCGTGATAAATCGGCACATTATTCACTTCGCTGTACTCCTGACGACCCGGATTGTAGGCCACGTCGCTTTGGTCACCGTTGAAAATCGCCAGCGGTGAGTGGAAGCGCGGGTAGTAATCGAAGCGGTCACCGTAAATACCGAGGCCGCTGTTCAGCGCCACACCGGTTTTCACACGTGGATCAACTGCCGCGTAGTGCGCCATACCACCGCCGCAGGACCATCCCATGGTGGCGACTTGTTCCACGTCGAGTTTGCCGTAGAACTGGCTGCACTCACGGCTGTTTTCCGCGATTGCCCAGTTGATCGCTTTGATCAGCTCGGTGCCTTTGCCATCGTTTGAACCTGAACCGAAGGGGCCGCCGTTGGCGATCACCAGATAACCATTGGAGGCAACTTGCAGCAGGAAGTCCGCTTGTTCAGTGCCTATGTTGGAACAGGCGCCGTTACCCCAGGCCACGATTGGGATCTTGGTCACTTTGCTCAGATCCGGACGATAAATCGTGTGGTTGGGTAAGGTCTGAGTCGCGTGCTCGATGGCATAACCGAAAGCACCGGAGGGCGGATTGCGCTGCTCTTGTCGTGTGACGGCGCGGTTATAGTCGATCGCTGTCGGTTTCTGACGTTGTGCATCGTTACAAACGGGCTCTGGCGGTTCTTCAAACTTGCCGCCGTTGGCGGAATAAATGGCGAAACCGCTGATGGTGCCGTTGTCGACACTGGCTTTCAGTTCTATGGTTAGCTTGTTATCTGTTACCACCACATCTTTGACGGTGTAATCATATGCGCCGTCGTGGCCAGCCACGCTGAACAAATCGAGGTCGTCGAGCGCCAGTTTTCCTTCCACACTCACGTCGAATGCACGCGCACCCGCGGTGGTGTGATACAACTCGGCGAAATGCATCACCACGGTGTAGGTCGCATTGCTCACCGGAATGTCGTAGCTGTAGGAGCCGTAGCGCTCGGATTGATACAGCGTGTCTTCGGTAGCACCTGAGATGGGGTCGGTGACGATCTGCGGTGTGCCGCTGGACGCGAAGCGGTCGGCGCGGTACTGCACACCGTTTAAGGTTGCGGCAGAAGAGCCGCCCGCGTTAATTGCGTACACCAGCACATCGTTGTCGGAAATTCCGCCGGAACTCGAGCTGGATGAACTGCTAGAGCTTGAGGAGCTGCTCGAACTGGACGAGCTGCTCGAACTGCTCGAGCTGGAGGAATTGCTGGAACTGGATGAACTGGACGAGCTCGATGAACTGCTGGAACTCGACGAACTGGCTGTGGCTGGCGGATTTGAACCGCCGCAACCGACGAGAGCGCCGACGATTAACGTCGTCAACACTGCGCCGCGCGGCAGGGCGATCACATCGCTTTTGGGTTTAACGGAGAACATATGCTGGTTGCCTTTGAGTTTGTATTTTTATGATTTGGAGACAAGTACGCCCCCCACATACATCCAAGTGGGCGCATCGATAGAGAATATCATATTATGAATGTGCGCAATTGTGAGACAATTCATATAGATCCATCTGTTGCGCACGGTAATTCGTGCTACTTGTCTCGTTTTTGCTGTGTGTTTTAAGCCGGCGTTTTAATCGCCTGGTTTCTGCTTTTACTACTCCATTATTCCAATAAAAAGGAGGGTCGCATGACCGTCAAGCCCACAACACTTTCCCGCAGAACTCTTTTGGCTGGCTCCGCCGCTCTCGCCGGCAATTGGTCGCTGCCGACATTTGCCGAATCGTCCAAAATCCAGGCGGTTATCAACGCGCAAAATACTCGCCCGGCGTTATCGCCCATGCTTTACGGCGGTTTTATCGAACATATCGGCAACCTCATCAATCACAGCTTGTGGAGTGAGGTGCTCGATGATCGGAAATTCTATTTCGGCATTATTGATAAGCCTGAGACCAAACCCACAGATCCCCGCGCCGCCATGGCATTTATTCAAAAATGGGTAGCCGTTGGCCCTGTGTCTGCGATTCAGTTGGATACGCAAAATCCTTATGTGGGACAACACAGCCCGGTTATTAGCGTAAGCGAGGGACAACCAACTGGAATTGCACAGTATGGTTTAGCCATAAAAGCGTCTACGCCTTATAACGGCCGTGTAGTGATCTGGGCGGACTCCGGCGTTAAAGTCACGGTGAAGTTAATTTGGGGCGACACACCGGAACAGGTCATCACCCAGAAAATTTCCACTTCTAAAAAATGGCAAACGCGAACGTTTAAATTGGACCCGAAAGTGGATACGGAGTCCGCGCGTTTTGAAATTATCGGCGAGGGCAAAGGCCGTTTTGGTGTGGGCGCTGTTTCGCTGATGCCGGCAGACAATATCAAAGGTTTCCGCGCGGACACTCTCGCACTGATGAAAGAAATGCGCTGCCCGATTTTGCGGATGCCCGGCGGCAATTTCGTCTCCGCCTACGATTGGAAAGACACCATCGGCGATCTCGACCGCCGTCCGCCGATTTTCGATCCAGTGTGGCGAGCAGTGCAACCCAATGATGTGGGTGTGGATGAACTGCTGCAATTTTGCGAGCTGATCGGCAGCGAGCCTTTTTGGTGTGTGAACACTGGCTTCGGCGAGCCGCGCTCCGGCGCGGAATTATTGGAATACGTCAACGGCGCTGCCGATACGCAATGGGGCAAAGTGCGCGCCGCCAACGGCCGCAAAAAACCTTACGGCGTGAAATATTGGGCTGTAGGTAATGAAATGTACGGCCACTGGCAGATGGGCCATATGGCGCGCGATCAGTACACCGTTAAACACAATTTATTTGTCGATGCTATGCGCGCGGTGGACCCGTCGATTTATATTGTGGCGCCCGGCGGTTTCGTCGACGAAATGACGACTGGCCAGGGCATTTTTATCGAAGGCCAGCCTGAGGTAAAAGTCGGCTCCGAGCGCGATTGGGCTTACGGTATGTTCAAAAACAGCTGGGGTAAATTCGATGCTCTCGGCACCCACGCGTATCCGCCGCAAAATAAACGCTTCGATTTAAAAACCGGAAAATTATTTGATGTGCAGCAGTCCCTCAATGAGTGGGCACGGCAGCCGGCCAACCGTGTGCGCACCATGGTGGATGCCTGGGAAGAATATAAAAAACATTTCCCGAAATTAAATGAAGGCCACGTCAAAGTCTTTTTTGACGAGTGGGCGTATTCTTTTCAGGACAGCCTGAAAAATTCTCTGGCGATCGCTTTGGCTTTCCACGAATTCTTCCGCCACACGGATTTTATTGCTATGGCGGGTTTTACCATGGCCACCGGCTGGCTGGATTTCACCCGCACAGCATCCACCATCAGCGCAAGAGGGAAAATTTTCCAACTCTACCATCAGCACTTCGGTGCGATTCCTGTTGCGGTAGACGGCAATGCGCCCACACCGAAACCGCAATATCCCGTGGGTGGCGATCAACCGAAAGTCAACGCCGGCAGCGCCACCTATCCCTTGGATGTTTCCGCAGCATTAACTGAAGATGGCTCCGCCCTGGTGCTTGCGGTAGTCAACGCCACCGAGCAGGCACAACCGCTCGCTCTCGATATCCGCGATTTTGCTTACGCTGCCAAAGGTAAATGCTGGAAATTTACCGGTTTGGGAGCGGAGGCGAAAAATGCGGTGGGCAAAGCTCCGGAGGTGCTGACAGTGGAATCCGAATTTGATGCCACTACCAAGGTGTTGAATATTGCTGCCGTGAGTGTCGAATTTTATCGTTTTGAGCGCGCATAAAAATTCACACTAATTTCCTCTTGGGTCGGGATAATAAAATGTTCAAACATTTTTGTCGTATCACTATTGGTCTGACAGCGCTTTTGAGTTTTGGCAAAACACTTTATGCAGCGGAACTGAAATTATGGTACGAACAGCCCGCCCGCACCTGGGAGGAGGCCTTGCCCCTGGGTAATGGACGCTTAGGGGCCATGGTATTTGGCGGAGTGGATAAGGAAAGCATTCAACTTAACGAAGATACCTTCTGGGCCGGCGGTCCCCACAATAATCTCAATCCGGCGGCGCGCACTGCGCTGCCGGAAATTCGCCGGCTGATCGCGTCCGGCAAGCATGCGCAAGCGTCGGCACTAGCGGAAAAATCCATATCCAGCCAGGGTGCGCAGGGCATGCCCTATCAGTCTGCTGGGGTTGTAGACCTGCATTTTCCCGGCCATGAAACATTCCAGAATTATTATCGCGATCTGAGTCTGACCGACGCAGTCGCCCGTGTGCGCTACACCGTCAACGGCGTTAATTTTCAGCGCGAAGTATTTACCTCATTTGTCGATCAGGCAGTGGTCATTCGCCTGCGCGCCGAGCGCAAGGGAGCGTTGAATTTCTCCGTGGGTTTATCTCACCCGGACGGCATGGCCATTACTACGCGAGAAAATGAATTGCTGATGCAGGGCATTTCAGTGGATCACGAAGGCATCAAGGGCCAAGTGAAACTCGCCAATCTTGCGCGGCTGGCGCAAACGGACGGCAGTGTGCGCGTGAAAGGCAAACGTTTGCAGATCAGTGATGCTACTGAAGCGCTGCTTCTGATTACCATGGCAACCAATTTTGTGAATTATCGGGATATCAGCGGCAATGCCTTGGCTCGCGCGGAGCAGGCGATGCAGAACGCGACAGCGGCCTTTGCCAGTGCTGATTATGAAAATCGACGTAAGGCTCACGAAGAGTTTTATCGCGGCTATTTCCAGCGGGTGTCTTTGGATCTTGGCGAAAACGAATTTGCCTTGGAGCCTACCGATAAACGCATCCGTGAATTTTCCGGCCGTAACGATCCGGCGCTGGTGGCATTGTATTTTCAGTTCGGCAGATATCTGTTGATCAGCTCATCTCAACCCGGCACTCAGCCGGCAAATCTGCAAGGGATTTGGAACCCTCATTCCCAGCCGCCCTGGGATAGCAAATACACATTGAAGATCAATGCGCAAATGAATTAGTGGCCGAGCGAAGTAACACGGCTTGGTGAGCTACACGAACCTTTTATTCAACTGATTCGCGAGCTGGCGCAAACCGGTCGCGAAACTGCTCAGACCATGTACGGCGCTGCGGGTTGGGCGGCGCATCACAACACCGATATCTGGCGCAGCAGCGGTGCGGTGGATGGTCCTTGGGGGCCGTGGCCTATGAGCAGTACTTGGCTGGTGGAACATTTGTGGCAGAAATATCTGTATTCCGGCGACGCGATTTTTCTGCGCGAGGTGTATCCGATTTTCCAATCCGCCTGTGCGTTTTTTGAAGATTTTCTGGTGCGCGATGACAAGACCGGCTGGCTGGTGGCGACGCCATCCATGTCCCCAGAAAATGAGCCCAAGGCCACAGGAGTAAAAATTGCCGCCGGTGCAACTATGGATAACCAGTTGCTGTTCGATCTGTTCAGTCATTCCATCGCCGCAGCAAAAATTCTGCGGCAGGACAAAGCCGATATCAAACGCTGGCAAGCCATTCTGGACCAGCTGCCGCCTATGCAAATCGGCCGCTATCACCAATTGCAGGAGTGGCTAGAGGACTGGGATGACCCGTTCGACCAGCATCGCCATGTGTCGCACTTATACGGGCTTTTCCCTAGCAATCAGATTTCGCCGATTCATACACCGGAATTGTTCAGCGCCGCGCGGGTGAGCATGGAGCAGCGCGGCGATCCTTCCACCGGCTGGTCGATGAATTGGAAAATCAATTTATGGGCGCGCCTGCTGGATGGCGACCGCGCACTTAAATTGATCCGCGATCAGATTTCTCCCGCAGGGGGAACGGGATTTTCCGAAGCCGGAGGCACTTACCCCAATATGTTCGACGCCCATCCACCCTTGCAGATCGATGGCAATTTCGGTTTCACTTCTGGCGTGGCGGAAATGCTCGCGCAAAGCCACGACGGCGCGGTGCACCTATTGCCTGCGCTGCCTCACGCTTGGCCAAAAGGAGAGGTGAGCGGGTTGGTTATGCGCGGCGGTTTTATCATCGACATGCGCTGGGATAACAATGAAGTGATTTATCTGAAAGTGCGCTCGCCGCTCGGCGGCAATTTGCGTATCCGCAGCTACTCACCTCTGCCACCGGCTGCCGGGTTTAAAGTAACACCCGCGCGGGGGGATAACACCAATCCGTTTTATTTAACGGCTAAGGTGAAAAAGCCAATCAAGCAGACCCGGCGCAATCCGCCTCAACTATCGCTTCAAGGGAATTATCTGATTGACGTGGCCACCGAGGCGGGGCGCGAATATGTATGGAAGTGACGATTTTTATAGCTAGAAGAAATAAATCCGCGATATTCGGCCGCCATTTTGTGTGAATACGGACTACACTCTATTAAATTTAAACAGCGCATGCAGATGGTCAGAAGAAAGATGGCAAAAAAAGCCGGTGTAACGCAACTCAATAACCTCTCTCCAGCGCTGTTGCGGTTGCGGCCCGGCGATCAATTGTAAGGTCTTTTGCGGCGATGGAAGAGCGCAAACGAACGTCAACAATCTTCAAGGCCATCTACGGCTTATTGCTGGGGATTGCGCTGCTTTGCGTTGTGGTGGCTTTGATCAATCCCGAAAAAGTTCTCCAGCTGTATCCTTATCCAGGGTCGGTAGCGCACCTGTATTCCGATTCGGTTGAACCCGGCGGAACAAGTTCCATTGCATGGGCTGATCGCAGCAGCAACCTATACGAATGCGAAATAAAATATGGCATACCCTATCCCTACTGCGGAGTGGTGATTAAGTACAAGCGCCCGGACTCGGAAAATTTTGGCTTGATGGATTATTTCGAGTTCGCGGATGCAGCGATACTCGACTTGTCCGCCTACGATGGTCTCTATGTGTCCGTGGAATACAGCGGGCCGAGCAGTATGCTGTATTTGTTTATGCGCAGCGCACCCATCCTGCCGAAGAACTCCTACGAATATAATCTGCTACCGTATCTGCATGTGGATTTTCATCCTGGAGAGGACGTATTTATCGAATTTTCGCGGGTGCTGGTGGCGCGTTGGTGGGTCGATAAATATGAACCGCCCAATCAACTGCAGTTGGCACAGTTTAACCGCATTTTCGAGTTGGGCATCGAATTACCTGCGTCACCTCAAGCCGGCTCTCATCGCATAAAGTTAAACCGTATTTATGCGAAGAAATCCTATGTTCTGCCACAGCATCTGTTCATGGTCAGCGTCGGTATGCTGGCAATCGGCTTTCTGATTTTGATTATTCAGCTTGTACTGCGCTATTTCGCCATCCGCTATTACCGGGAAAACGAAACGCTGCGCACAGCCATGGCGGTGGACCCGTTGACCCGCTGCCTCAACCGCATAGGTCTGGCGGTGGCGGTGAAAAGGATTTTCCCTCTGGAGAACCCCGCCAATATTTTTGTCATGGTGTTGGATCTGGATCACTTTAAAAGAATCAATGACACCCTCGGGCACGCCGCCGGCGATGAAGTCCTGCGTAAAGCGTCCGAGGTATTGGCCAAAGAGCTGCGTAACGACGACGTATTCGGCCGCTGGGGGGGTGAAGAATTTGTCATCATTTCCAAAATCAGCCGCGACGCGCTGGACACTATGATATCCAGACTAATGCGGTCTCTGCGTGCAATTCACATCGAAGGCGCCCCGGAAGATTTCGCCGTGACCATGAGCATCGGTGTCACCGAGGCCCAGGTCGGTGAGTCTTTTGATGACGTTTTCAAACGCGCCGATGAAGCCATGTATAAAGTCAAGCAAGCCGGGCGCGGCAGCTGGCAACTCGCGTAATCATCAATGGGCGTTATCCGCCCAATTTCTCTTTTCTCCAAAGATTTCCTGTTTAATAAAACACCCGCCCGCCCATCTGATTGCCACAATCAGCGGATCACTTTGCACGTCTCCCGCGCAGCGCAACAACTGTTCTCCAAAGATAATGGGATTTAAAAACGAAAAACGTCTCCTGCGCAAAATTTTCTAACAATTTTTCCAATAATTGACGTGTTTCCTAGTTAACTGTGGCAAAATTTTTGATTGCATAAGCAGCCTGTTATCGTATTTCCTGGCTAAAAATATCAATTTTGATGGTGATTGCATGGACCGTTGTCGTTTTACGTATCGAATGCTTGGTGGCTTGCTGGTGCTTTTGCTGGCGGCATGTGGTGGTAACGATGAAGAGGGTTCGTCCAGTTCTGGATCGTCATCCGCGTCAAGTTCCGCCACCAGCTCCAGTACGTCGTCGAGTTCGTCTTCCAGCTCGAGTTCATCGTCGAGTTCCAGTTCGTCATCTTCCAGTTCTTCATCCAGTTCAAGCTCATCCAGCTCGTCTGGTGCGTCGCTGGGATTGGATGAGCGGCCGGTCCCTAGCAACTGCGTCGCCGGTGAAGCACCCAAATCCGGTAATTTTGAACTTGCCAGGGTTTGGTCGAGGGTGCGCTTCAGCCAGCCCATAGGTTTAGTACAAATGCCGGGTGTGGCGAACAATCCCTATTACGTAATGGAGAAGGCGGGGCGCATTCTGCGTTTATCGGCGGATTTTTCCGCGACCTCCGCTGGCATGTTTCTCGATCTGCGCGACGTGGTGGAAACCGGTGGCGAGGGTGGCATTTTCAGCATGGCGTTTCACCCAGACTATCCCGAGCAGCCGTACGTGTATGTGTCCTATCTGGTGGAGGAGGATGGCTATCTCACACGGATTTCCCGCTTTACCAGTGTGGATGGGGTGGAGGCGACCGACGAGAAGGTTTTGTTCAATCTGCCTCAGAACAAAAGCCCTTTCAGTCTCGGCTCCATCCACAATGCCGGCACCCTCGCATTTGGGCCGGACGGTTATTTGTATATGTCCGTGGGCGATGATAAGCGCACTATGGATGCAGCCACCACAGACAACCTCTACGGCACCATCATCCGAATCGATGTCGACTCGGACGAGGCTTATACCATTCCCGCCGATAATCCCTACGACAATGAAATCTTTGCCTACGGCTTTCGCAATCCCTGGCGTATCAGTTTTGACCGCGCCACTGGCGATTTATGGGCGGCGGATGTCGGAGAAGAGTGTTTTGAAGAAATCAATCGCGTGGAAATTGGACGCAATTACGGCTGGCCGAATTGGGAAGCGGATGTTTGCGGTCCGGGTAAATGTAACGGCGAAAATACGCTACCGGTTTACCAATATCACACGCGTCCATCTTGTGGCCTGGGCAATTCCGTTACTGGCGGTTACGTCTATCGCGGCGCATTGAATCCGAGTCTCACTGGAAAATATATTTATGGCGATTATCAGACCGGCCAAGTGTGGGCTTTCGATATACAAAAAGGCTTTAATGAAGACCTCTTTGTTGATTCGCGATCCGACGGTATAGCGTCTTTTGGCGAGGACAATCAGGGCGAGGTTTTTCATATCGATATAGTGACTGGTGTGATCTCCCGCATTCAAACCCGCGGTACTACCGGCGGCGTTGCGGGGCCACCGGAAAAATTATCCCAGACCGGTTGTTTCGCTATGCTTGGTGAAACGCTGAAGCCGGCAGCTGGCGTTCTCGCCTACGATATCGCGCAGCCGTTTTGGTCGGACGGGGCGGAAAAGCAGCGCTATTTATCGCTGCCGGCCGACAGCGCATTTACCGCGAATAGCCAGGGTGATTGGGAAGTGCCCATCGGCGGTGTGCTGATCAAACATTTCCGTTGGGAAGGCGAAAATCTCGAAACCCGGTTTGTGGTGCGCTATCGCAACGGTTCCTATGGCACCTATACCTATGAATGGAATTCCGCCAATGATGCAGTGTTGGTCGATGCAGCCGGTAAAGACGTCACACTGGCAGACGGCCATGAGTGGCGCTACCCTTCTCGCAGCGAATGCCGACAATGTCACACCTCGCGAGCGGGATATATTCTCGGGCCGGAAACGCGCCAAATGAATATTAACCGCCGTTATACGGAAACGGGACGCACGTCCAACCAGTTTCAAACCCTGGTCGGGTTGGGCATGGTGAAAGGCAATACCGTGGCGCAGCCGCCTTTTTCGGCGTTGAATAATACGTCGGTGAGTGTCGCTGAGCGGGCGCTATCCTACATCCACGTGAATTGTTCGAGCTGCCACAGAGGCGCGGGTGGTTCGCAATCGATTTGGGATGCTCGGTACAGCACGCCTTTTGCGGAAAAAGGTTTGTGCCGCACTTCACCGATCAAACCAGTCACAGATGTACAGCCAGAGTATTATGTAACGCCGGGCGAGCACGAAAGCTCGAGCATCTGGTGGCGCGTCCACGTGCGCGGCTCCGCGCAAATGCCTCCGATCGGCAGTAATCGCGTGGACTCTGTCGGATCCACCATACTGGCGCAGTGGATCGATGGCTTGACTGACATGGACTGCGAATAAAATCCAATTGTTTAACACCTCAGTGCGACGCAATAAATTGCGCCGCACTTTCATAATAATGAATGGTGACCCCATGATGCGAATCCGGACCCAAGCAATTGCTTGTT
>JBQGED010000423.1:0-3948 GCA_052039425.1 Sphingobacterium griseoflavum | reverse complement strand
GCAGAACAAACCCATTAATTGAGGTAACGAGGAATTAGAATGGCCGATGTAACTGTTAGTGAACTCGCCAAGTCTGTCGGGGCCTCGGTAGACCGACTTTTGACGCAGATGGGCCAGGCGGGCCTGCCGCACAAGATGCCTGGTGACACTGTATCAGATGAAGAAAAGCAAACCTTGCTGAGCTTTCTCAAAATGTCTCATGGCGAGAGTGTGGCGGCGCCCAAGAAAATCACCTTAAAGCGAAAAACCACCACCACGTTGAAAACTGGTAGCGGCAGCAGCCGAAAAACCATCAATGTCGAGGTGCGCAAGAAGCGTACTTACGTCAAAGTTAGTGATAACGACTCTGATGCAGGCATGGTGGACATCGCGGATTTGGCCGATGAAACCGGCCTGAGCGACGAGAATTACCTCGAGCAGGATCAGTATGAGTCAACGGTGGAAGACAACCGGGATATGTCGGTAACAGAAGAGCAAGATCTGGCTCCGGCGGTCCAGGATGAGCAAAACGAAGAGCCTGAGGTTGTTGCGGAGCAGGATGAACCTGCGCCTATTACTGATGCCGTTGTTGAAGACGCTCCTGTACCTGTTGCGACCCGCGAAACACTAACGCGTTCGTCTTTTGTGGACGATGCGGAGGAGCGTCGTATCCGCGCGATGGAAACACGCATAAAAGCGCAAAAAGAAGCTGAAGAGACCGCACGCCGTGCGCTAGAAGAAAAGCGCAAGCGCGAATTGGCGAAGAAAGAAGCGGGCGCACCGACGGTGAAAAAAGACCCATCGGCAATTAAAAAAGCCGATCCCGCTGCACCTGTGTTGTCGGCAGAAGAACTGGCTGCCAAAGCGGAAGAGGAAAAACATAAGTTAAGGAAGAAAGACAAGGTTCACGGCGAAGTTGAAGAAGACGATGAATCTCCCAAGCACAACAAAAAAGCAGGCAAAGCCGTTAAAAAGGTCGAAATTCCCGCGCCGAAAAAAGGCTCAGCTGTACTGAGCTATTTGGACGACGCTGACGACGAAGTGGTCCTCGCTGCGGTAGCACCGGTGCGGAAAAAACCTTCCGCACCACAGCCACAGGCGCCCTCGCGCACTGTGATCAAAATTGCCAACAAACACGGCTTCAAGAAGCCGACCGGGAAAATTGTGCACGAAGTGGAAATTGGTGAAACCATCGCGGTTTCCGATCTTGCTCAGCGTATGAGCATAAAAGTCGGCGAAGTGGTTAAGCATCTGATGAAGCTGGGCGTGATGGCGACGGCCAATCAATCGATTGACCAGGAGACTGCTCAACTGGTGGTCGAGGAACTGGGGCATACCCCGGTTCTGGTGAGCGCCAATGCACTGGAAGAATCTCTGCAGAAAGAGCTTCAGGATGCCGGTGGTGAAATGGAGCCGCGCGCGCCGATCATCACCGTGATGGGTCACGTCGACCATGGTAAAACATCGCTCCTGGACTACATCCGCAAAGCTAAAGTAGCTGCGGGCGAAGCTGGTGGCATTACCCAGCATATCGGGGCTTATCGGGTCAAAACCAGCCATGGCGATCTGACCTTTCTGGACACTCCCGGTCACGCCGCGTTTACTGCCATGCGTGCCCGCGGTGCCCAGTGTACAGACATCGTTATTCTCGTGGTCGCAGCCGATGACGGCGTCATGCCTCAGACGGAAGAGGCGATTCAGCACGCCCGCGCCGCCGGTGTGCCTATAGTGGTCGCGGTCAACAAGATCGACAAACCGAGCGCAGATCCAGATCGCGTTAAAAACGAGCTGGTAGCTAAAGGTGTTATTCCGGAAGAGTGGGGCGGCGATGCGCAGTTCTGTCACGTGTCCGCGCTGACGGGTGAAGGTATCGATCAGTTGCTCGAGTCTGTCGGTGTTCAGGCGGAAATTCTGGAGCTCAAAGCACCTGTACATGTGCCTGCGCGCGGCGTGGTGATTGAATCCCGTATGGACAAAGGCCGCGGCATTGTTGCCACTGTGCTGGTCCAGGGCGGACATTTGAAACCCGGCGATATCTTGCTGGCCGGGCAGAGCTTCGGGCGCGTCAGAGCTATGACCAATGAGCTCGGGCAACAGGTTAAAGACGCGGGTCCGTCTATCCCCGTTGAAATTCTCGGTCTGGATTCTGCACCTAATGCGGGTGACGAATTCCTGGTCGTTGCAGACGAGCGAAAAGCCCGTGAAGTATCGGAATTCCGTGCCGAGCGGGAGCGCCAGGAGCGTGTTCAGCGCAATCAGGCCGCGAAGTTGGAAAACATGTTCGCCGGTATGGGTTCTGGCGAGAAAAAGACGCTCAGCGTAGTGTTGAAGACCGATGTACGCGGTTCTCTCGAAGCGATTTCCGCGTCATTGCGCGATATGGGCAACAGCGAAGTCGAAGTGCGCATTGTCGGCGACGGTGTGGGCGGAATTACCGAAAACGACGTCAACCTCGCGTTGACCTCCGGCGCTATCGTCGTCGGCTTCAACGTGCGTGCCGACGGCAGTGCGCGCAAGCTGGCGGAGAAGGAATCCGTCGAGATTCGTTACTACAGCATCATTTATCAATTGATCGACGAAGTTAAGGCGGCCCTTTCCGGTATGCTCGAGCCCGAGCGCGTGGAAACAATTTTGGGTGTTGCCGATGTGCGCGATACCTTCCGCTCACCGAAGTTTGGCCAAGTGGCGGGCTGTATGGTGATCGAGGGAACCGTATATCGCAACAAACCGATCCGGGTTCTGCGTGACAACGTGGTGATATTTGAAGGCGAGCTGGAGTCTTTGCGCCGCTTTAAAGATGACGTGTCTGAAGTTCGCGCCGGCACTGAGTGTGGTATAGGGGTGAAGAACTACGACGTGAAAGTGGGTGATCAAATCGAAGTCTTCGATGTCAAGGAGGTGGCAAGAGCGCTCTGATAAGCGCCTTGCCTGATCTATGGCAAAAGAATTCAGTCGTTCAGATCGCGTTGCCGACGCGGTGCAGCGCAGTCTGGCTCATTTGATCCCGGCCGAAATTCGCGATCCCCGTCTCGGCATGGTGAATATCAATTCCGTTGATGTGGCAAGGGATCTGACTCTCGCCAAGGTTTACGTAACATTCGTCGGCGAGACCAATCCGAAGGCCTGTCAGGACTCCGTTGCGATTTTGAATAAAGCGGCGAGTTTTTTGCGCACTTTAGTGGGTAAAGAACTCACCGTTCGTTCCACTCCGCGTTTGCAGTTTTATTACGATGAATCCTCCGTGCGCGGCCAGATTCTCAGCAATTTGATCGACCGCGCGGTGGCTGCTGATAGAGCCAATCACCAGGATTTGGACGAGCAGGAGAATTGATCGTTGGGACGCAAGCGCAACTTTGGACGCCCCCTCAGCGGCGTCCTGGTTCTTAATAAAGCGGCGGGTATGACCTCCAACCAGGCGTTGCAAAAGGCCAAGCATTTGTTCTATGCCAATAAAGCTGGCCACACCGGCAGTCTGGATCCCTTTGCCACGGGTGTACTGCCTTTGTGTTTCGGCGAAGCCACCAAGTTCTCGCAATATCTTCTCGATGCCGACAAGCGTTACATCAGTACCTTTCGCTTGGGCGTTGAAACATCCACCGCCGATTTGGAAGGTGAGGAAATTGCTCGCACCGATGCAGCGCATATTTCCGCTCAGCAGATCGAGACCGCGCTGGCGGAGTTTCGCGGCGATATTTTGCAAGTGCCGCCGATGGTTTCCGCGCTTAAGGTCAATGGCCAGCCTTTATATAAGCTGGCTCGTAAAGGCCAAGTGATCGAGCGGCAGGCTCGTGCGGTGACCATCTATCAGCTGGATATTTTGGACATTCGTCCGGGTGCAGTGGCTGAAGTGGATATTGATATCCGCTGCAGCAAAGGCACCTACATCCGCAGTATCGCCAGTGACCTGGGTGCAAAACTCGGGGTTGGCGGACATGTGGCGAAGTTGCATAGGGCGGCGGCGGGTATGTT
>JBQGED010000422.1:0-3716 GCA_052039425.1 Sphingobacterium griseoflavum | reverse complement strand
GCGCTATGGATCTACACCTGAGCGATGTCTTTGAGCAGATGTCCCTGGACTACCATGAGAAACACGGCAGAACGCCAATCCTCGCCGGCGGTCCCGTCAATACCCAGCGCGGCTTTGTGTTGCATCCAGCCGGCAGCGTGTGGCAATCCACGATTCAGATCACTGCGGAAATTGCTCTTACCGCCTCCCGCGACATCATCGCCGCCATCGCCAGTGGTGAAGGCCCGGAGAATGCCCTGTTTGTCCTGGGTTATTCCGGCTGGAGCGCTGGTCAGCTGGAGCGCGAAATCAAGGAGAACAGCTGGCTGACGGTGCCCGCGGACGTGGATATTTTGTTCCACACCCCTCTCGAACAGCGCTGGCATGCAGCAGCCATGCGCCTCGGTGTCGACATGAATCTTATGCCCACTCAAGCGGGCCACGCTTAGCCCTCACACAGGCAAATCCCTTTGGCACAACTTGCTCTCCTGGCTTTTGACTACGGTCTGAAAAACATTGGCGTCGCGTTTGGTCAAAGCATCACCGGCACCGCCAGTGAACTCGCACCACTCGCGGCCCGCGACGGGATACCCGATTGGGAGCAGGTGAGAAAATTGATTCGCGAATGGCAGCCGCAACGACTGCTGGTCGGCCTGCCGCTCAATATGGACGACAGTGAAAGTGAACTGAGCGCGCGGGCACGCAAGTTCGCCAATCGCCTGCACGGCAGATTCGGCTTGCCGGTGGAATTGTTTGATGAGCGACTGACCACGCGGCTGGCGAAGGAAGAAGCCCGCGAGCGAGGTCACGGCGGGCACTACGCCAGCGCGCCCATCGACTCCATCGCAGCGCGCCTGCTGTTGGAAAGCTGGTTCAACTCCCGGGGGCATGGAGCCGGTTAAGCCTAGGTCATTCCCACCACGGTCGCGATCGCCAGCAGCACAAAAAGCACAAAAGCAGCTTTGCGAGCCAGATTAAGCGGCATGCGATCCATCAACCATTTACCGGCAAATATCACCGGTACATTGGCCAATAACATCCCTACTGTCGTGCCCATAATCACTACGAACGACGACCATAGGTCCGTGCTGTATTTCGCCGCCAGAATCACGGTAGCGATCTGAGTCTTGTCGCCGATCTCCGCGAGAAAAAACAGAATCAGCGTTGCCATAAATGGCCCATAACCCGCGAATCTGCCCATTTCCTCGTCATCTTTATCCGGCACTAGCAACCAAATCGCGATGGCGAGGAAACTGCCGGCGATCAGCCACGGAATCCACTGTTCAGGAATAAATGACGCAATAGCCAAACCGAGCCAAGCAGACAGTGCGTGGTTGACCAGGGTCGCTACGAACACTCCCAAGGTTATGGCATAGGGTCGTTGATAACGAGCCGCGAGGAACAATGCGAGGAGCTGTGTTTTATCGCCAATTTCGGCAATGGCGACAGCGAGAGTCGAACTGAGGAAAGCTTCCATAAGAGATTCCGGGGGGCGGGATGAACACAAGAGATACAACCGCCGTCCCGCCCCGGGTCAGCAGTGGTATCTCAGGTCTCATCAGTCCGCAGAAAAGCGGACGCTGTTGCCATGCCCATGAGGGGCAAGTTTGTTGACAAAAGCACCGGGCGACGAGCGCCCGGCAGATTACTCCCCCGAGAGAGTGCGCGGATTATAGGGGCAGATCAATTGGGGGACAACGCCGACTTCGGTCGAAGTCGGCGCATGGTGAGGATTAAAACCGGCGTGAGCGGTTGTCGTCTTCCTGAATGCTGAGCTCTTTGGCCGCGTTGTTCAGATAATCCGCGTCGGTTTCCGATTTCAGCTTGATCATCAGACGCAGGTCGTTCGGAGAATCCGCGTGCGCCAGTGCATCTTCGTAAGTGATTTCTCCAGCGTCATAGAGGTCGTAGAGCGCCTGATCGAAGGTCTGCATGCCCAGCTCGGTGGATTTTTTCATCAGCTCCTTCAATTCGTGCACGTGGCCTTTGCGGATCAAGTCGGAGGCGAGCGGGGTATTTAGCATCACCTCCAGACACGCGCGGCGGCCATTGCCATCCGGGGTCGGAATCAATTGCTGGGCGACGATCGCTTTGAGATTGAGCGACAGGTCCATCCACAGCTGCGAATGGCGATCCGCCGGGAAGAAGTGAATGATCCGGTCGAGCGCCTGGTTGGCATTGTTGGCGTGCAGAGTACACAAGCACAAGTGACCGGTTTCCGCGAAGGCGATGGCGTGGTCCATGGTTTCGCGCGAGCGCACCTCCCCGATGAGAATCACGTCGGGCGCCTGTCGCAAAGTGTTTTTTAGAGCCACATCAAAAGATTCGGTATCGATACCCACTTCGCGCTGAGTAATCACGCAGCCCTGGTGCTGGTGGATAAATTCGATGGGATCTTCGATGGAAATAATGTGGCCTTTGGAATGGCGGTTGCGGTGGCCGATCATGGCGGCCAACGAGGTGGATTTACCGGTACCGGTGGCGCCCACAAAAATCACCAGGCCGCGCTTCACCATTGCCAGCTCTTTAATAATTTCCGGCAGGCCCAAATCGTCGATTTTCGGGATATTGGTTTCAATCCGTCGCAATACCATGCCGGCGAGGTTGCGCTGGAAAAATGCGCTGGCACGGAAACGGCCCACTCCGCGCACGCTGATGGCGTAGTTCAGTTCTTTTTTCTCAGCAAATTCATTGCGCTGTTTGTCGTTCATGGTACTCAGCACCGTTTCCCGCGCTTTTTCCGGTGACAGCGGGGTAGTGGTGACAGGCACTATACGGCCGTGGAGTTTGATCGACGGGGGAATGCCCGCAGTGATGAAAAGGTCCGAGGCGGATTTTTCCACCATCAGAGACAAGAGACGATCAATATCCATAGCGGATTCCTCACACGGTCGCGGCGGACCGACATTACATAGTTATTATCGTGGTCATTCGGCTATCGTCAGCATAGCCGGGTTTTAGAAGTTCTCTGGCATTTTGGCTTTTTCCCGCGCGATATCGCGAGTGACGATGCGCCGCTCCACCAAATCGGCCAGGCACTGATCCATGGTCTGCATGCCCAATGCGGCGCCGGTCTGAATCGCCGAATACATTTGTGCAACTTTATCTTCGCGGATCAGGTTACGAATCGCCGGCGTGCCACGCATGATTTCGTGAGCCGCAACTCGACCACCCCCGACTCGCTTGAGCAGGGTCTGGGAAATTACCGCCTGCAGCGATTCCGACAACATCGACCTTACCATGGCTTTTTCTGCAGCCGGGAATACGTCGACCACCCGGTCAATGGTTTTGGCAGCTGAGGTGGTGTGCAGGGTACCGAATACCAAGTGGCCGGTTTCCGCTGCTGTCAGCGCAAGGCGAATGGTTTCCAGGTCGCGCATCTCACCCACCAGGATGATGTCCGGGTCTTCCCGCAGTGCGGAACGCAAGGCCTCTGCAAACCCGTGGGTATCGCGGTGCACTTCCCGCTGGTTCACCAAGCACTTTTTACTTTCGTGCACGAATTCGATGGGGTCTTCGATGGTGAGAATGTGGTGGTATTTGTTTTCGTTGAGGTAGTCGACCATGGCAGCCAGCGTCGTGGATTTACCGGAACCGGTGGGACCAGTCACCAATACCAAGCCACGGGGCACCGCGCAAATATCGCGGAAGACCTGGCCCATGCCGAGTTCTTCCATGGTGAGTACTTTGGAGGGAATGGTTCGGAATACCGCGCCGGCACCGCGGTTCTGGTTAAA
>JBQGED010000421.1:0-3643 GCA_052039425.1 Sphingobacterium griseoflavum | reverse complement strand
CGCTAGGGGTAGGTGTTGATGTAGATGACCGGCACCCGCAGGATGAAGGAGCGGTTGGTGCCGTTCACGCTCAGGTTGATGCGACCGTTCTGCAAAGAGCGCGCGGTGCCGCAGCCAGCACTGGGGTCGACAGCGCCCGGCTCCGGTTCCGGCGGCTCCACAAATTTCCCACCTGTGTTGGAATAAATCGCAAACGCACTCAGGGTGGCGTTATCGATGCTGGCGGAAAGTTCGATAGTGAGCTTTTCGTCTGCCACCATCACGCCTGGTACTACTACGTCATAAGCGGTGTCGTGGCCGACTTCGTCAAAGAGGTCGATATCGGTAAATACCGGCTGACCTTCTACCGACACACTGAACAGGCGGTTGCCCGCGGCAGTCTGGTACATCTCGACGAAGCGGAGTTGCACGCTGTAGGTGGAGTTGGTGACCGGAATTTCATATTTGTAGCTGCCGTAACGCTCGCTCTGATAGAGCGCATCGGCCGTGGTGTTGGCGATTGGATCGGTGGTGGTGTTGGGCGTACCGCCAGAGGCAAAACGATCCGCCTGATATTGCACACCGTCCACGGTCACCGCGGCGCCGCCAGCATTGACGGCATAGACCAGGGTGGAGCCCGCCGGTATACCCGTACCTGATGAGCTGCTGGATGAAGAGCTGCTGGACGAAGAGGTGCTCGACGAGCTGCTGGAGGACGAGGAGCTGCTGCTCGACGATGAGCTATTGGACGATGAGGAGCTGCTCGACGAGCTGCTCGAAGACGAACTACTGGAACTGCTGGGGTTGGGCTGAGGCTGACCGCCTCCGCATCCCGCCAGCAGTGCACTGGACAGAAGGCTGAGCCCCGCCAGACGCACAAAAAGATTGCCTTGATTCATTGGATTGCCCCGCATGCAAATGCCGGAATCTGGAAGGGATTCCGGGGGATTATGTAAAAGCTGTCCGCTGGTTGCGCCGATACAGCATCTGTTGCGCGTATGACTTTGGTCGCGCTGTAAGGCATGGCTCACCCCGCTTTTTCGCGTGTTGTTGTTGCCCTGTCTCGTCTTTCGCTGGCGAGTGTTATGAGAACGGCTGTGGATCTTATAGTGAGGAAAATCAGCCTATCATCACATGAAAGGATTGTAAGGAACGGGTAGGAAAAATCTAAGATTCAGACCACAGATTTGGCGAAATCTCCGGGTTTGGAATGGATTTCAGCGTTTTTATGCAGAGTCGTCATGACCATTACGCAGGGCAAAAATCAGGGCATATACCAGGAACTTTCGCTGCGGGCCGTTTTGCCATAACCAGGTTTTGAGCGGGCCGGCGATGGCTGCTGCGGAGGCAATATGCGGGTCCTGTTGCGCCAGGTCGGCGATCAATTCGGGATCGAGAAACGTAAAGATACGGTTGCTGGCAGCGAGGGCGTGCAACCACGCAGCGCCGTCTTCGTCGGAGGTGATCTGCCGTTGCAGTGGCGCAAGCTCCTGGGAGGTGACATCCGTTATCCAAAGTGCCCGGCCCGGGGGCTTAGTCAGCGCAGTCAGCAGGCGCAGATGGGTCACCAGCAGAGTTATCAAACACGCCTGCAATAAAGGATGCTGCTCACCCAAAACCCGAGTGCAGCTGAATAAAATCTGGCTGATTATGCAGGAGGACACCACGCAGTCGAAATCCGCAGGCAAACGCGCGGTGATTTCCCGGTTGGCGAGGGCGGGAAATTCCCGCAGCTCGTCCGGGGTGACTTTGAGATCGCGCCAGTCTTCCAGAATTTTATTCGCACCGGAGATATCCACTGCCGCGTGCAAAAACACTTTTTTAGCCTGAGATGCATTGAGACGTTTTTGGGCTCCGTCCAGTGCGTCCCGGTCGATATCCACCAGATGAACTTCCGTAAATGCCTCACAGAGCCGCGTTAAATCCACATCAAAACAATTGCCCGCACCGAGTATGCAGATGCGTCCACCGTGTGGATTGTTGGCCAGAATAAAATCGGTCTGCCGGCGGCGGTGATCTTCAAAATAATGGAAATATTTCAGCGACGCTTTGTTGGCATTTTTTTGCTGTTTGATTTCCTGGCGCACGGACATAGCGATGGTGCTCAATTATCAAAAATCGTCGGCGCGCCGGCGGGAAATTGAAACGGCACCAGTTCGCCGTGATCCACAATGCTCCCCAACATGGCGCAGCGATGAGGTTCGCGGCTGGTCTGGCAGGCGGCATTTTCCTGATGCAACCGCTCCACCGGCTGCGGCGTGGTCGGCCTTAGCATGGTGGATTGATAAACTGGTTGGTCTTCAATAGTTTCGCGGATGGATTCCCTGGCGTGGCAAAAAGAGCACTGGCTGATGCGCTCGTTAAACGACAGCCCCTGGTAAGGCGAACCAGCGGAGAGTGTTTCTACAATGGGAAATTTCAGCTCCGCTTTGGTGGTGATTAAATTCGGTTCGTCGACAAGATAACTCATCTCCAGCAACGGATACGGCATTTCAGCAAAATCCTGGTCCACCGCTACCGAGAGAATTAAGCGGTCAAAAAAGAAAAATATTCGTGGACTGCCTGTGGTGGGTGACGGCTGCGCGCTGAATTCACTGTACGCCGGTTGGATTTTCAGAGGGCGGGGCAAGCTTTGAATAAAACACGGCAGCGTCAGTGGCTTTTCCATGGCGTTTATCCAGTCCACCACGCTCTGGATATCCGTCAAGCTGATACCAGATGGCGACACGCAGAGATCGTTGGTTTGCGGATTTTCCGGTTTGCCGCCGCAGGCTTGCAGCAGCGCAATTAGGATGATCCAGAAAACCCGTTTTTTTATTGTTGTGCAAACCATACTTCTACCGCCATCGCTGATACAGAAATGCCATAGTTATTGCGCAAGGCGGCCGCCGGAGTCGGAATAAATGGCGATGCCGCTGATGGTGGCATTGTCCAGTCCCGTGGTGAGTGCAATGGTCAGCCGGCCATCGCGCACAGTTACATCGCGCACAATATATTCAAACGCGGTGTCGTGGCCGACCAGGCGATAGAGATCGATATTCGTTAATACCGGACTGCCTTCGACCGCGACGGAAAATGAGCGCGAGCCAGCGGCTTGGTGAAACAGCTCCACCATATGCAACGCCACCGTATACACACCGTTGGTAACGGGAATTTCATAAGTGGTATTGCCGTAGCGCTCGGTCTGATATACCGCGTCATCCACAGTGCCGCCGATGGCGTCGGAGGTGGAATTCAAGGAGCCGCCGGTATAAAAATTATCGGACTGATAAACGGCGCCTGCCATGGTCGCCGTTGTATTTGAACCCGCATTAATGGCGTAAACCAAACTCAATTCCCGCGCTGCGATTCCGGAACTGGATGATGAGCTGGACGAACTGGAGGAACTCGACGAGCTCGATGACGTGGACGAACTCGCGCTGCTGCTGGATGACGAGCTGCTGGCATTGCCATCGCTGGTGGAACCACCGCAACCGACCAATATCAAACTGCCGATAATGACCGCGCCCATTCCAATGGAGAATTCTTTTGCTAAAGTCATGGTATCAGTCCCGTCTAGCTGAAGATTCCAGAAATTGCGCCGGAATACATCGCATTGTCATTACCAAGAACAAAATTATTCACGCCGAAGGGGCGCCCCAGCGCCATCCAATAATCGTTAGTC
>JBQGED010000420.1:0-7273 GCA_052039425.1 Sphingobacterium griseoflavum | reverse complement strand
GAGCGCTTATATCGACAAGCCGGAGTTGCTCTCCTCCGCTGTCCTGGGCTCTCTTATAGGCGCGGGTATAGTCGTGATCCTGGCTATCATTGGTTTCTATATACTCATGCGATTGCCCCTGGATAAAAGCGTGCGGGTTATCCATGCTCTATTTGCTCTCCTTATCGGCGGATTGCTTTCGCAGAGTGTGCAGATTCTCAGTCAAGTGGACATACTTCCGGGTCAGGCCCCGGCATGGGACACCTCAGCCACCTTGTCGGAAACATCGATTGCCGGACAGTTGCTGGTGGCCGTGTTGCGCTACGAGGCCCGGCCGACCTGGCTACAGGTATTGGTCTATGCCGGTGGCGCGGCGCTGGCGATCTGGCTCGCCGCAGGCCGCCGCGCGCCGGCGGAATAATCAATGCGCGAGTTTGTTTTGGACTTGCGCCAAAGCAACTGTAATCTCCTGCTGACGTCCTTTATCCGCCACTTCCCGGCCGGCCCTGGGCGCCGCATTCCGGGCATTGGTGAGATAGTGTTCCGCAGCGGACCAATCACCGCGATCCATCAAAAAACACCCGTAGAAATAATTACTGTCGATCCCATCTGGATTGATCCGCAATCCCTGCTCCAATAATTGACGTGCTTTTTCTGCATCGCCAAAGCCCACCGGCCATCCGGGGACTTTCGCATACAGTGTTCCAAGACTGGTGTAGGCGGAGCCGGCCAAGGCATTGCCGTCGAGCTCAATTGCTTTTTCCAATACCGCACGCGATTCCTTTGCAAGCCCCAAAGCGCCCAGGCCGCCCTTCACTCCCGCATAGGTGGATTTGATGATGCCTTCCCAGATCATGATATCGGCCGACTCAGGGAACGCCTTGCGGGCGGCAGCGGTTTCCCGCAGAAGATTGTCAAAAGCGTTTTTCTGCGCTTTACCCTTCAATTCATAATTGACAACCGCCCATTGCTGCTGCAAAGCCTGCACACGGTCGAGCGGCGCATCCGCAAAAGCAGCCCGGGTAAGAAAACAAACGGATAACAAGATGAATGCAATAAATCTGGACATAAAATTCTCCGGTTAAATCAAATTTCAGGATTGCTCGGCGAATTGCCGAATGACCGGCAATTGCTTACGCAACGCCATATCCACCAGTGCAGGCCACAGGCCGTTGAGACGGACAAATAGCTTTTCCGGCCAACCGATAAACACATCACGACCTGACTTTTTACGGATGGCGTGACAAATGATCCGCGCCACCAGCCCGGGATCATCCATCGCATTGCCAAGGGCTTGGTTCATGGTTTCCACGGCAGGCGAATTAATTGCCGTGCGAATTGCCCGCGGTGCCACATAAATCACCTTGACCGAGGTATCCGCGAGTTCTCTGCGCAGCGCTTCGGAAAATCCGTGCAGGCCGAATTTACTTGCGCAATAACTGGCAAACCCCGGAAAACCAATAGCGCCGAAGCTTGAACCTATATTCACAATCAGCGAGTCGGCCTGCGCGGCGAGAAATGGAATCAGCCGACGTGTCAGCAGCACTGGCGCCAACAAATTGGTGGCCAGTTGTCTGGCAATAGAACGCTCACTCTGTTGGGTCAAAAAACCAAACTCACTGACGCCGGCATTATTGATCAGCACCTGCACGCCACCGGGCAGACTGCGGCAAACATCAATCACACGTTCACGCCCCTGATCGCTCGCAATATCCGCTGCTATCACACAGTGCGCCTCTGCATTGGGCAGACTATTGCGAAGTTGTTCGAGTACTGGCTCGCGCCGTCCCACCAGAATAAGATTGGCGCCGGCATCGGCAAGCACAGTGGCCAGTGCCTGGCCCAGACCACCGCTGGCACCGGTGAGAAGAACTGTTTTGTTCGCGATATTCATCAGATTATCCTCATGCTGCCAAAGCCAATGCCTGCGAAGGCTCGACGCTGCGCAGAACATTGCCGTAAAGCAGATAAAACATTTTCGCGCTGTGAATGATCTGCTGCTGTTCGGTCGGATCATCGATCCGATTCATCAATCCAGCAAAAAACTGTACGTGTTCCTGGTCCAGCGCGCCGTGAGAACGCAGATAACTAAAAGCCTTGTTGGGCAACTTCAGCGCTTTCTGGATCATGTCCGCGGCAGAGTCGGCGCTGCTGATACTTGTGCCCTCCAGCACATGAACCATGCCGAAAAATCCCAATGGATTAATACGGTTGACCGTGTCATACGCATAGCCCACCAGAATTTCCGTCGCCTGATTGGGCGTGGAGCGCCGGGCTTTCTCTTTATCAAATCCACAGGCGGCAATATCGTTGAGCACCCACTCCTGATGACCAAGCTCCTCCTCGATATATTCCGCCACCGCATCACGCAGCCATTCTTTTTGCTCCGGCAGACGACCACCCACGGACATCAACAGAGGCGTTGTGTGCTTGACGTGATGATAGGCCTGGGTAAGAAAAGCCACATAATCCTCGACGATGATCTGACCGCTCATACAGCGGGCGAAAATTGGCGCGGAAAAAAGATGTTCACGTTCTTTTTGAGTGTCGGCTTGCAGTTGGTCAAAAAAATTCATGGTGATCTACCTTACAGTGAGCAAACGGGTGGATGGGATAAAACAAAAAGTGACGCAATTTCAGCGGCGAAATGTGCGTGTATGGCAGCCCTGCGCGGCCGGCCGTTTTCTGTCAGAAGGCCGGGAATGGCCGCCAGAGGTTGGCTCATGCGTGACCAGCGCCGAATGCGCGCGTAATCCGGCAGACGACAATTAACCGTATCAATCAGTGCTTGAATATCATTGTCACCAACCTCGGCGCGGCGGGGAAAAACCAATGCGGCACAGCAGGGTTGCGCATCACCGATAACGATTGCCTGCGCCAAAAGCGCTCCTGCCAATAATTCACTTTCCACCCATTCCGGGCTGATATTGCGGCCAAAACTGGAAATCAGCAGATTTTTTTTGCGCCCGTGCAGATGCAAAAAACCGTCATTGTCGAGATTGCCCAGGTCCCCGGTGTGCACGGCTGACGGATACCAACTCGCCGGCTCACCGACATAACCGAGAAAATTATTGCCGCACACCACCACTTCGCCATTTTCGATAAGCACCCGTGCATGGGAGAGCGGTCGACCCGCAGTGCCAGAGCTTGCTGCCAAAGGCTGATTGAGACTTACAACCGAAGCGCATTCAGAGAGGCCGTAACCTTCATAAACGGGCAAGCCCACTGCATGTGCCTGCTGCAATATCAAGGGCGATACACGTGCACCGCCCACTGCCACAAATTCCAACTCCGCTGGTGGTTGCCAACCCTGTTTAACTGCACCCACCAAAAACAGCAACATTTCAGGCAACAGAATCAGAGAATGTGGCCGATGCTGTGAAATCGCGTGTAACAGTTGTTGCGGATGTAGCAATGCGCTGCCGGAAAATCCCAAAACAGCTAAAGGAGGAATAATCACCTCCCCCATTTTTAACAGCGGAGCGTAGACACCCGCAACATTTTCAAGCAGGGTCGACAATGGCAATAAACATAAATGTCGCACCGCATCTGAAGGAACGACCTCCGCCAAAGAATCCGCCACGCGGATCTGCTGATTCAAAGAAAGGCATACGCCTTTCGGTGCGCCCGTCGAACCAGAGGTAAAAGTGATTTTGGCGGTTCCTTCCGGCAACTGCGCCGCCTTATTGATTTCACGCCTGACAATACGATAAGGACCAAAATCCACCTGAGCGTTCGCTGCTGAAAACCACGCGCTGATGTGTTCCGGGCGGTCCGTTATCAGACAATCAACAGCACAGCTTTTGACAGCGTGAGTCAATTGCAAAGGAGAGAAGAACAAAGGCAGAGGTAAAAAAGGAATTCCGACAGCCTGACAAGCCAGATCCACAATTACCCATTGCGGGGAATTATCTGCATAGAGTGCGACACACTGCGGATTTTCTCTGCGTAGAAAATCCGCCCACAAATTCACTAGCGCAACCAAGTCCGCGTAACTCAATGTGCTGAGTCCATCGTTGAGCGCGACCCGAAACATTTTCTCGTCAGGCGATGAGACACCCGCCGCTACACCTATGGCTGTTAGAATCTTATTCATGATGTTTTTGCTCTAGAGAAAGACTCATGGCATTTATTTTTGTCAGATAGGGCTGCACCAATGCGTAAACCTGATCGCTTTTAATCAGCATTTCATAAGCCGTCGGCAGATGACCCGCTTGTACTTTGGGGCGGGTTTCATAATAAGTACCCCATTGGCTGGCACCATCTTTCAACCTTTCGGGGTCCGCATTTGAGAGGCTGAGCGGTGTAAAACCCATGCGTTGAATAATGCGCTCAACCTGCTCCGTAGCTGTAAAGATCATCCAATGAAAACCGCTGCGGTACAGCAAGGCGGTGAGCACAGCGAACATGAGATAACTGGAGCCGCTACGACCGGAAACCAGATTGCCGATCTCCACAACTTTTGCCCGATCGACTGGCCGCTGAAAACCTGCGCTGATTTCCTGCTCAACGGGATTATTCAAATACTGTTCAAGAAAAAGAATACTTTTTCCGGCCGCCTGCATACCCACAACGCCGCAAGTTTCCCGGCCATCCTGAAGCACAAGAAAATGCGGCAGAAAATGCTGAACCTGAGCGCCGTAGCGAGATAAAAACCCTTCCGCCACATAATTTTCCATAACACTACGATATGGGTGCTGTCGCGTCAGCAGATCAAATTGAAGGTCAGCGGAGAGTAATTTTCGATTGACGCTCGCACTGATCAATGTCTGCGCTTGCGAATGTTCGGAAAGGGGTTTATTCATCGCTCACACCATCATTACCTCATATGAACCAGGCTAGAGGGCGATAATTAAAAGAATCTTAAATCCGCACTGAATATTTTTGCTGCGACATTGGAACTTTTCATATTGCAATAGAAATATTCAGTGATTAATAGAGACCAAGGATGGTTTTAAGGAAAAGCTAAGTTTCGTGGCAGATGACTTGAAGATGCCATGCACAATTGCTGGAGAAACGCATCCGAATACCGTTCGTCGGATCACACTCGCTCTTGATCATGGGTAAAACTTGCGAGTCCGCGGCAAGGGGCTTTGCTGGTTTTCAATGTCGTTCGCCTGGAGTAGCATTTGCCATCTTGCGCTAAGGCGATGGGTATAAAAAAATCAATCCAGCAAACCAATCAATCTTGCAACCAACAGGTACATTATGTCCGGAAATTTCTTACGCTGGGGCATCATAGGCGCCGGCCTTATCGCCCATAAACTGGCCGATGCGGTGAATATAGACCCCAATAGCACGCTGGTGGCGGTGGCATCCAAGAGCGCCGAACGCGCGCGTACGTTTGCCGAGCAGCACGGTATTGAAAGCACGGCCGATTACGCCGCGCTGGTGAGCCGCGCGGATATAGATGTTATCTACATTGCCACCACTCATAACTTTCATTACGAAAATGCGCTGCTGGCGCTGCAGCACAAGAAACACCTGCTGATTGAGAAGCCATTTACCGTCAACGCTGCACAGGCCCAGGAGCTCATCGAGCTGGCCGCGCGCAATGGCTGTTTTATGATGGAAGCCATCTGGGTGCGTTTTCTGCCGAGCATGATCCGCCTGAAGCAGATTCTGAAAAGCGGCACCATCGGCGAGATCAAGCTGTTCAATATCAGCTTCGGCGGTATCGCCCAGGCGCAATATCTGCCGCGCCTGACCGATCCGGAACTGGCCGGCGGAGTCACCCTGGATATGGGCATATATCCCCTCACCTTCGTCAATTTCCTGCTGGATGCTCTGCCCTCCGCCAGCAAATCCTTTTGCCGCTTCGCCGACACAGGCGTGGACGAATTGGCGACTTATCAGTTGCAATACGACTCGGGTTGCATTGCCAGCATCAATACCAGCTTCAACCTGCTCACCCGAATGGAGGCGATGATCTACGGCTCTCTCGGCTATATAGAGTTTCCGCATTTTCAACAAGGCAGCACCTTCACCGTTCATATCCACAACGGCACCCGCACCATCGAAAGTTCGGACACCATCACCGAGGAGAATCACGGCAACGGATTTATCTATCAGGTGGCGGAAGTCGTGCGTCAAATCCGCGCCGGCAAACGGGAGAGCAACATAATTCCTCTCAAGGAAACCCTTGCTACCATGCAATTGATGGACAGCCTGCGCAAAGAATGGGGATTTCGCTATCCGTTTGAGTAGTTACGAAGATCCACGACAGCATCGGCTACATGTTATGGATGGGATCTATTCACCTGCGGGATTGCATGTTGAAAATCGAAAGGCGAGAGAAAGTTGAGGCGCCCTCTTTTTGGGGCCGGGTTGTATTGCTGGCTTTATTTGTTATTTGGGGGGCGCGTTTTATCTGGCACGGTGGCAGGGTAGGTTTTATTGGAGCAGAAGAAAATTCTCGATGAGGTTGAAGACTCCCGAAACTGAAAAGCGCAATTAAGATTTTTCTTCATTCTTCTTGCGCCCCTTTTCCCTACCGCTTTTACCATCATCTGTTTCTGCTTCTTTTCCCTCTTTATCTTCTTTTGGCCGCGTCAGCGGCGTCATCTGTTCAAAGCGCGCTTCAACAGCCTCGACAAACGCGTTGCGCACCACCCCCAGCACAGCGCCCCAGGATTTGATTTTGGTTTCGTCGAGAGTGCCTTCCACCTCAATTTGCGTGGCAATCTGTTTGGATTCCGCATTGGTAAACAAGGTTTTGAAAAAGCCTACCGCGCCCTCCCACAGCAGACGTATCGGGTTATCGCCCTGCTGCTTTACGTCCTGCTCCCAGCTGGCGATGTTGACATCCTCCAGGAGTGGTTTGATATATCCGGATAATTTGCCATCCCGCGCAGTGAGTTCGACAAAGACGCTGCCGTGACCGCTGGCAAAATCCACCTTGGCGTAATTACTAGCGAGATCGTTGATGCGGGTTAACTCTATTTCATGCATTTCCCCGGCGAAAACGAAGTCGTTGAAGTCGAATGGATCGAACCGGGCCTGTGCTGTCAACGGTGCGCCTCCCAGTACGCGGGCATCAAGCCGCGCCGTGGCCACCCGTCTGCCGTCCCGGTCTTTCACATTGGTGAGGTTGTTGACCAATGCATTGATTTTTTCCGCACGAATATCGATCTTGGGATCAGTATCAAAATTTTGGAACGTCATGCGACCGTTGTGGATTTCAACTCTATGTAATGTCGTCGGCAGCAACTCCTCCAATACATCCAACCAATTAGTACCGGTACCGGTCTGGCGTTTATCTGCTTGCTCGGCATCGAGAAAATTTAACTCCGCG
>JBQGED010000419.1:0-18784 GCA_052039425.1 Sphingobacterium griseoflavum | reverse complement strand
GTGAGCGGCAAAGTCAGCCTCACCAGCACAATCGGCAATCGCAATGCCGATATTCTGCACATCAGCCTGCTGGAAATTCGCGACAACGGCGCAGTGAGCCTGGTGGCGAATGCCTGTATCAACAATATCCAGTCCTGGCCGGTTAACTATCAGCTCGGCTACAACCGCGAGTTGATCGATCCCGCCGCGCGTTACATGCTCTCCGCTGTGTTCTTTATCCGCCTGCCCGAAGGTACCTATATGGCGGCGTATCGCCCGGATGGGTTTCTCGAAGTCATCAATAACAAACGGGTCGAAAAAGCCGACTTGTTTTTAAAGGTCCCTGGATGATTCAAACCATACGGGTACAAACCGGGGATTTCGACCAGGGTGAGGAATATCGCCGATTAGCTCGCGGCACTGAGGCCGGTGCCGTGGTCACCTTCGTTGGCCGAGTGCGGGATTTTGCCGGTGAAAACGCCAGCATGTGGCTCGAACACTACGCCGGCATGACGGAAAAAGTTCTTGCCGACTTGGTGGCGCAGGCGCGCCAGCGCTGGCCCATTCTGGACGTCACCATCATTCATCGCATTGGTCAGTTGTCACCGGGTGACCAGATCGTCTTTGTCGGCGTCAGCTCCCTCCACAGACACGCCGCCTTCGCCGCCTGCGAATTCCTGATGGATTTTCTCAAAACCCAAGCGCCCTTCTGGAAGCGCGAAGGCGATCATTGGGTGGATGCCAAAGACACCGACCAAGCCGCCGCCGACGCCTGGAACTCGCCCGAGCCATGAGCCTGCGCAAAACCATTCGCGCCTATTATTCCGCCCCTATTGAAGTCGCCTTCCGCCAATTCCGCGCCGGCCTGATTTTCTTCGCCACCGGCTTCGGGGCCATCCTGATGGCCAACGCCTATATGGAACCTTCCGTCCAACAGGAATTAATCGTTCTCGGCGGCATGATACTCGGCGGCTACGGCTTTATCCTCGCCCTGCTCGGCCAGAGTCGGTTTTTGGTGGGGCGGTTGCTGCGGTTTTGGCAAAAGGACCGCTGAACACGACGCAACAAACCAGACGCTTCTGCTAACTGCTCGCCATTCGTTGCACAAATTGTCGGCGGATTTTTTAAATCATTGGATACCCCCCCGGGTGGCGCTAAAATGCCCGGCCCGCACGACTATTGAGCAGTGACTTCGATGATTCCTCAGATCAGCCAGACTTCTCCGGTCCAGTCCCTTTACCTGTCTTTCCTGCAGGAGCTGGGCAAGCGGGGGTTTGCCGGGGAGATTTGCCCGGATTATGCCAATCGCACGGTGCTGGCGACGGATAACTCCATTTATCAGGTATTGCCCCAGGGCGTGGTGTATCCGGGCTCCATCGACGACTTGGTGCTGATCACCAGCTTGAGCCAGGAGAAGCCGTTCCGCGAGATTGTGCTGTCACCGCGCGGCGGCGGTACGGGGACCAACGGGCAATCGCTGACTGACGGTTTGGTGGTGGATGTCTCCCGCCATATGAATCGCATTCTGGAGATCAACCACGCCGAGCGCTGGGTGCGGGTAGAAGCCGGTGTGGTGAAGGATCAGTTGAATGCGGCGCTCAAACCTTTCGGCCTGTTCTTTGCGCCGGAGCTGTCCACCAGTAACCGCGCCACCATCGGCGGCATGGTCAATACCGATGCCTCCGGCCAGGGCTCCTGTCTCTACGGCAAAACCCGCGACCACGTGCTGGAGCTGACCACGGTATTGCTTGACGGCTCGGTATTGCGCTCCCGCGCACTGGCAGAAGAGGAGCTGGACGCGTTTTGCGATCAGCAGGATCGCGTTGGGCTGATCCACCGCCTGGTGAACAATCTGCAAAAAGAGCACCACGCGCTCATCGACGCCAAATTTCCGAAATTGAATCGCTGCCTCACCGGCTACGATCTGGCGCATATCCGCGACGACCACGGCCGCTTCAACCTCAACAATATTCTGTGCGGCAGTGAAGGCACCCTGGGTTTTATCACGGAGGTAAAACTCAACTTGGTGACCATTCCCAAATTTGCCGCACTTGCGGTGGTTCAATACGACAATTTCAACAGCGCCCTGCGCGACGCCAAACGCCTGATGCAGGCGCAGCCCACCAGCATCGAAACCGTCGACTCCAAAGTCCTGAACCTCGCCAAGGGCGATATTGTCTGGCACGAAGTGGCGGAGTTTTTCCCCACAGACAGCTCGCGCATCCAAGGCATCAACTTGGTGGAGTACACCGCCGATGATGAAGCGGAGTTGCGCGCGGGCGTTGATCGCTTAGTTGTCACCCTCACCGGCAGCGACGGCAATCCCGCCTGCCTCGGCCACAGCATTGCCTGGGGCGCTGCGGCGGTAAACCGCCTGTGGAATATGCGCAAAAAAGCGGTCGGCCTGCTCGGCAACAGCCAGGGTGAAGCGCGCCCGATTCCGTTTATCGAAGACACGGCGGTGCCGCCGGAGAATCTCGCCGATTACATCGTCGAGCTGCGCGAGCTGTTGGACCGCCATGAGCTGCAATACGGTATGTTCGGCCATGTGGACGCCGGCGTTCTGCATGTGCGCCCCGCCATCGATATGAAAGACCCGCAGCAGGAAAAACTGGTGCGGGTGATCTCCGATCAGGTGGCAGAGCTGACCCACAAATACCACGGCTTGTTGTGGGGCGAGCACGGCAAAGGCGTGCGCTCGGAGTACGCGCCGAAATTCTTCGGCGAACTCTACCCGCAGCTGCAGCGCATCAAGGCGGTGTTCGACCCGCACAACCAGCTCAATCCGGGCAAAATCGCCACGCCATCCGCCGACACCGAACTGCTCAAAATTGACGAAGTCGCCACCCGCGGCCAAATCGACCGGACCATCGTGGTGCAGACCTGGAACGGTTTTCAGGAAGCGGTGCACTGCAACGGCAACGGCCTCTGCTACAACTGGAGTTTTCAGGACGCCATGTGTCCGTCGTGGAAGGCGACCCGCGAGCGCATTCACTCGCCCAAGGGCCGGGCGTCGCTGATTCGCGAGTGGATCAAACAGCTCAACGACCGCGGTTTCGACCCCGTCACCGCGCTTGCGCAGCCGGTGGGCTTGGTGCAGAGCCTGAAGCTTCTGCCGGAGAAGGTCCGTAACACCCGCGCTAAAAATCGCGGCGAATACGACTTCTCCCACGAGGTGCACACCGCCATGGCCGGCTGTCTGGCGTGCAAGTCCTGCACGGGGCAGTGCCCGATCAAAGTGGACGTACCCAACTTCCGCAGCAAATTCCTGGCGCTCTACCACACCCGCTATCTGCGCGCACCCAAGGATTACTTGGTCGGCATGCTGGAGTTTGTGCTGCCAATAGCCGCTCTTGTCCCCGCGCTCTACAACGGCCTGACCCAGAACAAGCTGAGCCGCTGGGCGCTGTCGAAAGGGGTGGGCTTTGAAGATCCGCCGGAGCTCTCACGCAGCTCCCTGAAAAAACTGCTCAAGGAGGAAAACATTCCTCTGGCGACGCAGGCGCGGCTGCGCAAGCTCAGCGCAGCTGAGAAGAAGCAGACGGTGGTGATCGTGCAGGACGCCTTCACCTCCCACTTTGAAGCCCCGCTGGTACGGGACATTGCCCTGCTGCTGCGCAAACTGGGCTTCAAGCCCATGGTTGCCCCCTTTAAAGCCAACGGCAAACCCTTGCATGTACACGGTTTCATCCATTGGTTTGGTCGGGTGGCCAAGCGCCAGGCGGAGTTCCTTCAGACACTGGCGGCGGAACAGGTCGCGCTGGTGGGTGTAGACCCGGCGATGACCCTGACCTTCCGCAGCGAATACGAATACGCCCTCGGCAAAGGCAATACGCCAAAAGTGCAACTGCTGCAGGAGTGGCTGGCGGAGCATCAGGAGCAACTCAGCGCGCAAAAGGAGCAGTTCAAGAGCGACGGCGCATTCCGCCTGATGCCGCACTGCACCGAGAAGACCAACGCTCCTGCCTCCATCGCCGCCTGGCAGAAAGTGTTCGCGGCCCTGGGGCAGAAGCTGGAGATAGTGGCTACCGGCTGCTGCGGAATGTCCGGCACCTACGGCCATGAAACCGCCAACCGCGCCACCTCGAGCAAGATTTTTGAGCAGAGCTGGCGCGGGCCGGTCATGTCCAAGGACAACCAGGGCCGACTGGCCGCCACCGGCTATTCCTGCCGCTCCCAGACCAAGCGCGAAGCCTTCGTCAAGCTGCCCCACCCCGCCCAATTGCTGCTGCAACAGCTCCGTTCGTAAGTTCAGGCCGCCCGGAAGCAAACTCCGCGGCGGCGTTGAAGTCATATTGACAGTTCAGCTCCAATTAAGGCGCCAACGTCTATAACAGGCACCATCCGGCCAATTCCCTGGGAACGGGGCGAGCCGGCACTCGATCAACCACTGCAGGAGTGGCCTCTATGAAAGCCCTCATATCAATTCTTTTCGGCACCTGGATGCTGGCCCTGTGCGGCGGTCTGCAGGCCCAAACCAAGGTGATTACCACCTCCGACCCTGTGTTCACCCGGGCGGAGTTGGACCAGATGCTCGCGCCCATCGCCCTTTACCCAGACACTGTGCTCTCCCACATATTGATTGCAGCGACCTATCCCTTGGAGGTGGTGCAGGCAGAGCGCTGGACCAGAGCCAATCGCCACCTTGATCCAGAGGCCGCCGTAAATGCCGCTGCACTGGAAGGATGGGACCCCAGCGTGGCCGCGCTGGTGGCCTTTCCGGACATACTCTCCCGTATGAGCGACGATCTGGCGTGGACCCAGAATCTGGGCGATGCCTTCCTGGCGGATGAGGGGCGGGTGATGGACGCCATCCAGAATCTGCGTGAAAAGGCTTATGCCTCGGGCAGCCTAAAGAAAATGAAGCACGTCAAAGTGCAGCGCGAAAAGCAGATCATCATCATTGAGCCTGCGGTGGAGCGCGTGGTTTACGTCCCCTACTACGATACCCGCGTGGTTTACGGCAATTGGTGGTGGGACAGTTATCCCCCTGTCTATTGGCACGCTCCTTCGACCTACGTCCACGTCGGCGGTGTTTATTGGGGACCGCGCATTACGCTGGGCACCAGTTTCTTTTTCAGCTCCGTACATTGGCCGCAGCGTCGGATCGTGGTTATCGATTACCACAACCACCACAAACATCCCCGTTTTTACAGCGGCCGTAAAATTGCCCACTATCACGGCGCGCGACACTGGCACCACAACCCGGTGCACCGCCACAATATTGTTTATCGCAGCGAACCGGTGCGGCAGCGTTACGCCAACCACGAAGGCACCCGACGCTTTAGTAACGAATGGCGCAATGAACATCGCAATCCCGACCGCAAAATATCCGACCACCGCAGTGACAATCGCCGGGATCAGGACCGCACCAGTTTTCGCGATGACAGAAAACGCAACGACCCCAAAGACCTTCATAACAATCACCGTGATCGGGACATTCCCAAACACTTAGAGCGGCGCGATCAGGCTCCGGGACAACGCCGGGAATTTACGCAGGATGAGCGCCAGCATCGCGCCGAACAGGTGCGGGAACGCCTCGCGAGCAATAGCAACAAGAACACCAATAGCAACCAGAACAACAATCGCGCAGAGGGTAACCGGCCAAGCGAACATCGAGCACCCGTTTTACAAGAGCGCCGGGAGCAACTGCGCGAGCGGGACAACAATAGCGGCAATCGCAACTCCAACGTCCGCCAGGAAGATCAGCGCCCGCGTCCCAACGCCGACGCGGAAGCCCGACGCGAGCAATTGCGCCGCACACAGCCGCAGAATTTCGACCGTGGACAAGTGGAGCGGCGCGAACATGCGCCAGCGCGCCAGGAAGCCCAGCGCGAGCAGCCCCGGCGTATTATTGAGCCGTCGGCGCGCCAGGAGCGCGTGCAGCCTCCACAACGGGCACAACAGCACTCACCGCGAGCGCAGCCGGAACGACGTTTCGAGCAGCCCAGTCGCAACCACAGAGAGACCCACAACAATCCACGCCCGGCGGAGCAGCGTAGGTTTGAACGCTGATCAAGATCGCAAAGCAAAGACCGGTTTTACCGGTCTTTTTCAGCACTCAGTCCCCTCGATAAGTCATTACGAAAATCTCTTCCGTGAACTTTGAATAAGCGCAACCAGCGCCAAAAGAATTACGATGAAGAGCGCGGTACCTTTCACCCACGTCAATTTTTCCACCCGGGATTCTTCTACTTTCTTTGATTGTGATTTTTCGAAAGATGATTTTTGGTGAGCACTGGCATCAG
This sequence comes from Sphingobacterium griseoflavum, assembly GCA_052039425.1. Taxonomy (GTDB): domain Bacteria; phylum Pseudomonadota; class Gammaproteobacteria; order Pseudomonadales; family Cellvibrionaceae; genus UBA5868. The sequence goes on along the minus strand of JBQGED010000419.1, from coordinate 12,557 downwards.
GTTCCTCAATAAATGGCGCGGTTACGGCACGATTAGTTCGTGATAAAAAAGGCCGATTGATATCCGCGCTCACCATCGAACTCTTTTGAGGATTTGCAGCGGTAAAACCAAGCGTTTGGACGCGAGCAGCTAAAATATCGCTAAGGCTTTCGCCGTCCTCCAAATCATCAATTAGTGTCGCCTCGTCATTGCCATCAACAATTTGACCCTCGATAAAACGGAGACGCCCGTGGCGGCATCCAACCAAAGGACAATCCAAATAAGTATTGCCGGTGACGAAAAGAATATCGTGGTCACCTGGATCAAACCGCGGGTACCGGGGCGGCAGCAGAACCCGACCACTTTTGTCGATCGGGCCGCCTAAAAACCGTAACGTCAATTCAGGAGGAGAATAGGAGCCTTTTATCACCTTTTCCACGCTATAAGAAACAAACGTATAAGGCAGACCGGGTTCGCTCCCCACTGGGTCCGAATGGCGATACTCAACACGCTGCACTACGCCCTCAAAAATAAAATCGGCTTCCTGCAATACAGCGTCGAGCGTCATTTCTTCCGCTTGAAGATTTCGGCATAGCAATAACAACAAGCAACAAAAAATCCGCTTTGGCAAAAAACACGGGATATATTTCATTATTTTCATATCGCCATCCTCAGTTGCGGGTCCACCAGTAATGGACGTTCCCCAAATCCGCAATCATCTCGCCAAATACATAACATGATATTTATTTGATAGTACTCATTCATATAGCGCTCATGATCGGCTGTCAAACATCCTCTCACCAACCCGGATAATTAGCTCAAAAAATAACCAGAAATTCCCGAGGTGCTTTACGGATTTCAAGGCATTAAACTTCGCGGATGACAAATACAGCTCTCCATGTTCTGCAAAACACCTTCGGCTATCCTGCATTTCGCGGCGAGCAGGCCGCCATCGTCGATACAGTCTGCGCGGGCGGTGACGCCCTGGTATTGATGCCCACTGGTGGTGGCAAATCCCTGTGCTATCAAATTCCGGCGCTGGTGCGCGAGGGCATAGGAGTGGTGATCTCACCGTTGATCGCCCTGATGCAGGATCAGGTCAATGCGCTGGCGCAGCTCGGCATAGCGGCCGTCTATTTGAATTCCAGCCTTAGCCAGGATGAGCAGTGGGCGGTGGAACAGCGCCTGCGTCGCGGGCAAATCAAATTGCTGTACGTCGCCCCAGAGCGGCTGATCCAGCCGCGCATGCTGGAGTTGCTGCACAAGCTTCCCATAGCGCTATTTGCGATTGATGAGGCGCACTGCGTATCCCAATGGGGACACGATTTCCGCTCGGATTATCTCGAACTGAGCCTGCTGCACGAGCAATTTCCCCAGGTGCCGCGGATTGCTCTGACCGCTACTGCGGATACCCGCACACGCAATGAAATTCTTCGCCGCCTGCAGCTGGAGAACGCGCGCCAGTTCGTCGCCAGTTTTGACCGGCCCAATATCCAGTACCGCATAGAGGCAAAACAGGACTCCCGTCAGCAGTTGCTGAATTTTCTGCGCAGTGAGCATCCAGAGGATGCCGGAATTGTCTACTGTCTGTCGCGTAAAAAAGTGGAAGAGACCGCCCATTGGCTGCAGCAGCAGGGATTCAACGCGCTGCCCTATCACGCCGGGCTGTCCACCCAGGCGCGCCAGGACAATCAAATGCGCTTTTTGCGGGAAGATGGTTTGGTAATGGTTGCCACCATCGCCTTCGGTATGGGCATCGATAAACCGGACGTACGCTTTGTCGCGCATCTGGATTTGCCCAAAAGCATCGAATCCTATTATCAGGAGACCGGACGGGCCGGCCGCGATGGAGCCGGCGCAACCGCCTGGATGGTGTACGGCGTACAGGACGTTTTAAAACTGCGGCAGATGCTGATGCAGTCGCCCGGCACGGATGAGCATAAACGCATTGAACGACAGCGGCTCGACGCCATGCTGGGACTTTGCGAAATCACCTCCTGCCGCCGTCAGGCCCTGCTCGCCTATTTCGGCGAAGAACTGCATAAGCCCTGCGGCAATTGCGATACCTGTCTAAATCCAGTGCAAACGTTTGACGGCACCGTGGTCGCGCAAAAAGCCTTGAGCTGCTGTTATCGCAGCGGACAAAAATTCGGGGTGAATCATCTGGTGGATATTTTGCTCGGCAAATCCACACCGAAAGTCGAGCAGTTCGGCCATCAAAAATTATCGACATTTGGCATAGGCACGGAACTGGACGCAGGCCAATGGCGTTCGGTGTTTCGCCAACTGGCCGCACGCGGTTATCTGCAGGTGGATTTGGAAGGATTCGGCGGCGTGATGTTGACGGAAAAATGCCGACCCTTATTAAAAGGTGAAGAGCAAATCGAACTGCGCCGCGAAGAAAAAACGGCAGCGAACAAAACCAAAGAAAAAAATGCCAGTCGCGGACTTATCGGCAATCTGGCCGGGCCGGAAAAATCCCTGTGGGAACGCTTGCGGGAATTACGCAAACAATTGGCCCAAGACCAGGGCGTACCGCCTTATGTCATTTTTCATGATGCCACTTTGCTGGAGCTGGTGCGCCAGCAGCCTGACTCCGCGCAGGCAATGGGACGTATTTCCGGTATAGGTCAGGGCAAACTCGACCGTTACGGCGAGGCTTTTCTCGCTGTCATAAAGGAGCATAAAGACACTCTGCGCCATTATGAAAACGCGCCGTCATCAACATCCGTAAAAGCGACAGAGCATGAAACTTTTGCTTTGCTGCGCGCCGGACATTCTGTCGCGGAGGTGGCGCAACAACGCAACCTGGCGGAGTCCACGGTTTACACCCACGCCGCCGCTTTGATTGAACAGGGTCATTTACGCCTTGATGAAGTGGTGAAGCTGCCGCAGTCCGAATTGGATTTGATCACCGATGTGATGCTCGCCCAGGCGGACGAACCTATCAAATGGCGGCCAGTGTTCGAGGAGCTGAACGGCGTTTACGACTACGGCCTGTTGAAATGTGTTTACGCGGCGCTGCAGCGGGAAATTGCCGGCTGATTATCAGACCTGAAATATCTGCGCCAATTTTTCTTCGATATCGGCCATATTTAATGGTTTATATAAAATATGGCAATTGGCAATTTCCTTTACTGCGTCTTTGATAAATTGCTCTTGCGAGCCTGTGAGCACGATTGCCGGTAGGTCGGGCGTGCGCTCACGCACTTCTTTAATCAACTCAACACCGTTGATATCCGGCAAATAATAATCCGTGATGATGATATCGAAATGACTCACTTGATCCCACTGGCGCAGCAATTCTGTGCCAGTGTGATAGCAGGCAATGCGGTAGTCGAGCATTTCAAATAACGTTTTCCACACCCGCGCCAGGGAGTGATCATCCTCCACCAACAATACGGATAGCGAAGCTGTTGCATGTTCGGGTGTCGTCATAGCGTCAGGCTTCGCGGTTGGTCTTTGGCGATTTCCAAGCGGAATGTGGTGTGGGCTGCCGTGGGATCCAATACCAAATCACCATTGTGCCGACGGGCAATTGCTCGGGACAAAGAAAGTCCCATGCCGGTGCCATTTTGCTTTTTCTTAGTGCTGAAAAACGGCGTCATAATTTTTTCCGTCAAGCTCGCATCTATGCCGTCACCACTGTCTTCCACTGTCATAACCGCTTTGCCATCCTGCTCCTCAAGGGTAATGTTGATCCAAGGATTTTCAGTATCGGCAATGGCTTCCAGAGAATTGTTCACCAAATTTACCACCACTTGCATTATCTGGATTGGATAACAATTCACGACTATGTCTTGGGCTGGCAAATTCAGGCGCAATTCGATCTCCGAGCGCTGCAAGCGCAGCTGACAAATTTTCAACGCGTCCTGAATCAGCTTCTGCATACTAGCCTGCTCCACATTCCCTGGATCTATGCCAGCGACCGATTTGAGACCGCGCACAATATTTGAAATTCCTTTGGCCATGCGTTCTATGTCATCAGCCGACTGCAATACACGCTCGTCCGTCAACTTATGCATCTGCACAGCACGCTTCAAAATATCCGTATTGGCAGTGATCACATTCAACGGTGTATTGATCTCATGGGAAATTCCCGCAGCAATTTCGCCCAGCGCTGAGAACCGGGAGTAGCGCGACAACTCCTCCTGCTGCGACAAAATAATCTGTTGATCCTTGAGGCGCTCGCTGACATCGAAAATCGACAGTATCACGTAAGCACGTTGATCGGTGCGCGATTGGACCCGGGCACTGCGCAATTCGAAAGTGAGCTCCCGCCTATCGGATGCCGCAGCGACAAAACTCAGGACCATCTCCCGTCCCGCTTCCAGCGCTGCGGCAATTTCCACATAGGAGCGCGTTTTGGCAGGAACGCCAATGCGTTTAAAGAATTCAGCGAGATTGCAGCCGATAAAATCGGCGACTTGGAAACCCAACAATTCGGCAAACTGCTGGGAGCAAAAAGAAATGACAAACCCTACGCCCTGGTCTTCCAAAATCACCGTGCCGCTATTGGCGGAGGCGATCGCCTGACGGAACAGCTCCAGCTGCCGCTCGCGCACCGCTCGCTCGGTAATATCCAAAGAAATGGTACAGACCGAATACGGGCGGTTGCGGGCGTTAAACAACGTAAATTTCGAGGAAGTCCATACCCTCGTCTGGCCGTCGATATCGTAGCTCTCTTCAAACTGCAGAGCAGTTTCTCGTTTTAATACCTCAAAGTCTTTTTCGCGAATTTGGCTGGCGACTTCCTTGCCAAATAATTCGTCGTCGGTGCTGCCCATAACATCTTCAAGCTGGTGACCGGTCACTTCGCAGAAACGATTGTTCGCAAATATGTAAACGCCGGAAAGGTCCTTCATACTCACCATAGCGGGGGTGTTGTCGATAATGCTAGCCAAGCGGCTCTTCATCACCCGCGATTCTTCCAAAGCCATAGTGATTTCAGTGTTGTCGATAAAGCTCACCACCGCGCCGGCAACAGCATCCTTTTCACCGAGGAAAATTTGCACCTGAATTTCGAAGGTGCGATCCTTGGATTGAAATTGAAAACGACTATTTTTCTGCTCACGTAACGCTTTGACGACGGCGTTATTGACCTCCGTCATATCGATTGGCGTCGGCACGGAACGAAGTTGCGAACCTATATCCGCATCGCTCATCCGCAGCAAATGGCGTGCGGATGGGTTGAAATCGAGGACATTTATTTTGTCGTCGATGATCAGCAACGGATACGCAATCGCGTCCTGAATGGCTTGATGGCGATTATATAAAAGCTGCAACTCCGAGGATTTGACGTTGAGCTCCTGATTTAAAGTCGTCAACTCTTCGTTGGACGACTGCAGTTCCTCATTAGTCGTTTCCAGTTCTTCATTGGACGATTGCAGCTCTTCATTGGCTGATTGCAACTCCTCGTTGAGAGACTGCAATTCCTCATTGGTCGCCTGATGCTCCTCCATCACCGACTGCAATTGTTCCTTCACCGAATAAAGTTCTTTTTCCAATTCTTTGATCTGTTCTTCGGGCGCCAGGCCAGCAGCGTAAATATCCCGCGTATCATTCACCGGCATCCGCCCCGAGGTGCTTTGGAAGGAAACCAGATATTGTTTGATGCTGTCACTACCCATCAGCGGAGCCACAGTCATCTGTACCAAATGTATGTCGCCGTTGCGGCGCAGCTCATGCTTTTTACCTTGCACCAGAGATTGATTTTTCACCACCCGGTACAACAGCGATGACAGTTCCTGGCCCAAATCACCAATCAGCAGTTTGGTGATGTTAAACGTGGCTTCGCCATTGGGAAAAGCCAGGTATTCATTGGCTTTGCCGTAGACATGTTTCACCTTGTGGTCGTCATCAACAATGAGCGAGTCGGGAGCGAAGTTGGCAATCATCGAGTGGAACAAGTCCATCCCGGTTTCGTCTGCGCGCTCTTCCCGGGCTCTGGCAATGTAGTTTGCGGAATCAAACGCGGTCACCCGGTTGCTCGGCAGGGTCGCTCGGCTGCGTTCTTTCATGGAGAAGTAGATTCGCGCCTCCTTGTCTTGCACCTGAAACAGATCAGCCGCAGAGCCTGATACCGCTTCTGAGCGGCCCAAAAATAAAATGCCACCTTTGCCCAATGAGTAACACAAGGTTCGGAAGACTTTTTCCTGCAAGCTCTGATTAAAATAAATCAGCACATTGCGACAGGACACCAGATCGGTATTGAGGAACGGAGGATCTTCGATAACGTTGTGGCGGGCAAATACGATCTGATCACGTAACGATGCCCTAATCTGTAATTGTTCTTCAAAGGCAACAAAGTATTTCTCGCGCAGGTGATGCGGGAATTTATCGAAGCTGCCGCGGGAGTAACAGCCACGGCGTGCGACATCCAGGGCCACCTCATCCAGATCCGTGGCAAAGATTTGCAAGCCGATACTTTTCTCGTGACGCTCAATCGCCTCGGAAACCAAAATGGCGATCGAGTAGGGTTCCTCCCCCGTCGCGCACCCGACTACCCAACAGCGGAAACTATCCCCCGGTCGCTTGTTTTTGACCTTTTCATCAATGTATTTTTCCAGCACCCCGAATGCTTCGGGATCACGAAAAAATGAGGTCACTGAAATCAAGATATCCTGAAACAGATTGTTGGATTCTTCAGGATTTTCCCGCAGGAAATTGGCATATTCCTCAACTGTTGAGCAGCGTGTGGCAATTATTCGTCGTTCTACACGACGACGTACCGTGGAGGGTTTGTAATTAGCAAAGCAGGCGCCTTTATCCCGCTCCAGAATGGCGAAGATGCGCTCAAAATGATCGTCACCCACCGGATTGTTTTTTTCGCGGCGAGCACGCGGGGAAATTTTGCCGAAGCGCGACAGCTCCTTGGCGATTTCCTCTGGACTTAATTCCAGATCGACCGCGCCAGTGTGTTTGGCGGCCTTGGGCATACCATCGTATTTGGCGGTACTGGATTTTTGGCAGATCGTAAAGCCGCCGGCCGCTTTGATCGCACGCACACCATGAGCACCGTCGGAGCCGGTGCCAGAGAGAATAATACCGATTGAAGCAGGCCCAAAATTTTCGGCGAGGGAGCGGAAAAAATAATCCACCGAGGGCTTGGGGCCGATTTTGAGATGCGGCTCCATCAAGCGCAACTTGCCCTCTTCCAAATAAAGATCAGCATTGGGCGGTGTGATATAGATGACTTTGTTTTCGGGTTTTTCGCCGTCTTCTACCTCTTTCACCTTGAGGTCGGTAGACTGCGCCAGAATTTCCACCAAGCGGCTTTTATGGCTCGGTGCCAAGTGCTGCACCACAATGAACGACATGGGAACGTCATCATGCAGCGAGCCAAACAGCGCGCGCAGAGCCTCCAACCCACCGGCTGAGGATCCTATACCCACCACAAACCGAATATCTTTGGATTTTTTCTTTCTCGAACTTTTTTTATCTTCCACTTCATTCATGTTGTGATTCACTTCCAACTGATACCCGTCATCAACTCAGTTCCAATGCGTCAACCAGCGCTTCCTGGATGGAGACAGAGGTAATCGTGTCTTTCGAAAGATACTTCACCGCGCCTCTGCGATACGCCTCGCTGACCAGCAGTGCTTCCGGTTTGCCGGTAACAAAAATCACCGGCACGCGCATTTTCGCCTGAATCTGCTCCAACAGGGAAAGCCCGTCCAGGTCTGGCAAACGATAATCCATGATCACCAAATCCGGTTTCACCGTGAGGCAGCGTTCAAACCCCTGCCGCGCCGACGCCTCCTCAAATATTTCCAGCTCGTATCGCTGCTGTCCCTGCAAAAAACGCCGGTAAATGCGCCGATCTGCTGCACTGTCGTCAATGATCAATACTTTGATGTGTTTATGCGTCAAGAGATTCGACCTGCCATTGCTGTGCCGGGGGACGAAGGGTAAAAAAGAAAGTTGTTCCCTCTCCCGGAAGGGAATCCAACCATATGCGTCCACCGTGGCGATCGATGATACGTTTGACGATCGCAAGACCGATTCCACTGCCGCCACCATAGGCTTCCTCTGTATGTAATCGTTGAAACATGGCAAAAATACGCTCCTGATTGTGCGGCGGTATACCTATACCATTGTCTTTCACGAAAAAGACCGGGACACTTCCAGCAAGGTTTGCGCCCACTTCGACCCACTTCGCTTGTTGATCATTGTATTTCACTGCGTTGGTGATCAGGTTGGCAAAAACCTCACAGACGCGGATGCCGTCGCAGAAAACGCTGGGTAGAGGGCCTTTGATCCGCAGCTCAGCGTTATGCTCGGCAAGATACGCCGCGAGCCGTTCCGCTACATCGCGCAGAATAAAGCCGATATCGACATCCGCAAAAGCCATATCGATGGTGGCCACCTTGGAATATTCATAAAGATTGCCGATCAAGTCGCGAGTTTTTTCCGCGAGTTGGCGAATGCCCTGCAAGTGACTAAGCGATTCCTCATCCAGCCGATCCGCAGTGTCCTCCAATAAAAAGTCGGCAAAATATGCAATGCCTCGCAGCGGTTCTTTCATATCGTGGGAGATCACCGAGGCGAATTGATCGAGCTCGGCATTACTGTCCATCGCTATACGCACCTGATTTTCCAGGTCCACCTCGATAATGGAGCGACGCAATTCCTCTACCGCATCGATTTCCTCCTGCCGCCACGGCAGGGAGGTCAGGCGCACGGTCTCCTGCCACGAAGCAAACGACGCACGCGGTGTAAGACCGCCGCTGCTCTCATCTTTGCGCGGATCGCCACCCCAATTTACGGTTTGAATGACCTCCGGCTTGAACCAAAGCAGATAACAGGGCTCGACCTCCGGAATGGAAATCACTAGCAGGCCGGCAGCGCTATCCTTAAAGCTTTCCGCCGTCGGATAGTGTCGGGCCAGAGACGCGGTATGAAACAGCGGACGTCCATCGAGAGAGTGTTTCAACCACTCGGTCAATTGGCGGATTTCGTTTTCGCTCGGCGTCTGTCCGACAAGGGATAATTTGCCTCTATGCAAAATGGCGCCGCCGCAACATCCCTGCGCCATCGCGGTAAACTCCGGTGAATTGCGCAGCAGACCATCCATAAAGTCCGCCTGCTGCTTCATTTTGTCTTCCAGACGCTGGCGCAATGTACGTAAGTAATTTTTGTAATCGATGTTTTCGAACTTCTGTCGCGCAGCTTGCTGCAAGGAAAAAATCCGCCCGATAAACTCCAAACCCTGGCGCACCTCAAATGACAAATACGCCGGCTGATTGTGATGCAGCGCGATCAAGCCCCACAACATACCGTCTTTAATCACCGAGACACTGGTGGAAGCGCTAACTCCCATGTTTTTCAAATACTGGATATGTACGGGTGACACGCTGCGCAAACTGCAGCCACTGAGGTCCAGCGGCGCGCCACTGGCGTTTTCGCCCGCCAAAATCGGCGATGGCGTGTAGTGCACATTGGGAATACTGCGCAGCCAGTTGGTGGTGTAGAGCCGGCGCGCCTGCTCTGGAATATCGGAGGCCGGATAATGCAAACCAAGAAAGGGCTCCTGCTGCGGCGAGCGCTTTTCCGCTATCACTTCGCCATTCCATTCCGCATCGAATTGATAAATCATGACGCGCTCATAACCTGTCAGCTCGTGCACATGCTCGACCGTCACGCGATACAACTCCTGCAGATCCCGCGCTGCACCCATGTCTTCCACCGCCACATTAATCTTGCGATAGACATCGAGAAAGCTCGGGTCAGTCTGCAATGAGGGTTCCAGTTCGAGAAACAAATATCCCTGCGAGCGCTGCGCGACAGCGTCCCATGTTTTTCTACGACATGACTGGTCCGCCGCACCGGTAAATTGGATTTGCAGTGGATTCACCCGGCGCAAATCCGCGCTGGCGAGCTTGTCCTGTAAATTTTCCAAGGATTCAGCTGTGAGGAACTGAGCGATGGATTGATCGAGCCCGGCACGCGCAGGTTGCCCGAAGAGAAATTCGCAATTACTGCTGAGCTGGCGAATGATCAGATCAGGTTCTTCCAAAACCAACAAATAACCGTGGGATTGGATACTGCCGGGAATATGAATCGGTTCATCGGCGCACTGGGTGATGTGAACGTCTATGCGGGTTTCTGTTTGCCTCATGCGGTCCCCCCGGATCCGACTGCGCTAATTGTCATGTATAGGAAACTTTGCATCAGATCACATTCGCTTCCACCACTCTGTGCGGCGAGTCGCGCAGCTTAGGGGCGAGGGAGGCGGGTATCAAGAGCGACGATAGATCAACAGGCCGAGGGAGGCGCAACTTGCCGTTGGGCTTTGAAAAAAGCCACCTACCCAGTGCAGACAGGTGGCTGAGGAAAAGCAACGGGCACCTTAAAAAAATTAAGGACCGACAATTACCAGTCGGTCTTCGTTTGCGTCGAAATCCAGCACATCGTAAAAGATGGAATTATTGCGCAAGCGTAATTCGTCGCGTCCTGCGCCTAAGGTTAAAGGGATGTCAACACTTTCGTTAAAGACAACACGGTCATCGCCGTCCCCCATATCGAAATTGACGCCCCACCATGTTTCGGGATCAGAACCGATTGGGAAAGGAATATCAAAAATTGCGGTATCGTTACCGCCGCCGAGCTCGATGTTGAGGTGGGCAAACATAGAGGACCCTGCAAATCCGTTATTCGTTACGTACGGGCCAAAGTGCAGCCGGTTGTCACCTTCGTCACCAATAATCGTCAAAAACGGCCCTTGGCCCTCATAAGTACCTATACCCCACGGGCCATTCAAAACCATACGGTCTTTAAACTCAGCTCTAAGGGTATGACCAAGATTCATGCTGCTCTTACCGTTAGAGCCCAAAATAATGTTGTCCGCCCTCAGAACCAGATACTCAATATTTATGCTATTGCCTGAAGCCTGCCGCAACGTAGCACCCTCACCGACGGACATGACCGAAATAACAGTCTCAGTAGCGCCCGATAAACTGCGTAGCACCACATCATTGCGATCGACATAAGACAACGCACCCATTGATGACCTCACATTACCCTCTAGTGACGCAATATCATTCTCCGGATGCGACAGAACCGCGCTGTAGGTGTTCAAGGTTAAGGTGCCACTAAGATTGATGGGGCCAGTCTGGCGGACGCTTGTCCCTTCATAAGCGCCGCCGACAATTGCGCGAGTACCAGTCATACTGTGCAAATTGACATCCGAATTCATAATGTCGGCATTGAGGTCGATGACGTGGTTTCCGCGCAGATCCAGCAGAACATCACCGTCTATCCGATCCACGCCGCGGAAGCGGCCGACGCTGGGGTATTGACTGTCAGTGGACATGCTAATGGAACCGTTGGTGGCGATACTCTGATTAAAATCCACATAAAACCATCCTCCAATGTGAACCGTGGTTGCGCCACCTTCTCCAAGCACAACATTGTCCGCTTTTAAACTCAAAGTCCCCGCGCTGAGGTAAAGACGCGTACCGGGAACCTGGCTGATGGTGGCACCTTCCTCGAGAGCGGTCACCCGCAGCGACGCCTCATCTGCGTAAGTTTCCCCGATCACTACATCATTACGATCAACAATTCGGATTGAATCACCGAGCGCATTCGCATACACCCTCACTTCATTAAAATCATTTCCGGAATGGGTTAAACGTATATCGGCGCCGCTTGTTGATCGGGTTTGCAGGACACCTGCTATTTCCGCTGGGCCTGTTTGTGTCACTACTCCCATGGTACCGATCCACAGATTCTCGCTGGTCACTTTTGGCATACGGAGAGTCTGCCATGTATTTAGATATGTATTGCCAGAGGTGGTAATGGCCGTTCTCCCAGATGTGGATAACAAATGATCCGCAGATATATGGACTTTGCCGCTGTTGCTATCGGCCTTGGCTTCAATCTGACTCGTTCCTGCCAGCCTGACGGTACCTGCAGGTATTAAGTCGTTATATGACGACACCAGATAGACAGCACCAGCTTTGTTAGTGCCGGAGGCGTTGGCACTGATGGTGCCGCGGTGCTCGATATCGGCTCCAGCAACAATCACGCTGCCCGCGTCGTTAATGGAGGACGCATCGGTGGATGCATCTAACCTCCCAGAGTTGATTACATTGTTGCCGGTGCCAATGGAAAAGGTACCGTCATCATGAAACTCGACGCCGTTGTTTCCCATTCCGCCGCTATTAACCGCAGCACTGAATAAATCCGCACTCGCAGTAGCATTCAATAGAATTTTTCCACCCTTAGCCTCGATAGTGCCGCCATTGGTGACGGCATAAGCGGTGCCTAATTCCTCCGCAAGCGTTGCCTGATCAATCCGCACTCCCAGCAAACCCTCATCATCAAATGTCACTATCGCTTCCGTGCCCGAGGCCAATGCCACATGGCCGAGTTCAGCACTGATAAATCCCTGGTTGTTTACACTTTTCCCCAGCAGAGCGACATTGCCACCGACGGCCGCATTGATAATTCCGCGATTTACCACCGTACCAGCAGCACCTTCCAGGCCGCTAAATACCAGATCGCCATTCATAAAATCATCGCTGCTGATATTCAGTCCTGAAGCCACCAATCCACCGACATTAATGACGGCATCG
>JBQGED010000418.1:0-16235 GCA_052039425.1 Sphingobacterium griseoflavum | reverse complement strand
GTTAATTATCTGGATCGTCAGGTGCTCAGCCTGCTGGCCCCCGATCTCTCCCGCGAATTCGGCTGGTCCAATACCGATTACGCCAATATCACAGCGGTTTTTCAATTCGTTTATGCGATTTCCATGTTGTTTGCCGGTCGCATCATCGACAAGCTCGGCACCAAATGGGGATATATCTGGGCGATTATTATCTGGTCCGTCGGCGCAATTATCCATGCTTACGCAGTCTGGTTCGGCGAGGTGACCAATAATATTCTGGCGCTGATGGGCATTGCAGCGGTGCCTGCATCAGTCGTGGGATTTATGTTTGCTCGCGCGGTATTGGCCTTTGGGGAAGCGGGGAATTTTCCGGCCGCAATTAAAGCCACCGCAGAATATTTCCCTAAAAAAGAGCGCTCCTTTGCCACCGGTATTTTTAATTCCGGCGCCAACGTGGGCGCTATCCTGGCGCCTTTGACGGTTCCTTTAATTGCATCGGTGTGGAATTGGCAAACGGCATTTATTTTTGTCGGCGCAATAGGATTTGTCTGGATGTTGTTCTGGGCCATCTTCTATGAAAAGCCGGAAGAGCAGCGCCGACTCGGCGCTGCAGAGCTGGCGTATATCAACAGCGACGCTTCTGTTGAAGTAAAAGAGCGGCCTGCGGCAGATTTGACGTTCCGCTGGTTCAAATTGCTCGGTTATCGCCAGACATGGGCATTTGCCCTGGGTAAATTTTTGACCGATGGGGTCTGGTGGTTTTTTCTATTCTGGCTGCCGATTTACCTCGGCAAACAATACGGTCTCAAAAGTACGGAATTGATGCTGCCGCTGGCGGTGCTCTACAGCATGACCATGTTTGGCAGCATTGGCGGCGGTGCTTTCCCCATGTACTTCATCAATCGCGGCTACAACCCCTACGACGGGCGCATGCGCGCCATGTTGTTGATTGCGCTTGTGCCTCTGGTGGTATTGCTGGCGCAACCGCTGGGGCATATTTCGTTCTGGTTGCCGGTGATTTTGATCGGTATAGGTGCATCGGCACACCAAGCCTGGTCGGCCAATATTTTCACGACTGTGTCGGATATGTTCCCGAAACACGCGGTGGGATCCGTGGTGGGAATCGGCGGTATGGCAGGTGGTATGGGCGGAGTGGTGATCTCCAAAATCGGCGGCTGGTTGTTCGATTATTACGGCGCGCAAGGCGATGTCACCACCGGCTACACCATTATGTTTTCCATCTGCGCCGTCGCCTATCTGGTGGCGTGGAGTGCAATGAAAATGTTGGTGCCACGTTACCGACCAATTGAGGATCTGTAACGTGTTTACGACCCTTAAATAAGAACCGCCCGGAGGAAAAACCGATAAATCAAAATTCCCGCCGCCACCAGCATGACTGCAAAGGTGCAGGCCATGCCGGCGATGCGGAATTGCAATTGCTCGCGCGTTTGGCTCACCCCATAGGCGTGCAGCAGGCGTCCCACCACCAGCGTTGCTCCCAGCACATGCAGCGCCCACGGATAAAACACCTGCAGCTCCAACGCCAACAACAGCAGCAGCGCTAAGGGTGTGTATTCCGCAAAGTTGGAATGCACGCGCATAACGCGCTGCAAATATTTGTCGCCGGCGTCACCAATACCGACTTTCAAAGCACGGCGTCGACGAATCACGCGAACGCTGAGAAACAGAAAAAGCAAAACCAGCAAACTGGCGTAGAAGGGGATGATCTGCGGCATGGTGCGTCCTCTGTGTCGGTGGTTTTAGGCACAGCAGCCTATCAGAGGTTGAATGTTAATTCCTGGTCGACCATCTATGGCGCGACTGCCAGAGCAATGGCGCCAGCTATCGCATTCCAAACAGCATATCGTGGTAAGACAGATTTTGCTTGATTTGCAAAAATTGGTAAGGCCATAATGGCTTGTCTCGCGCTTTGCGCAGTGGTGCGGTTTTCTGTATTTTCTGTAAATATCGCGCTTGTGCCGGCGCAGACTACGGCGCCGTGGCCGGTCGTATCACGGTTTTCCTCGCTTACCAGATGCTGTTTATGTTGCCCAAAACAGCCTTGGGCTTTTCGTCTGCAGACATTGGCGAAAAGCCCTTTTTTATTCTTCCTGTTCTCGCGCAATCATCACGCCGGCGCCAATGCCAGCGGCGGTTCGGTAAGAGCAAACAATTGTTCGCGCAATTCCAATATATGTTCCGACCAATAGCGTTCGGTATTGAACCAAGGAAAGTGGTGGGGAAATGCCGGGTCGTGCCAGCGGCGGGCGAGCCAGGCGGCGTAGTGCATCAGGCGTAGGGTGCGCAGACTTTCGATTAAATTCAGCTCGCGTGGATGAAATTCACAGAACATCTCATATCCATCTATCACGTTTGCCAATTGCTCCAGGCGGCGCGGGCGCTCGCCGGAGAGCAGCATCCATAAATCCTGAATCGCCGGGCCGTTACAAGCATCATCCAGGTCGACAAAATTCGGTTTGTCGTCGCGCCACAAAATATTACCCGGATGGCAATCGCCGTGAAGGCGTATGGAGGTGTAAGGCGTGCGCTGAAAAATCTGTTTGATCTGAGCGAGCAATTGTTCAGTGATGGTTTCGTAAGCGGCGCGCACGCTCTGCGGAATGAAATTCTGCAGTAACAAAAATTCGCGGCTCGCATCGCCCATACGTTCGATAGACAAATCCACCCGGTGCTGAAATTTCTGGCTTTTCCCCAGAGCGTGGATGCGGCCGAGATATTGCCCCAGAGTAAACAGGGTGTCGTCGTTATCCAGCTCTGGCGCGTGACCGCCCCTGCGCGGGTAAAGCGCGAAGCGGAAATTGTCGTGGTGGAAGAGGGTGGTGCCGTCGATTTCCAGGGGCGGCACTATGGGTACTTCGAGCTGTTCCAGCTCGCTACTGAAACGGTGCTCCTCCAGGATCTGCTCGTCGCTCCAGCGCTCCGGCCGATAGAATTTGGCGATCAGCGGCTGTTTATCGCGCCCCTCCAGTCCTACCTGATAAACCCGGTTTTCGTAGCTGTTGAGCGGATAAATCCGCGCATCGCTCGCGAAACCGAGAGTTTCCACCGCGGTTAATACCAGGTCGGGGGTGAGATTGTTAAACGGAGGTTCTTGCTGCTGGGGATCCATAGGGCTTCCGGGCGGGTAAATGAGGCGCGATTATAGCCCCAAGCACCCGGCGGAAACGATGGCGCGTCAGGTTTGAGTCGGCGTTTAACTGCCTGGAAGCGCTGTGGAGGGCGCGATTTCACAGCGATTTTTGCCTCTGTGTTTGGCTTGGTACATGGCCTCATCCGCGCGCTGCACGGCTGCTTCGAGATCGGCGGTGGAGGAGTCCACCATACAGATGCCTATGCTGCAGGTCATTTGCAAAGTCAGGTCGCCATTGAGCATGCGGTGCCCAGCAATCGCGGTGCGGATACGCTCACCAAAAGCCAGGGTGTCCTCCGGCGGCACATTGACTGAGACCACAATAAATTCATCACCACCGGTGCGGAACAGACGATCGCCGTCACGCAGAGTGTTTTGTACGACACGGGCAAATTCCGCCAACGCCTGATCGCCGATCTTGTGGCCGTAGGTGTCGTTGACGGTTTTGAAATCATCGATATCCAGCAGCATCACACAGAAGGAAAAATCCGATTTGCGCAGTGCATGCAGATTGACGCGGCGGCAGAAATCTTCAAATTCGCTACGGTTTTCCGCCTGAGTGAGAGCGTCTATGCTGGCTTTCTTCTCCAGGTTGCGGATTTTGTCATCGAGTTTTTCGATATTTTTTACCAGCGCAATTAGCAGAATCTGGTCACCCTCCTGCACTTTTTTGCTGAGTGTCACCGCCACCGGAACTTCGCTGCCGTTTTGATGTTGTAAGTGCAGGCGGTCCGACAGTTTTACGGAGGAGCTTTCCGGTTCTTTATGCAGGTAGCGCTGCATCAGATTTTCCAGATCGCCCCGCCGGCTTTCGGGCAACAGTTGCACCAAGGTCATGTTACAAAGCTCTTGCGGGCTGTAGCCAAGAATGCGCTGGGCGCCGGAATTAGCATGCAAAATCTTCAGATTGCCGTCGAATAAAAGAATCGCGTCCGCAGAGATCTCCAGCAACTCGTGGATCTGGTTTTTTAATTGATTGCTGCGACCGCGCTCCTGCAGCAACTGGCGAAACCAGTGGTCGAGCAAAATAGTGTGATGGGCGAGAGCGCTGGCGATGATCAAGGTGGAAAAGAGACAGAAAATGGCAATGCCGACCCCGGTGCCGATCCAACCCTGTTGCACGCCATGATTGAGCACACTGCCCAGACACAACGGCAGAATCAGCACGATCAAAAACAGCCAGCGGAAATTGCGCGCGTTGCGGGTATTGCGGTTCAACAGTCCTGCAGCGCCTTTGCTTTTGGTCAGCAGCGAAATGGCAAAAAAGAACAACAGAAAATTCAAACAGGAATGCAGCGGCATGGTACCGAGAGAAGGGGTTTTGACCACTTCATCGGGCGCAAACACATAGCTGAAAAACACAAACAAGGGAATCGCCAGAAATGCTGTGACAAGGATGTCATAGACATTGATGTGCCGATGTGGATAGGTATCGTGCACCGCCAGCATGGCGCCGCCCAGGACAAAACTCACAGCAGTGCCTGCTGCCATGCGCCCTGGGTTAACCGGCGTCCACGGGTCAGCAAACAATAATTCATCCACCGGTCTGCCCCAGCCCATCAAATACTCAAGCACAGTGAAGGTGCCCAACACCATCACCGCCAAGCCGCAGCCGGTCGTCAGCCTAGGTTTATGCAGCCAGATGCCGAGCACGCCGGTCATCATCACCAGAAACCCCAAGGCCGAGTTCACCTTCATCGAGGTGGTGCCGATCATAAAAGTGGTGATATGGAAGGCGCCGGTAAGCCAGCCGTAGAGCACAATCACGCTGATCGCGCCCATGGCGAACAGCATCAGCAGGGCCAGCTGAGCCCGTGCGGGGTTGTGGGGAATGTCATTCATGGGGAGCGCTGCCCTTCCTGGTGTGGCCAATACTTATGTCCGTTAAGTATTGTTGGTGGGTCACGATTGTGCAATTTGGGAGGCAGCCGACCCCAACTTAGGCCGGCGAAGGGGATCGAGCTTTATTGGCGCTGTTCCTTCAGCTTCTGGATAAGCGCGATGGTTTCAGGGGTGTACTCGATGCGGATGTGGGATAGGAAGTCATCGAAAGCGTCGAGCTTGAATTGTTGGAGTAGTTCTTCACTGTAGGGGTTAACTCTTTCGTCGTAATAGTGCAGAGAGCCAAAGTGAAAGGCTATGCGCAGTGAGTAGCGGCGGCCGAGTGAAAAATAAGCAGACGGTACAGGGTATTTTTCGCCTCCACCAAGATCAATTTGCACCTGCAAGCCGTCTATCAGGTCACGGTTTATGGTTTTGGCGAAGAAATTGTTTTGTTTGGTTGGCCAGTAGGGTCGTTCATCCTGTTCGCTGTCACTGTAAGCGCTATATATGTCTTTCAGAAAATACTCCGCAAAGGATTTGCTGTTTAAGCACAGGCAGCTTTCGTATTCTTTGTCGCTGTGTTTTAAAACTGCAACTTCCAAAAAGACATTGGCTATATCGTCATGCGATTGTTGATCTTCATAGTTCCAGTTTTGCGTGATCAATGATTCTACGCAGTGGCCTTCTTCGCCAAAGTGATCCCAGTTCGATGTGTCCGGATTTCGGAAATCACGCAGTTGGTTGACCCGGTCCACGCTATCACGGTTATAAGGAATCTTTGGTGCCCGTAATGTGAGCTCTGCGTCGTCAAACACAAATGTCACTAAATCACCATCAGAAAATACTGGACCGATAATATGACCAGGGGATTTCATTTAAAACCTCGATGCGAAAGATTTATTGCATCCATGAACGTGGCTTTACTTCCTTTGATAGACGCTGCTTTAGCTAAGATAGCCTTTGCGTTGCCGTTTTCACCTAACGCTCGCAAGTATTCAACCAAATAGCGTCGTGTTACACGATCATAACTTTCTGGTTCTGGTAATTTCTTGAATTCATAAGAAATAGCTTCTGAATTTTGCGCGATTGAAAGCAGGGCAGTTCTGTCACGCGTATAGTCCAGAAATTCCCCTTTTAGCTGGGCCTTTCGTTGTCCCAAACTCTGGAGTAATGTCGCGAGATTTGTTCGGGCGTTAATGAATTTAAATGAATGCTTTTCAAGGGTTCCGGGCACTTTTTCCAGCGCGTGAGCAAGTACGGCTGCCCCCTCTCCTTCGACATACCAGTTGACAGTGCGGCGCTGATTTTTCATCAACAAATCGCTCAATTGGTCTATCAATCCCTTGGTGTTGTGGCTCAGTCGAGGTTTTTTCCAGATGCTGAGGTCTTCAGCTGCCTCTCGCGGATTGAAAAATAGGGCAGGTTTGTCATTGTCAATGTTGGCCAAAGCTTCATCCATGGATTTTTTTGCGGAGTCTGAAGCTGCGCTGATGTAGACAGTCTTTCCATCTAAATCAGTGTTTTTTGATTTTTCTAAAGAAATACCTCGCAGGGTGCTGGTATATTCATACAACCCGCCAATGTTGTCTCTCCCTCTCTGCACAACCCGAATATCCGAAATATAAACCGTTGGAAACGCATCTCCCTCTTGTTGCAATACGCGATAAAACACTCGCACATTTTTTGTGGCAAACGTTTTTTCCGGAGATGTGGACTGATTGAAGCTAAGGACACTCAGTGTCTGGTGGATCCGGCTCAGGCGATTTTTGTGTGCGGCGGAATCATTTTTTGCGGGTACTGCAACATGCGCATTTTGGCTGGCCGTTTTGCCAAAAATTTTTAAGCTCTCTATATCGCGGATAACGCTCTGGCCATCGTGGGTTTGCGGATCCACGTTACAGAAAAAATCCACAAAAAGTTCTGCGCGTATCTTTACCGGGCTGCCGGATAAACCCGTGGTGTTGGGCGAGAAGAACAGATATTCGCTGACATCGTGGGTAACGGATTTGGCTTGCGGCTTGGCTGGAGCGGTCATGGGTCGAGTCCTTTCGAAAAGAAAACAAATGCGAGCGCGGCAGATTACTTTCCCAATCGCTGAAAAGCAACATCAGCGGCCCGGCTTCGGCGTGCGCGCAAGCGCCCAGATATGCACTTGCCCAGCGCCTGCACGCAGTAGGCAACGACTCATCAACATGGCGGTGGCGCCAGTTGTGATCACGTCGTCCACCACCGCGATGGTTTCTCCCTGTAGAGATGTTGAACAGTCAAAAACATGGCGCAAATTGGCAAAGCGAGTTTTGCGGTCCAGAGTTTTTTGCGGTTTGGCGCCGCCGTTATGGCGTACCAGCGGGCGGACCGGCAGCTGATACGTGGCACCGAGTTGCTCCGCCAGCGATTGGGCCTGATTAAAACCGCGGCGCAGACGGGTCCAACGATGGCTGGGTACAGGGACGAGCAGATCCGGCCATGGCTCGGCGGAGCTGTAATGATTTTCCAGTGATTGCCGGAGCAGCGGTAAAAGTGCGTTGGAGCCGGTGCGTGGATTGTGTTTTTTCAAGCGCAATATCAAATGATCCACCGGGTGCTGATAGAGCAACGGGCAAAGTGTGAATTGATAAGGCTTGGGCAGCGCCAGGCAATCGCCGCAGACCAGTTGGCCGGCAGCCAAGGGCAGGGCGCAGGTGCGGCAGGCGTGAAGGTTGTATGGCAGATCGGCGTGGCAAAGGTCGCAGATGATTCCGTTGGCAGCGCGGCCGCCACAAAGGGAGCACAGGTGCGGGAGGAAGCGATAAAGATATGGGTTGATGTTCATATGTAAACCTGAAATTCCTTTTCTGGTTGACAGGAAATGGATTCCGCCTATGATGGCGCGCATACCTTTTTATCCGGTACCTCCCGCCATTAGGAACATCCCATGTCTGTCACTCAAGCAGTGCGTCACGACTGGACGCGCGACGAGATTCTCGCCCTGTTCAACCTGCCTTTCAACGATTTGTTGTTTCAAGCTCAGTCCATCCATCGCCAGCACTTCAATCCCAATCAGGTGCAGGTGAGCACGCTCTGCTCGATCAAAACCGGTGCATGTCCAGAAGACTGTGCCTACTGCCCGCAGAGCGCCCGCTATGACACGGGTCTGGAGCGGGAAAAGCTGATGGCGGTGGAAAAGGTGATTGAGGAAGCCCGCGCTGCCAAAGCCAGTGGCGCCACGCGCTTCTGTATGGGAGCGGCCTGGCGCTCTCCCAAAGACAAAGACCTTCCCTATGTCACCTCCATGGTGAAAGGCGTGAAGGACTTGGGCTTGGAAACCTGCATGACCCTGGGGATGCTCTCAGCCGAGCAGGCGCAGACTCTGGCCAATGCCGGTCTCGACTACTACAACCACAACCTCGACACCTCCCCCGAGTACTACGGCGAAATCATCACCACCCGCACTTATCAGGACCGTCTCGAAACCCTCGCCAATGTGCGCGCCGCCGGTATGAAAGTCTGCTGCGGCGGCATCGTCGGCATGGGAGAGGAGGTGAACGATCGCGCCGGCTTGTTGCAACAGTTGGCCAATATGCCGGAGCACCCGGAATCCGTGCCCATCAATATGCTGGTCCGTGTAGAGGGAACGCCGTTGGCGGACGAGCAGGAGCTGGATGCCTTTGAATTTATCCGCACCATCGCCGTCGCCCGCATTCTGATGCCGAAATCCCACGTGCGTCTTTCCGCCGGTCGCGAGGAGATGAATGAGCAGACGCAGGCCCTGGCGTTTTTCGCCGGCGCCAACTCGATTTTCTATGGCGCCAAACTGCTCACCACGCCCAACCCGGAAGCCGATAAGGATCGCCAGTTGTTCCACAAGCTCGGTATAGAGCCGGAGGCTTACGAGGTGGAACAGAGCGACGAAGCGGAAGCCCATGCACTGTTGGACCGGGTGCAGGCCGCGCGTCAGGACAAGGTGTTCTACAACGCCGCCAGTTGATCCTCTTGCCGCCGCAGTGGCGGCGGTTGCGGGTATTTCTATGTCGCACTCCCTCGAACACACCCTGCAGCAGCGGCTGGCGGAGCGCCGGGCGCTGAGCCGCTATCGCGTGCGCCCCATTGTGCAGTCGCCCCTGACCCCTGAGATCCAGGTGGACGGTCGGCGGCTGACGGCTTTCTGCAGCAATGATTATCTGGGCCTCGCCAATCATCCCAAGGTCATCGAAGCCTTTCAGCAGGCCGCCAATCGCTACGGCGTCGGCAGCGGCGCATCGCACTTGGTTTGCGGTCATTCGGAAGAGCATCACAAGCTGGAAGAGGAGCTGGCGGAGTTTACTGGCCGGGAGCGGGCACTGCTGTTTTCCACCGGCTATATGGCCAACCTCGGTGCGGTCAACGCGCTGGTCGGGCGCGGGGACGCGGTGTTTGAGGATCGCCTGAATCACGCATCTTTGTTGGATGCGGGTCTGCTCTCCGGCGCGCGCTTTCAGCGTTTTCGCCACAACGATGTGGTGCATCTGCGCGAGCAGCTGCAGATCAGTGATGCCCGCCACAAACTGATTCTGGTAGACGGCGTTTTCAGCATGGACGGCGACTTGGCGCCATTGCCGGAACTGGCACAAACCGCGCGGGAATTTGATGCCTGGCTGATGGTGGACGACGCCCATGGCCTCGGCTGTCTCGGCGCCGCTGGCGGTGGATGCCTGGAGCACTTTGGCCTGAGTGAGACTCATGTGCCGATCCTGATGGGCACCCTGGGCAAAGCTTTTGGCTCGTTCGGCGCCTTTGTCGCTGGCAGCGAAACTCTGATTGAATCCCTGATTCAATTCGCCCGCCCCTATATCTACACCACCGCTCTGCCCCCTGCCGTGGCTGCCGCTACCCGCGCCGCTTTGCGCCTCGTGCGGGAGGGGGGCGACCGCCGTGCGCATCTGCAGAATCTGGTGCAGCGTTTTCGCACCGGCGCCCAATCACTCGGCCTTGAACTCTGGCCTTCCGTTTCCGCCATCCAGCCCATTATCGTTGGCGCTGATGCCCGCGCTTTACGGCTGACGGAGGCACTGCGTCAGCGCGGTTTCTGGATCAGCGCGATCCGCCCGCCGACAGTGCCGGAGGGCACGGCGCGCCTGCGGGTCACTTTGTCGGCGGCGCATACCGAGGCTCAGGTGGATGCCTTGTTGGAGGCGCTCGGGCAAAGCTGGCGGGAAGTGGGAGAGGCGGGTGGCTGACAACTGGGTCTTCCTCCACGGCTGGGGCAGCGACTCCAGCCAGTGGCAGCCGCTTTGCCGTCTGCTGCCGGGCGAGCACCATGTTGTCGATCTGCCGGGCTTTGGCGATGCTGGCGTTGAACCGGTGGAGCTCGACGCATTTCTCTCGCAAGTATCTGCCCGACTTCCTCAGCGGTGCATGCTGGTCGGCTGGTCCCTTGGCGGAATGCTCGCGGCGCAACTCGCCCAGCGCAATCCGGGCAAAATCAAAGGTCTAGCCACAATCGCCAGCAACGCCGTGTTTGTCGCCCGCGACGATTGGCCGGAGGCAATGGAAGCTGCCACCTTCAACCAGTTTTATGGCGATTTTGAGCAGGATCCCGCTGCCACATGGACCCGTTTCTGCGCCTTACAGGCTCTTGGCGACAGCAAACGCAAAGTTGTTACTCAACATCTGCGCCAGCAATCCCCACCTTCTACGGAAACTGCAACGGCTTGGCTGCAGGGGCTGCGCTGGCTGGAAATTCTCGATAACCGCCAAGTCCTCACGGAATTGGCCATGCCGCAATATCACCTTTTCGGCGCCAATGACGCACTGGTGCCGGTCAGTGCTGCGGACCATTTGCGAACGCTATCGCCGCAGATCTTGGTGGAGGTATTACCGGGCAGCGGCCATGCGCCGCATTTGGCCGATCCCCAACTTGTCGCGCAGAAGCTGAAAGACTGGCTGGCGCCGCCCCTGGATAAACGCCGTATAGCCCGCTCCTTTGGCGGCGCCGCCGCCACCTACGACCGTTACGCCCATATCCAGCGCCGTGTCGCGGCGGACCTGCGCGAGTTCTGCCCACGTTTTACCGGTGCAGCACCAGTGCTCGATCTCGGTTGCGGCACCGGTTATATGGCTGAGGGTTTAGCGCATTCTGTCGATGCGCCGAATCTGCTGCTCGCCGATCTGGCTCCTCCAATGTTGAAAATCGCGCGGGAAAAACTGCCTGCGTTAGCTGGGCTGGTGGCGGATGCGGAAGCTCTACCACTGGCGGACGAGTCGCTGGCGGCTGTGGTTTCCAGCTTCGCGCTCCAGTGGTGCCGCGATTTAACCGCAGTGGCGAGAGAGGCATATCGGGTTTTGCAGGAGGGCGGAGACTTGGTGTTCTCCACCCTCGGACCGGACACTCTGCACGAGCTGAAAAAAGCCTGGCAGTGCATCGATGCCTACACCCACGTGAACAGCTTTCATACGCCGGATGCAGTGCGCGCAGCGCTGGAAGGCGCGGGTTTTGCCGCTATTGAATTGCAGCGTTATCCGCTGGTGGCTCGGTACGATCAACTGATGCCGCTGCTGCGGGAGCTCAAAGGCATAGGCGCTCACAATATCAACCCCGGCAGTCGCTCTGGCCTCACCGGCATTCGCCAACTCCATCAGTTGGAGGAGATGTACGAGCGCTTTCGCGATGGGGACAACAAACTGCCAGCCACCTACGACGTTATTTTGGTAAGGGCGAAAAAGCCGTGAAAAACACCTATTTTATTACCGGTACCGATACC
The DNA here is from genome assembly GCA_052039425.1 of Sphingobacterium griseoflavum. Lineage (GTDB taxonomy): Bacteria > Pseudomonadota > Gammaproteobacteria > Pseudomonadales > Cellvibrionaceae > UBA5868. Next base: position 4,562 of record JBQGED010000418.1, on the reverse strand, counting down.
GGAGTTGGCAAAACCCTCGTGACGGCGGCGCTGCTGCATCTCGCTGGTCAACAAGGGCTTAAGGCATTCGGCCTCAAGCCGGTCGCGGCTGGTTGTGAAGTCACTGCCGAAGGCTTGCGCAACGACGATGCGCAGCTGCTCCAGGCCCACAGCTCCGTCAAATTGCCTTACGAACAGGTCAACCCCATCGCCCTGCGCGCTGCAAAGGCTCCGCATATTGCCGCCGCTGATGAAAATCGCCGTCTCAGTCTCGACCGCCTGGTCGGTCTGTGCCGCGGCACTTTGATGCAGCCTGCCGACCTGCGCCTGATCGAGGGCGCCGGCGGCTGGCGCGTGCCCCTGAACGACTTCGAACACCTCAGCAGCTTGCCTCTGCAACTGAAAACTCCCGTTATCCTGGTGGTTGGCCTGCGCCTGGGCTGCCTCAACCATGCTCTCCTCACCGCCGAAGCCATCCAGCGCGACGGATTGCCCCTGGCCGGATGGGTCGCCAATGGCATAGATCCGCAGATGGAGTCTGTCGAAGAAAACCTGTCTGCCTTGCGCCGTTGTATTTCCGCGCCTTGTTTGGGAGTGGTGCCAGCGTTTAGGGAGGTGCGTGTGGAGAAGGCGGCGGGGTATTTGAGCGTGGAAAGGTTGATCGGGTAGTGCAATGAATCCCCGGAAAATCCGGGGATTTTGGTATTAGGCCTTTGATTTAGCCCTGCATTGAATCGGCGCCATGCGACCGATTTCGATGGTCAGATCGTCACCTTTGCCGTGAATGGTGTTGCGGCCGGTGCTGTAGATAAACCCAGAGCCGGTGCGTTGTTGGGGAAGTGTTAAGTCGGTACCGTTGCGCGACAAAATGGCGATGTCCTCATCGGGTAAAAAACGCACGGAAACCGTTTCGCCGTTAATGCAGGAAAAAGTCACGTTGCGATCGACTTTTGTCTGTGAGAAGGAGCTGCATGAGCAAAGAAAAAACGTGGCAACTAGTGCGGGATAAAAGTTTTTCATTAGATTCTCCCGAAATCGGAATAGCGCTCTGGCGGCGCATTTATTAGGTTTGTTGTGTGCGATTGCCTCCGTGTTGCAGTAAGTGCCAACTTGCTTGTTGAAATCGCTGATAATTTTAGTCGTCTTTAATTCTAGTTGAAATTGCAGCGAATCAAGCCGATGGAATGTTGCGCCCTCGAGCCACGGCGGGGCGAGCCAGAAATTGTTTGAGCACTCGCAATACCTCGGGAAATTGCTCGATTTCCACCAAATCACCCGCCGCGTAAACATCGAGTAGTGCATTTACCCACGGAAAAATTGCAATATCAGCGATGCTGTAGGTATCACCCACTGCCCAGGATTTATCGGCCAATTGCTGATTGAGCACGCGCAGGAGTCGGGCACTTTCGGTTGCGTAGCGTTCGCGCGGGCGCGGGTCTTCGATTTCGCGGCCAGCCCAGCGATGAAAAAATCCCAACTGGCCAAACATGGGGCCGATGCCGCCCATCTGAAACATCAGCCACTGAATCGTTTGATAGCGCAGTGTTGGATTCGCCGGCAAAAATTGCCCGGTTTTTTCCGCGAGGTATAACAAAATCGCCCCTGATTCGAACAATGCTAGTGGTTTTCCTTCTGGCCCATCAGGATCGAGCAATGCAGGAATTTTGTTGTTCGGACTCACCGCCAAAAATGCCGGATGGAATTGTTCATTTTTGGTGATATTGACCAGGTGTGCGTCATAGGGCAGGCCGAGCTCCTCCAACAAAATGGAAACTTTCTGTCCATTGGGCGTGGGCATTGAATACAGCTGGATATGGTTGGAATTTTTTGGCGGAAAGTGTTGCTGGATAAGTGTGAGTGTTGTGGCAAGCATCGCGATAACGCCTAAATGAAAAAGTCATCGCCGAGTGTAGATGGTTTCTCAGAAAGGAAACGTTCGGTTGCAGTCACAAGAAAATAAAAGAGCCCGTCCGCAGCAGCGAAAGGGCTATCAGTCGACGTTAAATGGCGTTATCAACTCCCGAATTCACCGGCAGGCTGTGCGCCGCTTGTTCCAATGTTGCTATCGTTTTTGTGCCCACTGCCCGCAGCACTTCGCGCACGTCGTGTCCGGTTGGGTGTTGGTAGACGCGCAAATCGAACTCCGGTAGCACCGCAAATATGTGATCGAAAATATCCGCTTGTATGCCTTCGTAAACCAACCAGGCGGTGTCAGAGGTAAAGGCATAAACCTCCAGGGGAATGCCGTCGGGGCCGGGTTGCAGTTGACGGACCATTTGAGTGAGTCCCGAATGGATCTGTTTATGCGCTTTCAGGTAAGCCGTGACATAGGCGCGGAACGTGCCCAGGTTGGTCAGGCGCCGACCATTGACGGACGAAGCTGGATCGCAGTTGTTTTCTTCGTTGTATTTTTTTATTTCCGCGACTTTGTTTTCGATGTACGCGCTGAGTAGTTGCGCTTTGCGCAATTTGTCCAGGTCTTGTTCATTTAAGAATTTCACACTGGTCGCGTCTATGTAGATTGAACGCTTGATGCGCCTGCCGCCTGCCTCGGACATACCGCGCCAGTTTTTGAATGAGTCGGAAATCAGCGCGTAGGTGGGAATGGTGGTGATGGTTTTGTCCCAGTTGCGCACCTTTACAGTGGTGAGATTGATATCGATCACGTCGCCGTCGGCACCGTATTTCGGCATCTCCAACCAGTCACCCACAGCGAGCATGTCATTCGCGGAAAGCTGTATGCCGGCAACCAGGCCGAGAATGGTGTCTTTGAAAACCAACAGCAGCACCGCCGTCATGGCGCCCAGACCGCTGAGCAAGATTGCGGGGGATTTGCCAATGATCAGCGAAACGGCGTAGATGATGGCTAGTATGGATGTGACCAGCTTGATGCTCTGGAAGATGCCCCGCACCGGGAGGCGGCGACTGTGCGGGGAGTTGACGCTGATGTCTTCCACCGTGTTCAGCAGCGAGAACAGGGAGAGCATTGCAAACAGCACCAACCACAGATAAATCACCACTTCGATGCCCGGCAGCAGAGGTGAATCCAGGCCGAGCCATAGGCGCGCCTGCCCCAACAGAATGACACCTTGCAGGGTTAGCGCCAGGCGTTGAAACAGCTTGTGGCGGAAGAAGGCGGCCTGCCACACCCGTTTTGATCCGCGGGCGTAGGCTTCCAGTAGGCGCAGTACGCCGTGATGTAATACAAGGTGGATGACCAGTGCAGTCAGGAGGATGATGGTTATGACGATGGCGGTGGCCACCAGAGGCGTGATTTCCAGGCCGATGGATTCCAGCCATGTAAAAAGAAGATCTTTCACTTGGTCCTCTGAGATGAGTAAAAAATGAGCCGGTATCTTAAACGCCATTCGTCACTACCCCCAACCCCGAATCCGCTGACGTAGGAGCAGGCGGCAATCCTGTCTGACCAATTTTTTATTTTGGTAAAACAGTTTTGTGTCGCTTGTCACCGAATCGACCATCACATTCCGCAATACTATGGCTCGGCTATGACGCTCCGGGCAGTCGCGCAAAGCTCAGCAAAAAAAATTACAAGGGTGAATTCAATGAAATCATTACAGTGCATGATTGTGGGGATCATGGCTGCAGGTCTGATCGCCTGCGGTGGGGGAACAGAATCTTCAAGTTCCAGCAGCTCCAGCTCTTCATCATCGTCTTCCAGTTCAAGCTCCAGTTCTTCCAGCAGTTCCTCTTCCAGTTCCAGCTCATCGTCCAGCGCTGCTAGTTCCTCGGGCAGCCCCGGGTATGTGACCGTCACCATTCAGGAAGCCACTACGGGTTTTTGTTATGCCGATTACAGCGCTGCATCCGCTGGCGTGGATACAGAACATGCAGGCTATACCGGCAGCGGTTATATCGATGTGCAAAACGCCCTGGGTTCCAAAATCGAATGGCAGATTAATGCCTCCGAGGCCAACGTCTACACCGTCACGATCCGCTACGCCAATGGCGCCAGTGCGGCGCGCTCAGGTGTTTTGACGGCCAACGGCGACTTGGGCAGTGCCGCGAATTTTGCTTTCGCCCCCACTGGCGCCTGGTCTAGCTGGGTGGAAGAGAGTGTCGAAATATCGTTGAATGCCGGCAGCAACCGTTTGGTGTTGACCGGAGTGTCTGCGGACAGCTTCGCGAACATTGATTCCATTACCGTTTCGGGTCCGCCGACGACAGCGCAGTCGTGCTCCGGCTCCAGCTCATCCTCTTCCTCATCCTCATCCTCCGCTTCGAGCAGCAGCTCCAGTTCCTCCAGCTCCAGCAGTGGTTCAGGCAGCAATCTGCCGCGCATGAATATTTCCCAGTTTGTGGGTTACGGCGGCGCGGTGACGGGTGGTCAGGGCGGTCAGGTGGTGACGGCGACGACAGGTACTGAAATTCACCGCGCCATTTGTCAGCGAGCCTCCAAAACAACACCGCTGATCATCATGGTGAATGGCACCATTCATCATGGTAATACCACCAAAGAGACAGGCAATTGCGATACTGCCGCAGACCGCATCCAGTTGAAAAGCGTTTCCAATATCTCGCTGATTGGCGTCGGCAAAAATGCGGTGTTTGACCAATTGGGA
>JBQGED010000417.1:0-5314 GCA_052039425.1 Sphingobacterium griseoflavum | reverse complement strand
GATCTGCGGCGGTTTATTCTAGAAAGCCAGGTGAAATCCATTGCCATTCCCCCTTTGGGCGCGGGCAACGGTGGGCTGAATTGGTCAACGGTGAAGGAAAAAATTGAGCATGCTCTCGCGGGGCTGGATCATGTGGACATCATTATTTATGAACCTACGAGCCAGTATCAAAATGTGTCCAAAAAGTTGGGAACCAAAGCCCTTACCCCCGCTCGGGCACTGATTGCAGAAATGGTCCGTCGTTATTCGATCCTTGGTATGGAATGCAGTCTGTTGGAGATTCAAAAACTCGCCTGGTTTTTACAAAAAGCCATCGACCGTCACGGCCTGCGCGATGAACTTGACCTAAAATTCGAGGCCAATTACTACGGTCCTTATGCGAAAAATTTAATGCATCTGCTAAACGGACTTGACGGTAGTTATCTGAAGTCGGACAAGCGAATACCCGATTGTAATCCTCTTGATGTGATTTGGTTTAACGATCAGGATAAAGAACGTGTAGAGCTTTTTTTGCGAACGGAAGCGAAAGATTATTTGCCTGCTCTCGAAGAGACGGCAGCTTTGATCGATGGCTTCGAATCACCTTACGGCATGGAGCTGTTGGCGACGGTGGATTGGTTGCTGGTGAAAGAAAATTGCCAGCCGAAATTGCGATCGGTCAAAGAAGGTTTGGCAAAATGGCCCGCAGGTAAAAAATGGGCGGATAGAAAATTGTCGATCTTTGATGATCGGAGTTTGCAATTTGCCATTAATCGTTTGAGCGTTCGTGCGGCGGCGTAGCGACCGCTGAATATACGTGAATAGAAATGTAATTTGATCATGTATCGATTGGATGAAGAATCCCCTTATTTCCATTACTGCGCATAAAACTGCAAGGCCAAATAGTGCAGCAAGTCCTTTAGCGAAAACTCGTTAACGATTCGGATCAAGCACCTCATTTAAGCGAGTTTTTGCCCCATAGTGGATGAGTCAATTGAGGATGAAGGCAATGGCGTGAACCTGCAGAGCGTATGACGGAATAGCAGCGAGCGCCTCTATATGCTGATGGATAAATTTCTTACCGACTGGCGAGAGCGTAGAAATTTATTTGATCGATTGCCCTTGGCCCGTAACAGCTTGGTGTATTAGCGGCTTCTTTACGAAACCGCCTACAAATCTTTACACCCACCCCAACCCGACCTACGCAATAATTCTCCGGCCGGCAGATTGACCGGAGTGATATTAATAAGGAGATTGTTGTGTTAGATCGAAAGTATTTGGTTATTTCCCTCGTTTACGCTGTGATGGGTTTGTTGTTAGGAATTTATATGGCGGAGGCCAGGAATCACAGTCTGATGGTTGTACATGCCCATATGATGTTGTTGGGTTTTGTTGTTTCATTTATTTACGCTGTGATCTACAAAAATTGGCTGCCGCGCGCTTTCGGTCCTCTTGCTCTTGCCCAGTTTTGTCTGCATCAGGTTTCCGCTCTGGTTTTGATTTCTGGTCTGTTTATGCTTTATAAGCAGTTAGCGCCTGAACCTGTTCTCGGGCCAATCCTAGGTGTGTCGTCTATTGGTGTATTGATCGCATTGCTGTTGATGATTGTGTTGGTGCTTAAGGAAAAATCCGCTCGCGTAACGGAATACGCGTTAACCTAATCACATCCAAGCAGGTAAAAGGGGCTGTTTGCCCCTTTCCTGTTTAATCCTTTCGCCCCATCTCCCCATCTCCCCATCTCCCCATCTCTCCTCATTAAGCTAATCTGAAAATAACTGATATATTCATGACCACATCACCAAGTGGAGGTTGTATGGATAAGTTTATGCAGATGGCTATCGACGAAGCCAAACAAGGTCTCGCCGAAGGCGGTATTCCCATAGGTTCGGTAATCGTGCATAACGGCAATATTATTGGACGTGGCCATAACCGCCGCGTGCAGCAGGGTAGCGTAGTGTTGCACGGGGAAATGGATGCCTTTGAAAACGCCGGACGGCAGCCGGCAAAGGTTTATCAGGACTGCACGCTTTACACCACACTTTCTCCTTGCCCTATGTGCAGTGGTGCAATTTTGCTTTACGGCATCAAAAAAGTGATTGTTGGCGAAAATAAAACGTTTATAGGCGATGAGAATTTATTGCGCTCACGCGGGGTGGATGTAACGGTATTGCAGGATCAAACCTGCATTCAATTAATGCAGGATTTTATTGCCGCTAAACCGTCATTGTGGAACGAGGACATCGGGGTTTAATTCATTCTGACATTCGTCAGAATTTCACTTTTATCGCCGCTTCTTCAAGAGATTCGATCAGATTTTTCAGGCGCTGGCTCATTTCCGCAGAGTTGACGAGTTGGTCGGCGAGATTGCGAGTGGTGTCGCGGACGGAGTGGATGTTAGCGAGCACACCGCTGGTGGATTGGGTGTGCTCCGCGGAAGTCTGGGCGATGGCCTGATTGGTTTTCGCAATTTCCTCCACCAGCTGGCGGATGGTGTGCAGCGCGGCGAGTCCCACGTTGGATTCCTCCACGCAGAGCGCCACTTGTGCTGCGCTGTCGGTCATTTGATTGACGGAGGTGTTCATGGCGCGCAGCAGACTGTCCATGGTGCGCTGAATCTGCTCAGTGGAAACCTGCACCCGCTGGGCGAGGGTGCGCACTTCGTCCGCCACCACAGCAAAGCCGCGGCCTTGTTCACCTGCGCGGGCGGCTTCAATGGCGGCGTTGAGGGCCAGCAGATTGGTCTGTTCGGCAATGGCGCGGATCTCGGTGACGGCGCGAGTGATTTCTTGGCTGCTATCGGAAAGGGCGCCGACATTCTCGGTAGCGGTGGTGATAATGCCGGAAAGTTTCTCCACCTCTTTGGCGGTTTTCGATACTTGCTCAGCGCCGGCGATGGCCGCCTCGCACGCATTGGCGGATAACCCTTCGGCACTTTCCGCCTGCGTCGCTATGCCGGCGAAACTGCGCAACATGGTTTCCACCATTTCCATGGACTGGCGTGCGCTGTCTCGTTGTTTTTGCAATTCATCCCGGCGGGAGCGGGTATCAGAGGTGAGAGACGAGGATTCCGTATGCAGCTGATCCACCGCGCCTTTTATGCTTCTGATCACGCTGCCTGTGCGTTCGAGCATGCTGTTGAAGGCCGCCGCCATTTCACCGATTTCATCCTGGGACTCCACCGGCGCCCGTGCGCTCAGATCACCGGTCTGCTGTACGCTCACCATGGTGTTTTTCAGGCGATTTACGTGGCGTTCGATAAAACTGATCAACAGTTGCGAGCAGGCCATTTCCACCAGCATCAGCACGGTAATGACGCCGGTGAAAGCGGGCGCTTGCTGCCATAGAGTGGCGCCAAAGCTGCGGCCAGCTGCGCTGGCAATTTGATGGATGGCGAACAGGCCAAGCAGGCACATAACGCCAAGGACGATGATATTGAGAAGCCAGAATTTGTAACGGATTCTGGCGTTTTGCAGAAGGTCCAGCATGGCGACAGCTCGGTGGATAAAAACCATCCAATAAGGATAGCAGCTCTCCCTGGGGCTACCTTTTCAACCATCGGTGCGCTTCCTGTTAGAATGCCGCCCCTCGAACTGCTTCCAGGTGTCCCTCATGCTCAACCAAACCCCACTTTACGCCGTGCATCAGGAAATGGGTGGCAAGCTGGTGGATTTTTCCGGCTGGTCAATGCCCGTTAATTACGGCTCGCAAATTGAGGAACACCATGCGGTGCGGCGCGATGCCGGTATGTTCGACGTATCTCATATGACCGTTGTCGATGTGCGCGGTCCCGAGGCTAAAACCTTTCTGCAGTACCTGCTGGCAAACGATGTGGCCAAATTGCAAACTCCCGGCAAGGCGCTCTACAGCGCCATGCTTAACCTACAGGGCGGGGTGATCGACGACCTGATTGTCTACCTGATGGAGTGGGGCTACCGCCTGGTGGTCAATTGCGGCACCCGCGCCAAGGATCTCGCGTGGATCGGCCTGCAGGCCAAAGATTTTCAGGTGGAAGTCTTGGAGCGCCCGGAGCTGGCGATGATCGCCGTACAGGGCCCGGATGCGCGGGCGAAATTCCACTCCCTGCTCGCGTCGGCTGATGTGGCGGTGGCGGAGCAGCTCGGCGTGTTCAGCGGTGCATTTCTCAGCGGCGACCGCGCTGGCTGGCTGATTGCCCGCACCGGCTATACCGGTGAAGACGGTTACGAAATCATGTTGCCGCAGGAGCATGCGGAAACCCTCTGGCGTGCGCTCGTGCACGTGGGTGTGCGCCCTTGCGGTCTTGGTGCCCGCGACACGCTGCGCCTGGAAGCCGGCATGAATCTGTACGGCCACGAGATGAACGACGAGGTGTCGCCATTGGTGGCGAATATGGCCTGGACTATAGCGTGGACCGAAGGTCGCGACTTTATCGGCCGCGCCGCGTTGGAAGCACAGAAGGCGGTCGGCATTCGCGACAAGCTCGTGGGCTTGGTCATGCGGGAGCGCGGCGTGTTGCGCGATGGCTATCCGGTGTTGGCTGCAGGCATCGAACGCGCTGGCGTGATTACAAGCGGCAGCTTCTCCCCAACTCTGGGATATTCCATTGCCCTGGCCCGTGTACCTGTGGAAGCGGGTGATCAGGCCAGGGTTGTCATCCGCGGCAAGGAAGTGGATGTCTCCGTGGTAAAACCTTGTTTTGTACGCAATGGCAAGCCGGTTTAAGATGCCGCTGTTTTGCGGCGGTAGCCCTGCCGTTTTAATCGACCCAAGACTGTTTGCACTGAGGAACTGACATGAGTGAGATACGCTCGGAATTGAAATACCTGTCCAGCCACGAGTGGGCCCGTGTGGAGGACGATGGCACTGTCACCATCGGCATCACCGACCATGCGCAGGCAGCCCTGGGTGACGTGGTATTCGTGGAGCTGCCCGAAGTGGGCGCCACTGTCACTGCGGGTCAGGAAGCGGGAGTGGTGGAGTCGGTAAAAGCGGCCTCCGACATTTTCTCACCGGTATCGGGTGAGGTGATCGCCATCAATGAGAAGCTGGCCGATGCACCGGAAACCATCAACGCCGCGCCCTACGATGAAGGCTGGTTCTTCAAGGTGCAGCCGGACGATCTGGAAGAACTGGAAGACGCGCTGGATGCGGAAGCCTACCAGGCCAGCATCAGCGAATAAGCTTTTATGAAGCCATTTCACGGCGGCGCAGCGCTGTCGTGAAATGGCTTTTTTGTTTCTGATTTTTATCTCACCGCACTACCGTAAGTCGCGGATCCACTGGTTTCATCCTGGTGATCCCAAATGATGCTGCGCATTTTCGACGCCGAGATCCCCATGACCCAATATCCCCAGCT
>JBQGED010000416.1:0-4968 GCA_052039425.1 Sphingobacterium griseoflavum | reverse complement strand
GGTGCAGGCGGAGCGGGTTGAGGAAGTACCGACAGAGCGCTTTGAAGAAGTGGCGCAGCCGGAGCGTCCGAGTCAGGTGGCAGCGATATTGACCACCAAGACCGCCAGTGAGTACACCATTGTGGAATCGCTCAGCGAGGTCGCAACCGAGTGCGTACTGAATCTCAAAGTCACGCCAGAGATGATCAGCGACGGCAAATTTGTCGGCACCAAGAGCGAAAAAGTTCGCGCGGCGCTGGAGCAGGGCAAGAAACACGTACTCGCACAACTGCGACAGAAAGCACAGGATCAGGGTGCCAATCTGGTAACGGATGTCGCGGTGAAAAATGCGGTGAAAACCGCCGATGCGCAGAACGTCAAAATTGTCGTGCGTGCTACCGGTTTGGCAGCAGTAGCGGAACTGGCAGCAGAAGCTACCGAAGCTTAAGTTTCTTTCGGATAAAAATAAAAAAGGCCAACCTCGCGGTTGGCCTTTTTTATTTCCCTTGATTCATCCTACAAACGCCCTCACCTAAAGCCCTCTCCCTGAGGGAGAGGGCTTGGAATTAGTGCAAACCGGCAACATAGGTAACAACTAACACCGGGAACATGGGTTACACAAATATCTAAAATCACCTCTCCCAAAAGGAGGAACCTGAACAGTGCCAATTTCAGAGCGCGATCTCCGAACTCCCTCTCCCTCCAGGAGAGGGTTGGGGTGAGGGCGAAGTAAGCACCCTCCAAAAAACAAAAACGCCCGATGAAATACACCGGGCGCTCGACTAAATCAGAATCAGAAATTCCCTTTAGGGATTTTTCTTCTCCTCAACAATCCGTGCATGCAATCCCAAATAGCTACCCACAAATCCGCCAGCTTTTTGCGTGCTCAGCACTTTGCCATCCAGATTTTCCGCCACTGGCAACCAGTTTTTTTCACCATCGGGACGATAGTGGAAACTGATCAAGCCTTTATCTCCGGTAATTTTAAAATCTACATAAGTCGGCTTTTTATTCAGCGGCAGAGATTTTTCCTCGACCGGCAAAGTTTGCGCGGCTTTTTCCAGGAATATCCGGTGGCCATTTTTCTCGCGCACCGCGCCGAGGAAGTAATGCGCTTGTTCACTTTGAAAAGCCACTATCCCCGCTTTGAGATTTTCCGTCAGTGGCAACGCCAGGCGCGTGGTGCTGGAATAGGTTTGATGCTGTTGGCGCCGGCCGATAAACGCGGGCTGGGTAGAATCCGCCATGCTCACCGCGCGGGCTTTTAATTGCACACCTTGGCCGTCGCCGAGGATATAAGGCGCTTCCGTTGATGTGCGCAGCATATTCCATTCAAAACCGAGTTCTTTTTTGGAGAAATCGTCCGTCCACTGAAAATTGCCGGTGAGAGTCGCGCTCTCAGCCGTGGGTTTCAGATCTTTGGGTTTTGGCAGCTGTCCGGGAATTTCTGTTTTCGGCGGCAGAATGGTCGGCCAGCCGTCTTTCCAGGTCACTGGCAATAAAAAGGTTTCGCGGCCGGTGTTGAAATAATCGCGGTCGTAATTGCGCGTCGCTAAAAATACTGCCCACCATTCGCCTGCAGGGGTTTGTACGATATCCGCATGGCCAGCGGTGGCGATGGGATTTTGTCGTTTGGGATCGAGATCGCGCTGGGTGAGGATGGGATTTTTCTCGTAAGGTACAAACGGGTCCGCCAGATTTTTCGTGCGGAATACCACTTCAGAATGATCTTCTGCCGTGCCGCCTTCGGCGCAGAGCAGGTAATACCAGCCGTTGATTTTGTAGATATGCGGCGCTTCAATCCAGACGGGCTTTTTCGCCAGATCCACGCCGCCGTTCACGAGCAGCCGACTGGAATCCTTCACCACTTTTTGTGTTTTCGGATCGTATTCCCACATCCAAATGGCGCGGTGTCCATCGTATAAAGGTTCGCCCGGTGGTGGGCCGTTGTGGGTGATATACACCTTGCCGTCTTCATCAAAAAACATCGAGGGATCTATGCCGTCGATTTCCGGCAGAAAAATCGGGTTCGACCAGGGGCCGGCGGGATCGGTGGCAGTGACAATAAAATTCCCGCCAGTGTCCACCAAGGTGGTGATCATATAAAAAACGCCGTTATGAAAACGGATGGCAGGAGCAAATATGCCGCGAGAGACGCCAGCATTCAGCAGGTTCACCTGCTCCGGGCGGTCCAACACATAGCCGATGGATTGCCAGTTCACCAGATCCGTACTTTTAAAAATCGGCACACCGGGAAAATAGGCAAACGACGAAGTCACCATATAGAAGGCATCGCCAGCGCGGGTGATACTCGGGTCGGGATAAAAGCCTGCCAAAATCGGATTTTGAAAATGGTCCGCCGCCGGCTTTTTCGCAAACAAGGCGTCATTTCCTTCGTAAGCAAACCAGGTGAAGCGGGTCGTGGCTTGTGTGGCTTGCGTGGTTTGTGGGGAAGGCGGAGTTTTTGCCTGGGCACCGAAAGCGCACAGCAATAAACCGAAAAGAATACTTTTTTTCCACATTACAGAGAGTCTCCGGATAATGGCGGCGCCGTAAAAGCGCCGCGCAGATTGGGCTCGGCCATTCAAACCGTGCGGGCGGTTTTGGGCAACGCGATTTTTAACCGTGCAGTAGCGGTTATTTGTGATTCTGGCGAAAGGTCCGCGAACGGGCATCGTTGCCCTGGACATCTCGCCAGCATAGGGTTAGAGCGTTGTTACGAACGTTTATCCGACGCAAACAGACTTTCCAGCTCTTTTTTTCCTTCGGTTAGAATCTTGATCAATTCTTCTGAGTCGGATTGATGATTTGCGACTCGCATCAGTAATTTCTGATCGTGGGCGCGGAAAATACTCACCATATTTTTGGTTTGGGTTTCCGTATAGCCGAGATATTCCAAAGTGTGGCTCGCCGCCAGCAGGCTACTTTCTAGAGCTTCCCGTACCACATTTTTTACGCCGGCCTTCAATAATTGATAAGCGTGGCTGCGATCGCGCGCTCGCGCGATTACCAGAATATTCGGATGATGTTCCCTCAGGTAATGCGCGATTGCCACGGCACCCGCTGGATCGTTCAGGGCGATCACAAAAATGCGAGCATGGTTCACGCCTGCGGCGAGCAGCACGTCGGGGCGCCGCGCGTCGCCGTAAAAAACCCGGCTGCCAAAGCGTTTGATAAATTCGACGTTATCGGCATTTTGATCCAGCGCGGTGAATTTCAAATGATTGGCCGCGAGCAACCGGCCGATAATCTGTCCGAAGCGGCCGAATCCCGCGATGATCACCTCCGGCTCGTCATTGATGATGGTGTCCTTGGGCTCGCCGCTCACCGCCGGTTTTTGCAATAGATGGCGGTACACCAGGACCAGAGGTCCTGTCAGTGCCATGGAAAGGCCAACCACCAAATTCACACGGTTGGCGACGTCATCCGACAACAACCCGAGATCCAGGGATTTGCTCATCACCACAAAGGCGAATTCGCCGCCCTGAGACAAAATCAAACCGAGCAAAAAAGCCTCGCGCCACTGGCCGTGGCTCAAGCGAATCAGCACCGCGATCACCGCCGCTTTCGCCAGCATCAGCGCCAGCGCCGCACCCAATATCAGCAGTGGTTCGTGCAGCAGCAGATTGAGATCCAGGTTCATGCCCACGGCAATAAAAAACAGGCCCAGCAGCAGACCTTTAAAGGGTTCTATATCCGCCTCCAGCTGATGCCGGAAGCTGGAATTGCCGAGAATAATGCCGGCGAGAAACGCGCCCATACCCATGGTGAGGCCGCTGGCCTGCATCAGCAGCGCTGTACCCAATACGATCAGCAGCGCGGCGGCAGGGAAGAGCTCACGGATACCGGTGTCAGCGATGGCACGCAGCAATGGATGAATGGCGTAACGGCCCACCAGCAGCACCAATACCACCGCCACTGGTCCGTACCACCAGGGATTGGTCGGCCCTTCCGCGTGAAAGGGAGCCAGCATCCCCACCAAAAGCAGAATCGGAATCACCGCCAAGTCCTGCAACAGCAGAACCGCAAAACCTTTGCGCCCAACTGGCGACCCCATGATGTTGTGCTCCTCCATCAACTGGATGGCAAAGGCGGTGGAGGAGAGTGCCAGTGTCAGCCCCAGCAGAATGGCGATTCCCCAGGGCAGGCCGGTCAAAGGCGACAGCACCACCGCTATAACCGCGCCGCACAGTCCTACTTGGCCAATCCCCAGCAGCATAATGTGGCGGCGCATCTGCCAGAGTTTTTCCGGATTGAGTTCCAGTCCAATGACGAACAACAGCATCACCACGCCAAATTCGGCGAAATGCAGGGTGTGTTCGGGGTCGTGAATAAAACCCAGCCCGTCCGGTCCCAAAACCGTTCCAGCGAACAGGTAACCCAAAATGGCCCCCAGTCCCAATTTGCGGAACAGGGTAACGGTTATCAGTGCGGCGCCGAGATAAAGGACGGCCTGCGTAAGAAAAGGGGAATCCATGGCGAGGCTCTGTGAGCAGATGAGTAGGGAAATTGTGGCACGCGCCCGCGTCCCCGGCCAACCGGGGCGTTGCCCCCGCACCGGGTTCCGCTAAACTACTGCCCCTTCAGATCCTGTGAGGCCCATTATGATTTCGAATGTCGGCATGCAGCTGCTTTACGCTCTGCTCATTATCCTTATCGCTTTTGCTGCACAGCGCCTCACCGCTCGGGGGATGAAAATGGTCCGACACCGCCACTGGTTGCCGCCGTCTGCAACGGTGCTGCTCGGCAATTTTTTGCGTTGGGCGGTATGGATCTGCGCTTTTCTCTTCCTTCTCGAACTCTTCGGCTTACCGATCCGCGCACTCTGGGCCGGCATTTTATCCGTCGCCCTTTTGGTGGCTGTGGCGTTTGTTGCCTCTTGGAGTATTTTGGCGAATATTCTCAGTGCCGTTATATTGCTCACCTTTTCCCGCGCGCGCATTGGCGACATAGTGGAATTGCGCGATACCAAGCAGGATGAATTCGGCA
>JBQGED010000415.1:0-9249 GCA_052039425.1 Sphingobacterium griseoflavum | reverse complement strand
TGCGAGCGGCGTGACCGGGTCCAGCTCGGAATCCACATCAAATGAATCGATCATGTGAAAACCCAGCAATTCCGGCCCCGACGAATAATAGTGGCGCGGCGCGTCGCTGCTGCTATCACACGCCGCCAAGCCCAGCGCAGCCATCAAACCAAACATCAAATGAGTCAATTTCATCGGGCACTCTCCGCCGGTATCAAATGCCGTTTAAGCTTGCAAAACTCTTGCTGAATCCGACCTGAAGCGGTGCAAAACCGGCACCGTGGACAGAAACGGCACCTAAATTCGCTTCGTCCGTCTTATGGGAAAAATCAACTCTACCGTTGGCAATTCTGCCGTGGCAGAATTGCCGCCGTTACAGCCACCTTAGCGGCTGACATCACGAGCTCATTTGTTATGTCTGATGACAAAACCTACGCCACCCGTCTTAACACCAACTCTGCCAAAGTCGTTATCGCCCAGTTTGTGCGCATCGAACTGTTTTATCGCGGCAAGCTGACGGTGATAAAACGTGAAGAACTGCCTTTCTATATAGGACGTGATGAAGAGAGCTGCGATTTTGCAATTTCGGGTGACACCATTTCCCGTCGCCATTGTGTTCTGCAGATGCGCGACCATCAGGTCGGCCTATTGGATACCAGCACCAACGGCACTTTCGTGCGCCCCGGGCGGGCGGAGAGTGTGTTTATTCACAATGAGTATTACCCGCTGGTCGGCCAGGGCACCATCAAGCTCGGTCAGAGAATTGATCTTGAGGATCCCGAACTGCTGCTCTACAAAGTCGTCTCAGAATAATTCCTCGCCGCCGTCGCTCTAGCCGGCGGACCTGCGCAAAAAGTTTTTCTCTCTATTCAGCTCACGTTAAGCCGCTCTCGTCTAAAACTATATCCAGACTGAGAAAAAATGCCTCCATCGAGGCACACATCAACCGCTAGGTTGATCTACCGAGTTGAATCTACCGAGAGATATGTTGTGAGAGAATTTTTTGCCAATACCGATATGTCCTTCAAACAGCAGACGCTGGCGGATTCTTTTGTCTGCATGGGACGCGGTTTACATAGCGGTTTGCGCGTGGTGATGTCGGTCATTCCCGCGGAAGAAAATACCGGTATAGAGTTTGTGCGCCGCGACGTCACCCATACTGACAACGTGATACTGGCGCGCTGGGATAACGTGAGCGATACCGAGCTGTCCACTACCATTAGTAACGCCAGCGGCATTCGCGTCAGCACCATCGAACATTTGATGGCTGCGCTGAGCGCTTCCGGCGTGGATAACGCCCGTGTGGTCCTGGATGCGCCGGAAGTGCCGATCATGGACGGCAGCTCCGCTCCTTTTATTGAAATGATTCATAAAGCAGGCTTGGTGCAACAACGGGCAGAGCGCCAGGTTATCGTCATTAATCGCCCCGTAGGCGTAACAGAAAATAAAGCCAGCGCGTCATACCTTCCGTCTGCCGTGCCATGGCTGGATATGTCCATTGAGTTCTCCCAGCGCCTGATTGGGCGGCAGCGTCTGTCTCTGCCGTTCACCTCGCAGCTGTTTTGCGAAGAAGTCGCCCGAGCGCGAACCTTTGGTTTTGAAGAACACTTGGTGGCGCTGAAGCGTCGCGGTCTGGCGCGCGGAAGTTCGCTGGATAATGCGATTCTGATTGCCAACGACAAAGTGGTGAACTGCGAAGGTCTGCGCTATGCCGACGAATTCGTTCGCCACAAATTCCTCGACGCGGTGGGTGATCTGTCATTGGCGGGGCACTACGTGATTGGCCACTTTAAAGGTCACCGCTCCGGCCACAGACTCAACAACCAATTGTTGCGCGAGCTGTTCGCCTCCAACGCCTGGGAAATGATGCCCTTGCGCCAAGCTCACGATATCTGGGCTGACTTTATGCAAGAGCAAACGGCCCTCAGTTTTATGAGCGCGTCGTAAAACCAGACGCACCAAACAAAAAGGCGGGTTCAACCCGCCTTTTGCATTTCCATATATCCAAGTAACTAATCTATAGCCAAATAACTAAATACGACCGAAATTGCCCGAGCGATAATCCGCCAGTGCCTGCTCAATCTGCTCCGACGTATTCATCACAAATGGCCCGTACTGCACAATTGGCTGGCGCAACGGCTTACCTGCCAGAAGCAGAAAACGCGCTTCTTCCGTTCCGGTATTACTGACCAACACATCACCTTCCTCGGTTAAGCGCAGCAAATGCTGAGCCGGTAATTGCGTTTCATTAACCTGCACCATGCCTTCATAGGTATAGAGCAATGCGGTGTATCCTGACGGAACCGGAATTTTTAGGGTTTCACCCGCCGCAAAATGCACATCCCAATATAAAGGCAGCGTGTCCGGGCGCTGAAAATAACCGGTGATCTGCTGGCCATCCAGATTCAAGTCGCCAGCGATCGCAATCACCTCACTGCTGCCGATGCTATAGCGCGGCAATTTTTCTCCAGGCACATCTTCATATCGTGCCGGCGTCATTTTGTTTCCCGCCGACAGGTTTAACCACACCTGAAAACCGCGCATATGCCCTTCTGTCTGCCGCGGCATTTCGGAATGAATGATACCGCCACCCGCTGTCATCCACTGCACGTCGCCGTCATTGAGCAGGCCTACATTACCTAGATGGTCGCGATGCTCCATCTTGCCGCGCAGCATATAGGTGATGGTCTCGAAACCTCTGTGAGGATGTGGCGGGAAGCCGCCGATATAATCCGACGCCTCATTTGAACCAAATTCATCCAGCATCAGAAAAGGGTCGAAGCGCTCGGGACGCGCGCCACCAAACACTCGCAGAAGTTTGACGCCAGCGCCATCGGACGCCGGTTGGGCCCGAATCATTTCAATAGGTTTACGCGTACTCATATCCACCTCCAACAAAGTGATTGATCGTCGTTCAGGCCGCCACCAATTCATCAATAGAGGCCAGTGCAGCGGCAAATTGCTCCTCCCTGTTCGACATTCCCAAACCCTCCGCATAGATGGTACGGATGTCGGTAATCCCCAAAAAATTAAAATAGGTTTGCAGATAAGGAATCTCACTATCTGTCTGCCGATCCTTATGCACGCCCCCACGAGTGGTGACCAGATAAATTGTCTTACCTTTCACCAGCCCTTCGGAACCGTTCGAGGTATAGCGGAAAGTCACGCCCGCCCGCGCCACATAATCAATCCACGCCTTTAATGTGGACGGGATACCAAAGTTATACATAGGGGCCGCAATCACCACTATATCAGCGGCAAATAATTCCCCGATCAGTTCGTCCGCCAGCGTCGCCAACTTTGCCTGTTCTGGAGTGCGTGCATCCGCAGCCGTTTGTATTGCGGTAATCACCTCCGCGGAAAAATGCGGCAGGGGCTCCCGCGCCAGATCCCGGTGACGAATCTCGACGTCGCCATAAATGCGGCTGAGCTTTTCGGTCAGGGCCTGATTCAGCCGACTGGAAGAACCTTGCTCACTGAAAACACTCGTATCTAAACGTAATATTTTGGTTGCCATAAATGAGTCTCCTCTTGAACGGTATGAGAGGAGTCTAAGCCTGCCGGACCGATGAATTGACGCAATTATTGGCGTATATTGATCGAGAAACTTGATGTATCGGACCTCTTCATGGCGCGCAAGCATAATCCCATACCCAGAATCACCCTCGAACAATGGGCAGCATTTAAAGCGGTTGTAGACGAAGGCACCTTCGCCCGCGCCGCAGAGATGCTTAATAAAAGTCAGTCGAGCATCAGTTACGCCATCGCCCGGCTTAACGAACTTTTACCCACCCCCGCACTGGAACAAGACGGGCGTAAAGCGGTTCTCACGCCGAGTGGAACCGCGCTTTATCGCTACGCGAGCTCGCTACTGGAACAGGCTCACGCCACAGAGCAGACTGCCGAATGCTTGGCCAGTGGATGGGAGACCACGGTCACGTTGGTAACTGATGTAGTGACGCCCATGGCTCCGGTATTCTGCGCATTACAGGAATTTTCCCGACTGACGCCTCTCACTCGGGTAAAAATATTGGAGACCTCATTATCCGGTACCGATGAAGCTATATTCGGCCGCGAATGTGAAATTGCGATCACACCTAGAATTCCACCGGGATTTCTCGCGGATCCATTATTGGATATGCGCATGTTGGCCGTTTCGCATCAGTCTCATCCATTGGCCAAAATGGCCACCATCAGCGAATCAGAATTAAAAAATCATCGCCAAATTGTAGTGCGTGACAGCGGGATCAAACGCGAACAGGATGCCGGATGGCTGGGATCCCAGCAACGTTGGACAGTGAGTCACTTCGCCACGAGTTTAGATGCGGTAAAAGCGGGGTTGGGTTTTGCGTTTCTCCCAGAACATCGAGTGGCGCAGGATCTAAAAACAGGGGAATTACTTGCTTTGCCGTTGGAAATCGGTGCAGAGCGCCGCATTCCCCTCTCGTTAATTCTTACCACGCCCACCCACGCAAGCCCTGCTGCACGCGCCTTGGCGAATATCCTGAAAAGCCGTTTCCAGGCCGAGAAAAAAGCTTCCTAATGACAGCCGCTCTAAAAACAGGGGGCTCACAAAGAAAAGGAGGCTAATATAGCCCCCCTTTTTCCATCCCCACTGCCGCACACCAAAAAATAACCCCGCCAGCACCTGAATACGGCCCGAAACCCAACCTAACTCGTCGAATATCGTTAAAGAAAACACCTATAAACCCAGGCAAAACCCTTTATTGGTTACTCAGCGGGTGTCGGAGATATTGCTTAGGATGCTTCCTTGACCTTTATCGATAAAGAGTGCGCGTACGTTTCAGAGAAATGTTTGCTGGCACACACCAAGCTTTTTAGAGAAGCTAAAAGTCGGCGTCACTATCGCATTCGCAATAATCCAAACCAGCTTAATCGTTACTTTCCCTTCTCCGCGCTGCGACATTTTCAACAAATCACTCCTTGTGAGATTCTCCATTTGGCTTAAATCGGAACACTTCAAGCCTCACATTTACCCTTTTGCCATCCAAAAACTTAATTCAAACTTAAAAATTCTCATTTTTTTTGGTCCGTCGGCTTGCAAGAAATAAATATGACGCACTATTATAAAAAACAGGTGCAAATGTTTTTTGTTTAAAATACCATTCACGGCCAAATGCATCTGCGGTTCGGATCATTTGTTTTGCTGGAAGTGTTTGAATAAAGAACGCACGAGGGGAAGCTGGTTTCACTCCTGTGCAAAACTGGAAGATGCCTTGCCAATTCCGGTTGAGCCAAGGGTCGGTGTACGACGCGCGGAAAGTTAAAACCATCCAGTTTTACAGCCGAGCGCAGGTAACCATGGCAACAAGTGATGCGATCGCTTCCGGATGCATTGATACTTTATAAGTACTTACCGATCCACTAGAGAGGAATCTAAACATGGCAACTGCCAAACCTGCTAAAAAACGCGGTCGTCCCGCTAAAGCACAAACCGCTGCTGCCGCAGCTCCAGCCGCTACCGCTAAAAAGCGTGGCCGACCAGCGAAAGCTGCTGCCAAACCAGCAAAAGCTGTTAAATCGGTTAAACCAGCAAAAGCTGGCAAGCCAGGCCGACCAGCGAAAGCAGGCAAGCCAGTAAAAGCTGCTAAACCTGCAGCCAAAGCTGACAAATCTGCACCGGTAGCAGTGGATACCGTAGCTAAGTTGAAAGAAACCCTGGCAGCTAAATCCGAGAAGGATCTGGCCAAAGCGGTTGAGAAGTTCACCGCCGGCTGGCAGAAGAAGCGCTCCGCGGCTGACGCCAAGAAAATCAAAGCTGCTGAGAAGAAAGCCGCTGCCAAAGCTAAGGCTGCTGCTAAGAAAGCTAAAAAGAAGAAGTAAGTTTTTAAAAATCAAGAAGGCAGCCGGGGTAGCCCAGTTGCCTTTTTTGTTTCAGTTGCGCAGAGATTTACTCCCCTCGGTTTACTACGACCTGGCCAGCTACAATTCCTCACCACTCTTCAGCTACCTACAAGAGCCTTAGAGTTTGCACCGCTTTGCAGCAAGCAACTCGAAGCTTTGCTCGGCTAGACCGGCAAAAGCTTTTCCGACACGAGCGCTGACCTCGTTCTGAAGAAACCCAAAACGTGATTTATATTGCGAATCATCTCTCGATGCATGTGGACCTCACTTTAAAGGAACAAATCGACACACCCCATCGACTATCGACACCTTTATGCCAAACTTATCGAGCCGATTAAGTTCATCATCTCGGCTGAAAAAATTGATCAACCCGTTTTTAGCCCTCAAAGAGGCGATGGGGAGGATTTCGTCCAACACATCTTTTATTGGCACTCCAAGCACGGAAGCCGAATGAGCAATGAGCGCCAAGTATCGGAAGTTCTCGCGGTAATCTTTCTGAAAGTCCTCAATGACATGAACCAGTAGCGCGGCTTTTATCCATCTGACTGACTTTTTGGATAAAGCAAATTCCGCAAGAAAGGCACTCAAAGCGAGCAACTTTTTTGAAGCTTCATCAGAAATTGTAGAAACAAATTTGGCTCTTTCTGACGCAGATAAATTCTCAAACTCTACTGTAAAATCTAAAACCGATTCGTATATCTCTTCTGACTTAGGCCTAAACCTAACACTTAACTCTTCAAGCCAAGCGAGCCTATCATATATATTTGACATTTAATCATCCTAGCCCCTTGGAGGGGAGCATCCAGTCACCTTGTCGGAAATATCCGGCATTCCGAAGCTGAACCAACTCCCTATGGAAAACTGTCAAGGGATGGATAGGATTGCCTGACCGCAGATTCTCAACCGATATACTCGAACCTAAATAGAATGGCTTATTCGCATCAATGCCCCCCTGAACCCATGCGTCATTAACATTTATCGTCCAATCTGGATCGTTGAGGCGCCTCATTCCTAATTGTGCACCAGCAGCCGTGTCATCTAATCTTCCGATAACTAAAGTTTCAGTGCTATTGAAAGACTCTTTATAGACTCGTTGAGCAGCGATCGCTTCCTTACTGCCCAGGTCAATATATGGCCCATCAATTTTTAATTTTTTGTTTAGAATGTCGCTATATGCAGTTTGCTTTGATTTACTTAACCCCAGAAAATCAATTTCATTATTAGAGTTTCCTACATACCCAAATAAATTCTTCCCACCTAACAGTCTTATCGGGTCCTGGCTAATATAGGTGCCTGAATCCGGTGCGTAATAACGGAAGCGGTTGTAATACAACCCTGTTTCTACATCGTGATACTGCCCTGGGAAGCGGAAAGGAATAAAATCCAGCTCGCCACTGTGGCGACGCACATTGCCACACGTATCGAGCGCCACGCTCCAGACCAACCTACCATGCGGATCGAACGCGCGAATCGGCGTGCTGAGATGATCGCAAACAACACTAAAAACGGTGCCGCCCACCTGCTTGGCTAGAAGCGTCATGCTACCCGGCTCAAAATGCCAAGTAATAAGCTGTTTCAGTTCACTTTCCGCCAATTCAGGCGGGGGGGCTGGTGCGTGGTCATGACGGCGTTTTAGCGCTTGTTTATGGGCCTGGGTTTCGGGGGAAATACCCACGGTATCATTAGCTGCAATGGGCAGATCGGACGAATCGACACTCCATTCATGGAGCGGTACATCGCCAATCCAAAGCCAATAAGTGGCTTTCTTGGGTGTGATTTTTGCGACTCGCCGGCCGAATGGATCGTAGGTAAATTTCACCCAGTCACCATTTGCCAAATTCACACGCGCGAGATTTCCTGCATCATCCCACTCATAACGCCAACGATCACCGCGCAACTCTTCTTTATCGATTAAGAAGCCTTCTTCGTCATAACGATAATGAATGGTTTCGCCTGAGGGTCGCCGCTCTTCCAACAAAGCGCCTGCAGCGGAGTAACGTCGCCCTTTCTCCGCGCGATCTCTGAAGAGATTTCCCACTTTATCTGCTAGGCGCAGTTCTTCACTACCGTCTTCATAAGTGGCACCAGCCAAACGTCCTACCGCATCGTAATGATAATGGATCTGCCCCAACGCCCCTGCTTTACGTAGGAGCTGGTCACCGAAGCCCCATTGATATTTCAATAAAGTGGTTTCTTCTCCTTTTTGCTCCAATGAAAGCTCAATAGGTCGCCCCAGTTTGTCCCGCCTCCAGCGGGTTGCCACACCGCCCGGAAGAGACTTGCGCAACTCCAGGCCTTGCAAGTCACGCTCAAATGTTGCTGAAAATAACTGATCACTGGATTGGATACTTAATATGTGCCCGCGGCTATTGCGAGTGAACAACTGCTGCGCACCCAAGGAGGACTGATAGCCTTGCAGATGCCCTAAGGTGTCATAGCTAAAGCTAACCCAATGGTCATTTTGCCACTCTTTAAGCACGCGCCCGAATTGATCCAGTTCCCGGCGGATATGAATAAAACCATTGTCGGCCTCCAACAAAGCACCGACGTCGTTATAGACATAATGCGCGTAGCTCCTGTCACTATGGCTGACCTCCGTTAGACGGCCGAAGTCATCGTATTGATAGTCGGTAAAACGACCCGCAGGACGACGGATGCGCTGGATGCGGCCCGCGATATCCAGCTGAAATTGTCTTGATAAACCATCAAAGCCTGTTTCACGAATGAGATTCCCCGCACCGTCATAGTCAAAACGATATCGGCCATTATTTTCGTTAATGATTTCGCGAAGCTGATCCTCTGAGTCATAGACAAATTGCAGCCGCACACCAGCTTCAGAACGCCAGAAAAGCCGATCAAATCCACCATACCCCATTTGAACATCGCGGCCTTTTTCCACGATGCGCGTAATATTGTCATTGGCGTCATATCCCAGATGACGCACATTGCCATCCGGCAATTGGATACGTACTGGGCGTTGCAGCCTGTCGTACTGAATTTGGGTGCGATTACCACGACTGTCGATATGCTCGATAGCGTTGCCCAATATATCGTGTTCGGCTTCTTGTTCAATCTGCTGATCTATCAAAATTCGCGTTGGATTTTTCTGCCTGTCATAGTGAACCTGCAGCACGTTACCCGATGCTGTAATGACCTTGGCAATTAATCCGCGCTGATATTCGTATTGATAAACGAGCCCTTCGGGAGACGTTTTCTTCGTCAACAAACCAAGCGGACTGTATTCATAGCTCCATTGATTGCCGCTGCTGTCTTGAATGAACTCCGGCAAATTAAGGGCGTTATAAATCGCTTTAAATTTTGGCTGTCCATTAATGGTTTCTTCAATTAGATTACCCTGATCATCATATTTCTGCTGAATAACCTGACCGTCGGGGCGAACCTGCT
>JBQGED010000414.1:0-1740 GCA_052039425.1 Sphingobacterium griseoflavum | reverse complement strand
GGCCACCTTAGTATTGGGTTTAACAACTTTGCCAGCCAGGGTGATTTGGCCCGACTTAATCCACTCCTGAAGACGCGCTCTGGAGAATTGCGGGAACAACTGCACTGCGACCTGATCCAAGCGCTGCCCCGACAATTCAAGGGAAATCCGGCTCTGTTGGGAAATTTGCTGTTTCATTGAGTTCTTCTGCACGACTGGCTACACTGCACCGTCCCCGGCCCCAGGCGGGCGGAAGACCTTTTGTTTTGCCATCTAATTAAAAGTTAAGAGCGGGTATCAATGCGTTTTGCCACCCTCGTAATGTGCGTCATTCTAGCGATTCTCAGCGCCTGCGCCACCAACAAAGAAGAAAAGCGCAAAGGACTGACCGAGCAGGAAGTTTACGAAAGCGCACAAAAACACATGAACAATCGCAGTTGGCAGGCCGCCATCAAGACCCTGCAAATGCTCGAGGAAAATTTTCCGTTCGGCACTTACGGCGAACAGGCTCAGCTGGAATTGATTTACGCCCACTACCGCGCCGAAGACTATGAAGACGTGATCGCTAACGCCGACCGTTTCATTCGTCTGCACCCTCAACACCGCAATGTGGACTACGCGTTTTACATGCGCGGCCTTGCCAGCTTTAATCGTGAAAGTGGCTTTGTCGGCTCATTACTCGGCGCCGACAACACCGACCGGGACCTCGGCGGCGCCCGAGATTCTTATGAACATTTCGCTCAGTTTATCCAGCGTTTTCCGCTATCACCTTATGCACCTGACGCACAGAAACGCATGATTTACCTGCGCAATGTGCTCGCCCGCTACGAAATTCATGTCGCCAATTATTATTTCCGCCGAGGTGCTTTTTTGGCTGCGGCAAAACGTGGCAACTATGTGGTGGAAAATTTCCAGGAAGCTCCAGCGGTTCCGGACGGACTGGCGGTTATGACCCAGGCTTATTATCTGATGGGCATGGAAGACATGGCAGAGACCGCACTGAAAGTGCTGGCGGCGAATTTTCCGGATTACCCGGCACTGACCGAAGATGGCGAATTTGATCAGACTTACTATTTGAGAAGGCACAGACGCAGCTGGTTCAGCTATGCCACATTTGGCCTTTTTGAGCGAGCGGAACTCGCCGGCTTTGATACCCGCAGACAGTATGATCCCGAATTTCAAGATGCCGAGGCCCCGCGTCCAGACGCAGGCTGAACACAGCGAAAAGGCAGCTCAGGCTGCCTTTTTTATCTGTAGCCGTTATCGCGGACAAAAACACAATAATCATTAACAGTCGGCTACCGCCATGGTGAACGTCCAACACAATCCGACGCTGCTCAAGATTTATTTTTACTTTCGCACCGTGCTGGCGTTTTTTCTGCTGGGCGCTTATTTGATCGCAACGCCCAAGCATTTTCTCGGCGCGCTCTATCCTCTGCTGTTTCTCTGGACCTCCCTCTGTTATCTCGGCCTCTGTCTGTTTACTTCGGTTTTTGCCAAACCGCGCAAATTGGTGAACTCATTCAACCGCATCGTCGGCTCGCTGATTGTCGACGTGGTCGCACTGGTGTTGCTGATCCATGCCAGCGGCGGCATCGAAAGCGGTTTGGGTTATCTCATGCTAATGATCGTTGCCATGGCGGGAATTTTTATCCGCGGGCAACTGGGCATTGCCTTCGCCGCGATGGCGAGCCTGCTGGTCATCGCCGAAACCCTGTATTTGTTCCAGTTGCAGCAGATCAGCAGCAAAGGCTTATTTTC
>JBQGED010000413.1:0-3061 GCA_052039425.1 Sphingobacterium griseoflavum | reverse complement strand
AGACGCTGCTGGTGCCGTCTTTATGCAGCAGAAGCACATCGTACGGGGTAATGCGGTCGTCCATTTCCATACCGGGGCTGCCGATGGGCATTCCGGGAACCGCAAGACCTATTGCGTCGCGCGGCTTTTCCGCCAAAAATTTTTTCATCAGACGGGCCGGGACGTGGCCTTCAAATATATAACCATCGCTGGAAACTCCGGTATGACAGGATTGATATTTCGGTGCTATGCCGAACTGCTGCTTGATTTGGTCGAGGTTTTCCGGATGGTGAATGGTGGAAGTAAAGACATTGGAATTGTTATGAGTGATCCAGTCTTCACAGCAGCCACACGTTGGACTTTTATAAACGTCGAGGGCAACGGAACTCGCGCTAGAAGGTGATGAGACTGGTGAGCTATCCGTTGCGGCATCCTGCGATTTGTTGCAGCCCACTGCAGCGAAGGAAAACAAAAGAGCCAAGGTGAAAATGGAGAGGGAGCTGCGCAACATGGTTTTTCCTATTCATTATTGAAATATTTCTATGGGTGGATTTATTCGCTAGATAGCAGAATTCGCGTCCAGCAACCAATCGAGACCGCCGAGGCGAATCATCGAAACCAAATTGTCCGGCACCTGGACAATGCTCATATTTTTGCGACGTTTTTCCGCATGCCGTCGCAAACCCAAGATCAGCGCTACAGCAGCGCTATTGCTGTGGGTCAAACCGCCCAAACTTAGGTGACATGTTTCGCTGCTGCTTTGGTGAATCCAGGATTCACCATCGCGTAGCAGCGTTACCACATTGTCGAAGTTAACCTGGCCGACCAGTTCCAGTTGCGTAGAACTTGCGACCCATCGGGCTGAGTGTGCCGCCATGTTTATTTGGCCTCCACCGCAACACGGGACATTAATTTCGGCCAGTTTTCCACGACGTAATCCACGTTGCCTTTATTTTTCTCCATTGCGTCAGCGAATTGGTTGCGGTAGGCCTCACCCAGATTCAAACCCTCAACAATGACGTTCTGCACCAGCCAGCCATCTTTAGTTTTTTTCAAACGATACTGCGCTTTGTACTGTTTGTTGGATTTTGCATGAATGATCTGGGTCAGAGTCACGTCATCCCCCTGGGCGGATTTCGGTGGTGGTTCCCAGGTAATACGCTCTCCGTCAAAAGTCAAAAGCGCGTCGGCGTAACTGGACATCAGGGAATCTTTCAATACCAGGCTAAAGCGGGTAATACGTTCGCGGAAGGCTTTGCGCTCTTCGTCTGTCGTGAGCGCTTTGTAGCGGCGCGCACTTGCGTGCGTCGCCATAACCCCGCGGGCAAAATATTCCAGGTCGACAATCTGGCTGAGGACATCATCGACTTTTTTATAAAATGCTTTTGAGTCGCGATTGGTTTCTTTTTTTGTCTCTTCAACAATTTGCAGAACCTGGTCTGTTGCAGTTTGCAGCATTTTCAGTGGATCGTCCCGGGGAATTGTGGCTTCCGCAGCAATAACTGAACTCATGTGGAAAACAATCGCCATCAGCGCGCCGAATATTAAGGTTTTGCTGACTGTTTTATAGCCGTGCATACAAGCACCTCATATGAATGATAGGGATGGTGGTCATTCCTTGGAGCCCATATTGGTTAAAAACTTGCCGATCAGGTCTTCCAAAACCACTGCTGATTGCGTGTCAATAATTTTGCCTCCATCTTCCAGAACATCCGGCGCCCCTCCCACACTGATGCTCACATATTGCTCGCCTAAAACACCGGCGGTTTTAATGCCCGCAATACTGTCGGTGGTCAGATAATCAACATCCTTGTTGATGGCCATTTCCACCACCGCGCGGGCACTCAGAGGGTCCAGGCGGATATTGGTGACCTGGCCGACGGTGACGCCGGCAATACTGACTTTCGCTCGCGGTTTCAGGCTACCGATATTGTTGAACTCCGCCGACACCGTATAGGTCTGACTGCGCGTTTCCTGAAAACTCAAGCCACTCACTTTCAGCGCCAAAAATGCCAGGGCGATAATTCCCAATAAGATAAAAACCCCCACCGCGAGTTCCACTTGACGTTGCTGCATATTGTTTCTCCAAAAAAATCTGTTTTTGCGTCTAATCAGCTGATGCCGAACATGACTGCGGTAAGGAAGAAATCCAAGGCCAGCACGGCCAGGGACGAATGCACTACGGTTCGGGTGGTGGCGGCGCTGATACCCGCCGAGGTGGGCACTGCGTCATAACCCTGAAACACTGCAATCCAGGTAACAACCACGCCAAATACCACCGATTTGATAAATCCGTTCAGAACATCTGCGCTGAAATCCACCGAGTTCTGCATATTCGACCAGAAGGAGCCGGCATCGACGCCCAACCAAGGAACGCCAACCATAACCGCGCCCCAGATCGCAACAGCGTTAAACACCTGGGCCAATAGAGGCATGGACAATATGCCGGCAAGCAAACGCGGACGCAGCACCCGGCGCAGCGGATCCACGCCGATCATTTCCATGGCGACCAGCTGCTCGGTTGTTTTCATCAAACCGATTTCGGCGGTCAGGGCTGATCCTGCGCGGCCGGCAAAGAGCAATGCGGCCACCACCGGGCCTAATTCGCGTAGCAACGTAAGTGATACAAACTGTCCCAATGCTGCTTCCGCACCAAAGCGCACCAGTACGGTATAGCCCTGCAGCGCCAACACCATGCCGATCAATACGCCGGAAACCACGATGATGATCATGGAGAAGACGCCGACGTAATATATCTGCTGCACCAGCAGGCGGGGGCCATCGCGGAAATCCGGCAGCGCAAAAACCGCGCGACACCAAATCTGAGTCGCACGACCGAGCCCGGCAGTGACGCCGAGTCCCCAGGCGCCTAGCGCTTGAATATGTTTGACCATCAGCTGTGCTCCCTTAACAGGTCGGCCTGCCAACTGGCGGCGGGATAGTGGAAGGGCACAGGGCCATCGGGGAGACCCCGCAGGAATTGCCTCACCATAGGGTCATCGCTATTCATTACTTCATCCGGCGTTCCCTGGCCGATAATCTGCCCGCCGGCCAGCACAAAAATGTAGTCGGCGATAGACGC
>JBQGED010000412.1:0-15898 GCA_052039425.1 Sphingobacterium griseoflavum | reverse complement strand
CTTAATTCACTCAACCACAAGCGCCCACACGCTTTGCTTGACTAATTGTTAAAAAACCTTACCTCGGCTGGCGAGGACTTCAGCCTCGATCCGTGACCGCTGCTGAGGAGGCGCATTATACGGAGATCGAAGATGTGTGCAAGAGTTTTTCTAATTTTATTTTTATGTATGAATAAGGACTCAGGCAGCATGCTTTATGCGCAACCTCGACCTCACTAGCAGTCAACAGAGGAACTCAAATCTGGGCAGTCTATAAAAGCAGCTTATACTTACAGCAATCTCTGAGTTCAGCATGAGTACCGATTAGCCATTTCAAATAACGAGAATTAAGACCTGCTGACGGCAGACAAATATTCAAAATGTTTCGGCATATTTAGTACGGCTTTTTTAGTTACCTCAGCCGTATCCGCCATGAACTGACCGAGCTCGACATCAGTCAGGCGATTAACACCTGGATGGTAGCCACCAGGCAATAACCCCTGGCCATCAAATACGGCGAGCCAATTAGTGACATCGAAAAGCTCTCCATTATCTCTAAAAATCTGACCACCGCTTTTATACAAAGAAATCTTGTCCGAAAGATTAGGGCTCACTTCAATATCGCCGCAGCGTTTCCAAAACTCAGAATCTTTACGCTGCGTTAATTTGTAATGAAGGACAACAAAATCCTTTGCTTTCGTATAACTATCTATAACCTGCTGGTTGAATCTGCGCACCGTTGCATCACAAACACCTCCCGACGAAAGAGCATCAAATAGTCTGGTAATAGCCGTTTGAATAAGGTGAATACTGGTCGATTCCAAAGGCTCAAGAAATCCAGCCGACAAGCCTATCGCTACGCAATTCTTCACCCAAAAAGCTTCTCGCCTACCTGGATGAAATGAAATTTTCTTGGGGTCCATCAGCGGCTGCCCCTCTATTTGTGTCAACAAAAACTCCAAGGCTTCCTCATCGCTAGCATATCTACTGGAATACACGAGTCCATTCCCAGTCCTGTGCTGCAGAGGTATTTGCCATTGCCATCCGGCCGTCCATGCAATTGACCTTGTATAAGGATTTGTACGAACGTGGCTCGACGGAACCGCTATAGCGCGGTCACACAACAATTCTTCATCCCAAGACTCATAACCCGTCTTTAAAGCACCGCCCAACAACAAACTTCGAAAACCGGTACAGTCCACATAAAGATCGGCGACCAGCTTCTGCCCATCCTCGAGCACTAAGCCATCAACATATCCAGTGTTGCTATCAACAAGCACCTCACCTACAGTGCCGCTGATTTTATGTACACCATATTTAGCCGAAAAATCGCTTAAGAAAGCAGCATATCGCGCCGCATCAAAATGGTAGGCATACCCAAGACCATAGAGAGGCGAGCTGCGATCGGCGCTAGGTTTTGAAAACCGCTCCATCGCTGCCATTTGTGTTTCAAGGGAAAATTGCGCAGGACTTGCTGCCGGATTTAACTGCTTGAGCTTTATCCAGTACTGATGAAATGGAATTATTGGGGTCGGTCGACCAAGGGAACCGAAGGGATGAAAATATTGGTCGCCAAGCTTTCCCCAGTTGGCGAACTCAATTCCAAGCTTGAACGTCGCTTTTGTCTGTTTGATAAATGTATTTTCATCTATTCCCAATGCGAGGTTGAAATCTCTTATAGGCGGGATAGTAGCTTCGCCGACTCCGACCGTCTCGATCTGAGGGGATTCAAGCACCGAGATAGCGACGCCCGAACCCGATAAAAATTTTGACAAATAAGCCGCTGTCATCCAGCCAGCACTTCCGCCACCGACGATCAAAATTGACTTCGGATATGTGCTATTCATTTCGCCCGTCATTTCCTGCTCACAAAACAAACCACAAACTACACTCCGCGCATTTTTACGTGAGCAAAAAAAAGGCGCACCAATGTGCGCCTTCCACTTTTAAGCCACTATCAGAATGTACCACGCAGAACCAATGATGCTCGGCGATCATTCAAGAACCATGAGCGGCCAAGCTTGGTTCCATCATTATCAACCTGCATTAAGGTCTTGGTCGTTGTATCCAAGAGATTGGTCACTTGCAAACCAACTTTGAAATTCTCGGTCAGGTCGTAAAAGATTGAACCATCCAACTGACCATAATCATCATTGTAGATCGGCAAGGTGGTAATGACATCACGAGTGGTCAGCAGGTATTCTGATCTCCAGTTATACGCCAATCGGACTTCTACCGGCGCCATCTGATACATGAGCGTCAAGTTATACGTATCTTTCGAAAGCCCCTGCAGCGGCAAATTTGAAAAAGCCGTATCTGAACGGTCATTTTCGCCTTCAGAGAAATTCGAGAGGTTGGCGTTAGGCGTTCCTGAACTACCCACATAGGTATAGTTGAACTGCATACCTAAACCATTCCACGGCTCAGGCAGGAAATCGTAGAACTGCTGATACCCTATCTCGAAACCATTAATGTCGCCGCCATCCCCATTCACAGGGCCAGACACTTCAACGGTCTTAGTTACACCATTGTTAGTGAATTGCTGCGGGAAAGCGCCATCGATGTAATAGTTCCTCAATTTCTTGCCGAACATAGTGGCAGTCAAAGAACCCACATCCGAGAAATACCACTCAAATGACAGGTCATATTGAATAGCTTCCATTGGCTTAAGCATCGGGTTGCCCGTGTCACTGGACTTATAGAAGTTCACGACACTCGTATCATCATCGATCTCGACAACCCTGTCGGCTTCGATATTTACGTAATTTCGCTTTTTCCCGATGTCAGGCAATGCAATTGCTTTGGCAAGAGCAAACCGCAGAATCACATCATCCGTAACACCCAGCTTTAAGTTAAAGCTCGGGAGCACGGTTGAATAACTTGAAGACGTTGAGGTGGCTGTGAATGCATCATTACCAAAGGCTCTATCGTCCTCAGGAAGATTCTCTTTCGGATCTCCTTCAGTTTCAGGAGCAAAATCTGGGTAAACAACAAAACCATCGGTTTCTGTATCCAGCTTGACATAGCGCAAACCAAAATTACCGCTGTAGCGGATTTCGTGGTCGTCGCTACCGAAATTAACCTTTAGGTATAGCGCTCGATTATCTTCTTTAACAGAGTTCACTTCTTCAGGAAGATACCCGCCAGGAATGGTCGCAAGTGGCACGTAACAAGCGGTATTACCCCAACATTCGCCATTTGGTCCGCCGCCTTCCCAGTCAGGATTGACCGGGTCTCCATTGGCATCCTCTAACACACGATTAGGAAGCGGCCGCCAAGTACTGCCAGTAAGTGCTCCGCCCTCCCCCAAAATTGAGCGAGCCAAATCATAATCCCTTACCAAGGACGCTGACGGGAACAGCAATGCTTGTCCAGAATTTCCAAACACTCCTCCACGATGGAAATTATCGAATGAGTAGGCGTCATATACCTGAACACCACCGAGCGTCCCATGCTCATCCAGCCAACCGGGGCCCGCGTTGGTGGCTCCCCAATTCGTCCACGATTCTGACAGCGCCTTCCAGTTATAAATTGCCCATTTATTCTCTTGCTCCCGCGACGCAATTCGGAAGCCTGATTCAATGGAGGTAAAAAAGCTGCCGTCAATTTCGTAGTCGAAATCCATCGCGAATGCGGTTGAATCGCCTTTGCTGGCCTCAATGTGATCCATGGCAGAGCGGAGGAAATATGAGCTTGGCGATGCCAGATGATTTCCAGCTGCAGGACTTGCGAGCGGATTTACTGCAAAGGGATCACTAAAGCTGACCTGCGGAACCGACCCACGAAGGTCTATAGCGGTTTCAGCAAAGAAGCCGTTGGCGATAGACAAATCCAGGTTGTCGACCTCCGCCTCAACATATTGGAGATCGGCATTAATCGAAAGCTTCTCGGTCGGCTTAAATACGACATTCAACGCATAATCTGTCACAAGATTGGTATTTTCCGCTGAGCGCGTAACTGCAGCGTACTTGCCACCAAATAAGCCGGTTGGACCGCGAGTGGTTGCTTGCCCAACTGCGGCTCCGTCCTGCTCAAAGCGGTATCTGCTTCCGTAATCTACGACGAGATGTCCATGAGTGAAGTACCCATTGCTATCGACGCCGAAATCGTAGTCCGGGTTAGCATAGATTTGGTATTCGTAATCCTCATCCTGAAATTCAATCGCGTGCTCAACCCAGGAATTGGTGGACTCTGAACGAATAATTTCGCCAGTTATGACGACAGTGTCATCTGGATTAGCCCACTGTAATGCGGCTGCATAACCTTCGCGGTCGCGGTCATGCTCTTGGGTACGCACGTTCGCGCCACGAGGAATAAAAAGAGTATTCCCATCTTCTATGGGATTTCCCTCTGCATCGATATTGGTTCGAGGTATATAAAGGTCGACCTGAACACCGTCAGTTCTAGCTTTCATATTCGACGCAGCAACGTTTAACAATAAACCAAATCGTCCTGCACTTGTTTCCCAGACATCGCTGAACAAAAGAGATCCTGCCGGGGTTGTTTCTTCTGCAAAGTCTGAATAGGTCGCATCTAATGTGAACGCAATGAGCCTCTCATTACTGTCGAAAGGCTTTCTGGTTTTGAGGTTTACCGTTCCAGAAATACCACCTTCGACCATATCAGCGGTCTGGTTTTTAAAGATCTCTACAGATCCCATCAACTCAGGAGGAACATCCTGAAAACTCAAGCCGCGACCGGAGTTAGCGGTAAACGCATCTCGCCCATTGAATTCACTTCGAGTTTGAGTAAGACCTCGGATTACAACACCGCTACCCTCAACGGAAAAGTGATCAGGGTCATCCGCTGCCGCAAATCGCTCAATGGAAACACCAGGAATACGCTGCATCGCTTCAAGAACGCTTCTGTCCGGAAGAGCACCGATATCCGATGCCGAAACGGCGTCAACAAAAGTGTCAGAGTCTCTTTTAATATCCTGAGCGTTTTGCAGACTTTGTTTTACTCCATACACCACAACCTCTTCCAAAGTTGCCGGCTCTTCCGCAGAGGAGCTTTGACCATAAGCTTGTGCCGCCGTCAGCGCGGCAATACATACGGCGAGGGTGGATTTTTTGAAGACGAGTTTGGAACGACTGACTTCAGTTTCGCGAGTAGTCATAGATGACCCCAGAACATTGATGGAATTATTAGGTTTTATCTGTTTTTTAGGCAGCGTAGCATAGGAAAAAATAAACATAGGGTCAAACAAACAACAACCCATTTGTCGCGTTATTTCACCCTATAACGTCGTGATCCTTCCATTTATGCTTTTTCGCTATCAAAAACAACAAAAAATATCAGATAGGCTATATGAAAAATTAACATGCTGATGGAAAAACACCCATCTTCCATGGGTGTTTTAATAAGAAAGGGATTATGCGATTTCAAATAAATGGTATGTCTTTTTGCCCATTTTGGTCAGATAGAATCGAGAGTACCGGGCGTGCTCAACAGCAAAACACGCAGCCGGATCGGTATTTTCCTCTGGCGTAATCACTGTTTGGTTAATCTGCACAGCGCCACGTGCCAGTGCGTCTTTTATTTGTTTGCCCGAGGACGCCAATCCTGCATCCGCCAATACTTGTGTGAGGGTGCGATCGACAAAATCGGCGCGAGAGAGTTTTGTATAAGGAACTCCATCTTGTTTGAGCTGCTCTAGATCGTTCTCGGAAAGAGAGCCCAAATCTCCAGAGAACAATGCTTCAGTGATGCGTTTGGCTGCAGTTAAACCGGTTTCTCCATGTATCAATCTGGTCACTTCTTCAGCAAGAACTCGCTGCGCTTCCGGCTTTACCCCAGACGTTTTATCGTTCGCTTCAATTTGCGCAATGTGCTCAACGCTCAGGAAAGTGAAATACCGCAGAAACTTATAGACGTCAGCGTCTGCAGTGTTGAGCCAAAACTGATAGAACGCATACGGAGATGTTTTGGACGCATCAAGCCACACAGCGCCTGACTCGGTTTTACCAAACTTAGTACCGTCGGCTTTGGTCACCAGTGGTACGGTTAAACCGAAAACCTGGCCTCCGTATAGCCGGCGAGTCAAATCAGTGCCGCCGGTAATATTTCCCCACTGATCGGAACCGCCGATTTGCAGGGTGCAACCATGCTGATGAAAGAGTTCGGCAAAATCGTATGACTGCAACAGCATGTAAGTGAATTCGGTGAAGGACAGTCCAGTCCCTTCCCGCTCCAGCCGCTGCTTGACCGACTCCTTGTTTATCATGTTATTGACGGAAAAGTGCTTGCCGATGTCGCGCAGAAAGTCCAATACGTTGATCTGGCCGACCCAGTCCAGGTTATTCACCACCTGCGCAGAATTGTCTTTGTCACCAAACTCTATAAATCTTGAAACTTGCGCTTTCAGTTTCTCGACCCACTCGCCAACAACTTCAGCCGTATTGAGCTTGCGCTCTTGCGCCTTAAAGCTGGGGTCGCCAATTAAACCCGTAGCGCCACCAACCAATGCAATAGGTCTATGACCGGCCAATTGAAAACGTCGCAATATGAGCAACGGAACTAAATGGCCAATATGTAGACTATCTGCTGTCGGATCGAAGCCGCAATAAACAGTGCGGGCGGTCGATAGATGCTCATACAGTTGTTGATCGCCCGTCATTTGGGCAATCAGACCGCGGTTTTGAAGATCGCTGAGGAGTCGAGTATCGACCGGCATAGGGTTCGCCTTAACGCTAATTTCTTTCAGGAGTAAAAATTCGCCAAAGATACCGAAAGAATCTATAAACACAAGCCGCAACATAAACTATTGTATTTATTTGGCATAAATCCCTGAGTCAGGGTGATTAACGCCGGTTTTTCTGTTATAAACAATGAGTCATTTTTTCTTCATTTTGTAATTAAATTGTCCGATGGAACCTATTGAAATCCCTAAGAGATCAGTCCCAGGCGAATCCGCGGGCATGTTGTCTTTTTTCCCCAAGGCACATATTTTTCTGGCTGGCGGCTTGATTTCCGCCTTGATTGTTGCTGCGACGCTGCCATCAGGTAAAAACGAAACGCGCCGTCATACCTTGTCTTTAGAGCTGCCCACGCTAGAACACAGTCTTCCTTCTGCGGAGATTGCTTGGCCAAATTTAGATATGGAACTGGAGCTGGAGACCTCACTCACCAATGCAACCGAGTTGACGGTCAAAAATGGCGACACTTTATCCACCCTATTCAAACGCGCCGGGCTGACTGACAAAGACATGTACAGCTTGGTCAATTCAGGTCACGAGGCGAAGAAGCTCGCCAAGCTCTATCCAGGTCATAAGCTGGTATTCAGCCTCAATAATGACGGCAAGCTCCTGTCATTGACTCACCATATCGATGCGCTGCGCAGCGAAATGTTCACGGCCACTGAAGCTGGCGGCTTTGAATATTCGCGCATGGAGAAAAAGCCGGATATCAAGCAGGCTGTGCGCACCGGCGTGATCAATTCATCACTGTACAAAGCGGGAATGGACGCTGGTTTGGATGAAGACCTGATTATGTCCCTGGCCGCGATTTTCGGTTGGGACGTGGACTTCGCATTGGATATCCGCAAAGGCGATAGCTTCCGAATTCTCTACGAGGAAAAATTTTTGGACGGCCAGCGCTTAGGGTCCGGCTCCATTCTGGCGGCGGAATTTACCAATCAAGGTACAACTTTGCGGGCAGTGCGCTACGTCGACCGCAACGGCGAAGCGCAATATTACTCGCCCACAGGCAAAGCCATGCGCAAAGCCTTTCTTCGCGCGCCCCTTGATTTCCGCCGCATCAGCTCCAACTTCAATCCCCGCCGCCTCCACCCCATCACGAAAACCGTCCGCCCCCATCGTGGTATCGATTATGCAGCTGACCGCGGCACGCCCGTGTGGGCGGCTGGCGATGGGAAGGTGATCGCCTCCGGCTATACCGAGGCGAACGGCAACTATGTGGTGATCCAGCACGGCTCTGACGTGCAGACTAAATATCTTCACTTGCACAAACGTGCGGTGAAAGTCGGCACTCGTATTCGCCAAGGCCAAGTAATCGGCACTGTCGGTTCCACCGGATATTCCACTGCACCGCATCTGCATTACGAATTCCTGCTCGATGGTGTGCACCGGGATCCACGTACGATTCTGCAGAAGCTACCCAAGGTGGTTTCCGTTGAAAACAGTGAGTTGCAACGGTTTTATGCACAGACGCAACCACTGATCGCTCAACTTGATCAGACCACCACCCTGGCAAGCAATACTAACAATTCCAATAAGCTCTAGCCCGTGCCGCTCTATATTGGGCTGATGTCAGGCACCAGTGCAGACGCGATAGATGCGGCGCTGGTGTTGCTCGATGGCAAGGATTGCCGAGTTCTGCAAGCAATCCAACTACCCCTTCCCCAACAGGTACGTCAGAAAATCCTCAGTCTGTTTACTTCGGGAAACGATGAAATTGATCATATGGGCGCGCTCGACCGCGAATTAGGCGGCCTCTTTGCCGACGCGGTGTTACAACTCTTACAAACTACCGGGTATTCCGCCAGCGACATCACCGCGATTGGTAGTCACGGACAAACCATTCGCCACCGCCCGCGGCTGAATAATGGTTTCGGCTTCACCTTGCAAATAGGTGACCCCAACACCATCGCAGAAATTACCGGCATTACCACCGTGGCGGATTTCCGCCGCCGCGACATAGTGGCAGGCGGCCAAGGTGCGCCGCTGGTGCCAGCTTTTCACCAGGCAATCTTCGCCAATGCACAGCGATCCAGAGTAGTGTTGAATGTCGGTGGCATCGCCAATATCACCATACTTCCCTTCGAAGGTTTAGTGCGCGGCTATGACACAGGTCCCGGCAATGGCCTCATGGATGCCTGGATTTCCCATTGCAAAGGAGAAACGATTGACCGGGATGGCGCTTGGGCTGCGGAAGGTACTGTGATCCCTGATCTATACGCGCAACTTTATGCCCATCCTTACTTTGCGCTGCCGGCCCCTAAAAGCACTGGCCGAGAAGAATTCAGTCTGGCTTGGCTACTGGAAGTGTTACAAGCATTTCCAGCCATTGCGCAGCAGAATGTCCAAGCAACTTTGCTGGAGCTGACGGCGCGATCCGTTGCAGCTCAAATCAACGATTTGACCGATGTGGCCGACGTTCTGGTATGCGGCGGCGGCTCCAAGAACGGGATGTTGATGAAGCGTCTACATGAGTTGTTGCCGCAATGCTCAATCCACACCACCGACGAATTCGATATCCCGGCGGAATATGTTGAAGCGGCTGCATTTGCGTGGCTCGCCATGCGAACTCTCAATCATCTTGCAGGGAACATCACCACAGTGACGGGCGCAGAACGCGAGGTAATATTGGGCGGGATCTACCCCGGGACAGCACGGCCCCGGGTCTAAGGTCAGATCGAAAAGGAAGAGCCGCAGCCGCAGGTACTGCTGGCGTTGGGGTTTTCCACCGTGAATTTCGAGCCTTGCAACCCCTCCTGATAGTCGAGCCGCGACCCGACGAGATAGGGATAACTCATGGGATCCACCACCACCGTGATACCGTCTTTTTCAATCCGGGTATCGTCATCCTCCAACTCCTCGTCGAAAGAAAAGCCGTATTGGAAACCGGAGCAGCCGCCACCGGTCACGTACACCCGCAGTTTCAGATCGGGATTGCCCTCTTCTTCAAGCAAGGAGCGAACTTTCGCCACAGCGTTAGGGCTGATCTGAATAGGAGTTGGGGTATAGGATTGCGCAACTGACATAACTGCCTCTCAAGAATTCGAAGGATCAACCGTTCAGGCCGAACCCGCCGCCTTCTTTTTACCTTCCGCTTCGTTAACGTAAACCAGGCTGCCATTGACCTGGGAACCTTTGACCATTTCGATCAAAGTGTAAAACACATTGCCGTTCACCACCGCCGTCGCACCCAGCTCCAAGTGTTTGGTACAGCGGATATCACCCTGCACCAGACCGCGAACTATGACCTTGGGGGCCTGGATTTGTCCCTCGATTCGGCCGGACTGGCTGATCAGCAGCTCGGAATTATTGTCGGCGATGATATTGCCGACCAATTGGCCTTCAACATTCAGTTCGCCGGTAAAGTGCACATCGCCGACGATACGGGTGCCTTTGGATATGAGGGTGTGGTTAGACCCCATGATATGAAACTCCTAAGAAAATTCCGATAAAAACGTTCAGGCACTCTGCACGAGCCAGGACAAACGCTTTTCCACTGGTGTGGCGCTGCCGCCCGACGGGCGCGCCTCGAGCTCGATTCGCTCCGGCTCAAACCCGTCTGGAAGCACCAGCTCGCCTTCAATGTTCTGGAAGTATTTGAAACGCAACTGAATGTTATTGTTGTCAATGGTGGAGGAGATTTCCTTCAATGCCAGCACTTTGGCATCGCCATTCTGCAGGCCGACTACGTTAAAACGGAGGGTCCCGGTTAGCACTTCATGCTGTGCCGCGAGCTGCTGCACCACCACTTTGTAGCGGAAGGTGCGCGGCCGATCCGTCTGTACGATTTCAACCGGACCAAAGCTAAGCCCGCGGGTGTTTCCCTCTGGCGACATCAAATTGCGGTAGAACTGGTTTTCCTCTTTCAAGTTGGCGACGGCAGCTCGCAGATCGATCACTTCCTGGCGCACATCCTCGAGGGACTTGCGATCAACCTCAGCACCTAACTTGGCATTTTCCCGCTGCTGGCGAAGCTCCTGCTCAGCTTTGCGGACTTCTTCAAGTTCCGCCCGAGCCGCGGCAAGATCTTGCAGCGCCCTGCTGTCCGCTCCAATCGCAAGATGCTGGCCCAGCATAAATGCTGTTATGACGGCGACCGCGACCAGTAAGCAAAGGATCGCCGCTTGCCAGATACGCGTGTGTGGGCGGCTTTTCACCACCGACCATTGATAGACCTTGCTGCCTTTGACTACCGCCATGAGTGTGTCCGTTTAACTTCGGTCGCTAGTCGCCGCTGGCATGATGAATAGGTTGCTGAATCGTCATTAAAGAAATGCCGGAGTCTCAAGCCCAGCCGTCTCGGCAAAACCGAACATGATATTCATACATTGTATCGCCTGGCCGGAAGCGCCTTTGGTGAGATTGTCCTCCGCCACCAAGACCACTGCCATGTCGCGGTTCTGCGGCCGCGCTACCGCAAGCCGACATATATTGGTGCCGCGTACCGAGCGGGTTTCCGGCACGCTTCCCGCCGGCAGAACGTCTACAAACGGTTCGTCTCGGAAACGCTCTTCATAAAGCGCCTGCAGATCCACGTCGGTGCGCAACAGTGTTGCGTAAAGGGTCGAATGGATGCCGCGACCGATAGGCAGCAAATGCGGCACAAAAGTCAGTTGTGCCGGCTCACCACGCCCTTGCTGAATATCGCGCAGGCCCTGCTCGATTTCCGGCAGATGTCGATGGCCTTTAACACCATAAGCTTTAAAGCTATCCGTGATTTCGGCAAACAACATGTCAACTTTAGCTTGCCGTCCGGCGCCGCTGACACCGGAGGCGGAATTGGCTATCAGCCGGGTCGGATCCACCAAACCCCGCTCCAGCAAAGGTAAGAAACCAAGCTGAACGGAAGTCGGATAGCAGCCCGGACAGGCGATCAGGCGGGCGTCGCGGATGCGGTCGCGGTTGACCTCTGGCAAACCATAGACGGCTTCTTGCGCCAGAGCCGGAGCCTGGTGAGGCTGGCCGTACCATTTCTCCCAGAGCGACGTGTCGCGGATACGGAAATCCGCAGAGAGATCGACAATGCGCGCACCAGAGTTTAGAAGTTCGGGCACCAAAGACTGGGCAACGCCATGGGGCGTGGCGAAGAAAATGACGTCACATTCCAATAGGCGTTCGGGGTTGGGGGCGCTGAAGGCAAGGTCGCAGTGGCCGCGTAAATTGGGAAAAAGATCTGCCGCTTTTTTACCCTCTTCGCCGCGAGAAGTAATAACATCAACCCGCGCGTCCGGATGTGTCGCCAATAAGCGCAACAACTCTGCACCGGTGTAGCCGGTCCCGCCAACGATACCTACTCGAATCACCATCACCTCCACACCCGGTCAGTAACTACCACCGCGGCAACAGCCGCGCCTGCGATTGCGACGTCAATACTGTGTAGAATCGCGCCCCAAGGGGACGTATGGTAATGGCCTTTCAGGGAAAACTGAAGTTGACTCACGGACTCACCCATTTATGAAAGACTCGGCGGAAGCCTCCAGATCCAAGTACCACCAGCGCGTGCGCAGCGCATTCCACCAGTTCCGCTACTCTATCTCTTATATCGACGCCCTTCCCCAGCTGACCTTTTTGGGCCTGCTGGTGGGCATCGCCGCCGGACTGGTCATCGCGTTATTTCGCCTGTGTATTGAATTTCCGTTGGGATTTGTTTTGCCTGCGGGTGTGGAAAGTTTTGAGCTGCTTTCGCTGACGCAGCGGTGGTGGTTTCTCGGCGCCGGAGGGCTTGGCCTGCTGTTGTTGTTGCTTCTGGTCGGCAAAGGCAATCGCCAAGTCAGCGTCGGCCATGTGCTGGACCGGCTCTACAACTATCAAGGCCATCTGCCCGCCACCAATTGGTATGTGCAGTTTGTCGGCGGTGTCATCAGCGTGATCAGCGGCCAATCGGTGGGCCGCGAAGGGCCGGCAGTGCATCTCGGCGCGGGTGTCGCCAGCCGCTGCGCGCGCTGGCTCAATCTACCCAACAACAGCCGCTACACCTTGATCGGCTGCGGTGTCGCCTCCGCCATCTCCGCTTCCTTTAACACTCCTTTGGCGGGGGTGATTTTCGCCATGGAAGTGATTTTGATGGAATACACGCTGGTGGGTTTCGTGCCGGTGATTCTGGCTTCTTTCAGCGGCGCAGCCATAGCGCAGCTGGTGTTTGGCGGTACGCCATTACTGCAGATCGAGCAGCAGAGCCAGATGCAAACCCTATGGGAACTGCCT
Source organism: Sphingobacterium griseoflavum (assembly GCA_052039425.1). Lineage (GTDB taxonomy): Bacteria > Pseudomonadota > Gammaproteobacteria > Pseudomonadales > Cellvibrionaceae > UBA5868. The sequence continues at coordinate 3,017 of JBQGED010000412.1, read as the reverse complement.
TTGATGTTGGTGCTCGGCCTCGTGATCGCGTGCGCCGGCGCCAGCTTTATTGCGGTCCATGTGCGCGCTCTGCGGGTCCTGCACTGGCCGCTTGTGGTTCGCCTAATGCTCGCCACTCTGCTTACCGCTGCAATCGCCTGGCCGGTGCCGGAAATCATGGGGCTGGGTTACGACACTCTGGATGCGGCTGCGGCAGGTGAGCTGGCCGCGCGCACGCTTCTGATCGTGGGCATTGCCAAATTGGTGAGCAGCGCCGCAGTGATTGCGCTGGGTGTGCCCGGCGGCATTATCGGTCCCACCTTGATTATCGGCGCCTGCCTCGGTGGCGCCGTCGGCGTCATAGCGCAGGGACTCTATCCCACAGCGATTGCAGACCCCGGATTTTACGTGATCATCGGCATGGCCGGCATGATGGCGGCGGCGCTCAACGCACCCATGGCGGCGTTGGTCGCGGCGCTAGAGCTGACCTATAACCCCCATATGATTTTTCCCTCAATGCTGGTGATCGTGATTGCCTGCCTGATCACCCGCAATCTCTTCCACTATCAGGGCGTTTTTATGGAGCAGCTGCACGCCACGGGTAAGAGTCTGGATTTCCGCCCGGCGCTGCAAGTATTGAAGAAAACCGGCATCGCTAACGTGCTCAATACCAATCTGCTATACGCCCAACGTCAGCTGAATTATGACCAAGTGAAACAGTTGCTGGCGGACCAGCCGGACTGGCTGGTGTTCGATGCCAATGATGATCAATCTCGCGATAAAACCGCCATGCGTGCAGCGGATCTGGCCACCTATTTGGAAAACGCGCCAGTGGAGGTGTTGAGCCTGGAGCGAAACATAGATCTGCTGGCCATCCCCGCACGGCGTCTGTTACTCTCGCCGATCCATGAAACCGCCAGCCTGTGGGACGCGCTTGAAGCCATGCGTTCATCCCAGGCCGAAGCGCTCTATGTGCCGCACCAACATAACTTGTTAACAATATCGGTGCGGGGAATTGTCACGGAGGACGCAATCAAAAACTTTTACCGAATTTAATCGTCCTCTTTTTATTCAGGACAGGGTGCTGATACATGCTGCCACTGATCGTCAAATCACTGCATATCATTGCTGTCGTTAGTTGGTTTGCCATGCTCTTCTACCTGCCCCGCCTGTTTGTCTACCACTCCATGACTGAAGACACCGCCGGCCGTGAGCGCTTCAAGATCATGGAGCGCAAGCTGTACCGAGCCATTGGCACTCCCGCCATGGTGGCCACCATTATCTTCGGCGGCTGGATGGCGCATCTCTACTGGTCTTATTACGGCTCCAGCACCTGGTTTTGGATCAAAGCCGGGTTCGTGGTTTGTCTGATCGGCTACCATCATATGTGCGGCGCTTATGTGCGCAAATTCGCCCAAGACAAGCCGGTTCCGAGCCATAAATTCTTTCGCGTGTTCAATGAAATTCCGGTGTTGTTTCTAATCGCCATAGTGTTTTTGGTCGTGACCAAAATGCCCGCCTGACAAAACGAATAATGAGGAGCGTGTGACATGCAGAACTCCAACCCTCCCGTTGTATTGTGTTTTTCCGCTCTCGACCCCTCTGGGGGCGGCGGTTTGCAGGCGGATATTGAATCCGTCGCCAGTATGGGATGCCACTGCGCTCCGGTCGCCACCGCCCTTTGCGCCACGGCCACGACTGAAAACAACGAAGCGATCCCAGTGGAAACTACACTGCTTATCGAACAGGCGCGCTCCATACTCGAAGACATGCCGGTGCAGGCGGTAAAAGTGGGTTTTGCCGGCTCCGTCGCCAACGTCGAGGCAATTCACTCCATTCTGCAGGACTATCCGCATCTGCCGCTGATCATCCACCCGGCGTTCTGCCTCTGGGATAGGGACAGCATTGAGCAGGCGGATTTGCCTTCCGCTCTCACTGCATTGCTGCTGCCACTGAGCGAGGTTGCGGTAATTTCTCTCAATGAAGCGCACATAATCGCCAAGGAAGCGGACACCATAGACGCCACCGCCCAGGCGATCACCAGCAAGGGCTGCCGCCATTTGTTGCTGACCCAGTCACTCGCCAAGGAAAACCGCTCTACCACCGGGTTGTACGGCAGCAGCGGCGTGATCAAACATTATGAATGGGAGCAGGCGCCACCAACCTGCCACGGCGCCACCAGCACTCTGGCTGCCGCAATCGCTGCCCTGCGCGCCCACGACTGTCCCGTTCAAGCCGCTGTGGAACAGGCGCAGAACTACACTTGGCAGGCACTGGCGGCGGCTCGCCAATTGGGTTTCGGCCGACCGGTGCCCCACCGCCTGTTCTGGGCGGACAAAAATCTTGAACCCACCTGCTCCACCGCCGATCTGCCAGGGAACGCCACCCATTGAACAACCTGGGCCCTATCTACGCGATTACCGACTCGCTATTGCTGCCGGGCGAGCGGTTGTTCGAAGCGGCTACCCAGGCGCTTGCCGCCGGTGTCAAAGCGATTCAGCTACGCGATAAATCCGCTTCCGCCACCCAACTCGAAGTGCTGGGAAGTCGCTTGGTGGCGCTGTGCAACCAGTACGGGGCGCTCTGCATCATCAACGACCGCACGGATATAGCTCTGGCCTGTGGCGCTCACGGTGTCCATCTCGGCCAGGGAGATGGTTCCGTTCCGGAAGCCCGCCGTCTGCTCGGCGACAGCGCCATCGTCGGCGTCACCTGCCACGCTGATATCACCTTGGCGCGGCAAGCGCGGGACGAGGGCGCCAGTTATGTCGCTTTCGGGCGCTTTTACTCCTCCAACACCAAACCTCTCGCCGGAGCCGCGAGTATTGGAGTCGTGCACCAAGCGGTCGCGGAAATTGGTTTTGGCAAAGATCGAAAGTTCGTTATTCTTTGAGTTTTGGTTAGTTTTTGAATCGTTTATTCGTAAATCTTGAGAGGGTGACATTGAGGTTTATTTGAGATTTTTAATTCTGGTTTTGGCGAGCTTGACGTATTCGCGGTTGAGTTCGATCCCGATGTAATTACGATTAAGTTTTTTG
>JBQGED010000411.1:0-11200 GCA_052039425.1 Sphingobacterium griseoflavum | reverse complement strand
CTTGATTGGTTATCTGAATTCTTGCCTGCAAATCTTTCAGAATATTTATGCCGTGGGCGACGCCTTTGCAATTTATTTTGGTGCACTGGCGCTTACTCTCGGTTTGGCGTCCCTGTCCAATTCGCGCCTGGTGCGTCGCTTCGGCCCTCGCTCCATTTGTATCACCGCGCTGGTCTGCCTGTGCGCAACTTCAGCAATGATGCTGCTTGCGCAATTTATTATCGCAGTGCCGCTGTGGCTGTTTATGACTTACGCTGCAACTATTTTCTTTTGCTTTGGCTTGTTGTTCGGCAATTTAAACGCCCTCGCCATGGAGCCTATGGGCCACATCGCGGGAATCGCCGCCGCCTTGATCGGTGCGATTTCGTCAGTGATTTCAATCTCCACTGGCACACTCATCGGGCAGCTGTTTAATCAAACATTGGTGCCGCTGGTCGGCGGATTTCTGCTCCTCGGTTTATTGGCCCTCACCATCGCATCGCTGGTAAAGCCGGCCTCCGCTCATACGGCCAATAAGGGCCGACCACATGGGAATATTGGTGAAGGCAACAAAAAATAATGCCATCAAAATAAAAATGCGGGCAGTGCCCGCATTTTTGTTAGGCAAGGACGGAAATTATTCCGGCTGCCCATCGCTGACTTCAACTAGCACCGCAAGACCAACGGACTTAGGCACAGTTTCCCCCGTCGCAACAAATCCTGTGGTAAACAAACCATAACTTGCTGTTGTATTCCAATATCCCTGCAGACGCAGAACACCACCATCGTCGGCGATCTGTAATGTGGTAGCACCATTACTGCCAATTTGTGCCGTCACATTTCTCTCAGCAACGGGGATTACGCCGGACACGACATTACCTCCGAGGTTGCCTTTTTCCAGGGTGGTTCCGCCTAAGAGCGCAGTTCCTGCAGTATTACTGTTAAACGTTACAAAGGAGTCAAAGCGGGTATTTCTCAAGTGGAACTCACGGCCTTTGAAATGTGCATCCAGGAACATGATGCGATAGCGTTTGCTCGCCATAACCGGTGCGCTACTAGGCAATTTCACGAAAAAGGTTTTACTGAAATTGGCCTCTTCGCCATCATCACCGGATGCCTGCGCCATCACCGCAAAATCCGCCGTATCGTTGAAGTAGCCATCAATGTGCTCTCCTTCAACCGAAATTTGACCATCTGCAGCAACCTCGATGGATAATATTTCTTCCTCGGTTGGCTCCACATGCGCTTCATTCTCTCCGACGGAATTGCGGTTAATGCGGTTGCGCTGTGCTGCGCCGTAATTCAATGTTCCATTGTCGAAGGCCAATTCATTGGCTTCCACTTCGAGCTCTAAGTGGCCACTGGAGTACATCATCACACCAAGATAAACCCGGCCGTAAGCACCATTCACTGATGCCGTCGTCATGGCAGTCGGCGTTTTATAAAACACCTCAATACCGCGATTGATTTCATCACCTTCCGGAGCTGCCGGATTCAGCGCATCTTTAATACCGTCGTCATCGGTATCAATTGTCGCATAGCGAACAGAGGCTTCCTGATTTAATTGGAAGAACAGATTTTGATCCTTAACCTTCTGCAAGCGATAGGTCACCGGCGGCCATCGCCAAGCGAAATCGTCTTCGATTTCTTCGTCGAACTCACCTTCGATAAACAACACGCCCGAGCGGTAGTTTGCGGCGTAGGTATCGGACTCTTCATCCATATCAGTCCAGTAATTCAACTGGGTACCGCCTAGATCGTTACCGAACATATTGCCCCAGGCGGTTTCTTCACCCGAATGATGAACGTCCACCGAACCGTCTGCCTTGCCATCGAAGGTAAAGGTTGATCGCCACATATCGACAGCAAAAGAGCCGAAGTTTTGCGCATTGCTATCGTGCAACGCCAGCTGCAGAGATGCGCTGCGATAATCGCCAACCAAGCCGGTTGCGTCGTTCGGCGGCAATTGTATTACGTCGATCTGACCTTCAATAAATTCACCAACTGCGGCCTCCAGTTGCTCAAACACCGCCGAAAGATCGCTGCCCACGGTGAGATCGAATTCTTGTACATGTCCCGACAATTTCACCACTGCCGACGTGTCCAACACTTTGAGATCGGTGTCATTTTCAATAAATTTACGCAAGATAAATTCTGACACAGGCGAAATATTTACGGCTTGCTGCACCACCTGTGCCCGCATCTCGCCGTTGCTGGCGCCGGTAATACGCACAACTAGGTCACCCGCCAGATTTACACCCGCCGGTAACGTCAACGTGTAATTGCCATCGATGGTCGTAACCGCTTCAGCGAGCACGTCACCCACTTGATTGCCGTCGTTGTCGATGCGAATTAGTTCTACCGTCGCACCGGTGACGGGCTGCAGGCCGGTAATTGCCGCTGCGGCATCGCCCGCGAAAAACTTCATGACAAACTGCAACAGACTGAAATTCTTGAACTGTGTTACAGCATCCGCCGGCGCGGTCACTTTTCCGCTGATTTCAATCCCCGGTTCCCCGCCGCCCGAACTTGAGGAAGAAGAACTCGAAGTTGAGCTGCTGGAAGACGCGCTACTGCTGCTCGACGAACTGGAACTCGAGCTGGTTGAGCTTGAACTCGACGAACTTGAGCTGCTGCTCGAAGAACTGGAACCGCCAACTAGACCGCTGGAAGCACTCGATGACGAGCTCGAACTGGATGAACTCGACGAGCTAGAGCTTGATGAGCTGCTCGCCGCCATACCGCTAGAGCTGGACGAGGAACTTGATGAGCTGGATGCGCTCGACGAAGAGCTAGAGTTGGAACCGCCGGGATTGTCGCGGTGTTTCGAATCCGAGCTGCTGCAGCCAAACAGCAACACGCTCATAGACAAAGCCAAAACAAGTTTGTGAAGCATCAAGAAGTCCCCGTTTGTTCTACTGGAAGGCCCGCATTGCCGAGGAAACCAAACAGCAAAAGCCGCTGTTAATTAAAACAGCGTCCTTATGTCTGCACGACCGAAGCGAGGTAAAAACCAATTTTTAGACTGTGGCGCGGGAGCCGCAGTGCCCGATTTGAGTATAGAAAGGTTTGAGGGAAATGCTTGAGAAGAGCATTTGGGAGAGAAAAGAGTTTGGGCAACATGATGTTGCCCATGATTATCCCAGGAAATAGCTGGGTCAAGAAATATGGAAGTACTTACTTTGGTTTGAACTGTTCCATTTGCTCCACGTCTTCAGACATCCCTTTACCCTCGCCCATGTTGCGGGCATTTTCTACTCTGGTTTCCAGATCAAACTTACCTGATTTGTAGCCGCGCTCGTATTCAGCACGTAATTCTTCTGGACAAGCTTTGCTCATCCCTTTTTTGGTATAGCCGAGGTTGTAGCCATTTTTGTAAGTGCAATACTCAGCAATACCTTTAGAATAGCCATCCAGATACGCTTGCAAAGCCCCGGCCTCCAACCTATCGCCACAGCTGTCGCGGTATGGATCGAATGTTCTGACCGACTCGCCGGCTATACCCGTTTCATAACCGAAATTGCCCCAATTCAAACCACTGCAATTGACGCGCTTCACGTTGCCGCCACATCCTGCCAAAAGTCCCGCACATACGATTCCAGGTAGTATCCACTTATTATTCATTTGACTCTCTCCTCGCTTGGTTTTGGGTTATGTCAGCTCTGGGTTCTCAGGATATTTTCCAGAGTGTCGATATTGTCTTTCAGGTGGGCCATATCCGGAAATTTCTGCAACACTGCTCGTAGCTGCGTAAGCGCGGCACTGTAATCCTGCATTTGAATATACAATTGTGCGCGCCCAAGCAGCGCCTGCTTTTCCACACCAGAAACGGCTTCCGCACGCATATAAAGCAGTTCTGCATCCGCATACTTCTTCTGTTGTGTTAGAAATGCGGCGTTGGTGACAAGGGCATTGCCGTTGGCTGGATTTATTTCCAGAGCCCGGCGAAATTCACTTTCGGCTTTTTTTAAGTCGCCTTTGCGGGCCGCCACCTGTGCGACCTCCACATGATATTGGCTCTGCTCATCCATGCTTAATGAGTCTATATTGCGTGAGACCAGTTTCAGCATCTGTTCCGCCTTGTCCCACATATCCTGCCGTGTCAGCCAAGTGAAATATTCACTGATACCGCTTCCGTCAAAGTAATTCTGACGCAATCCTTCATCGAGCAATTCAATTGCTCGATCATAACTGCCGAGCTGCAAATGCAATTGCGCCAGGGTTTTGCGATTGCGCGGATCTTTATCGCCGAGCAACAGAGCCATTTCCAAGCTGGTGAGCGCCGAGCGGGGGTTTTCACTGTTCAGCGCCAGCGCTGCCTGATTTAACCAAAGACCAGGAACATTGGGTTTGCGATTGATAATATCGTTCAACAACGCCTGTGCCGCTTCGAACATGCGAGCCTGGGTCAGCGCGGAAAGCAGGCCCTGTTGCCACTGCATATTTTCCGGCTCCAGTGCGGCCGCCTGCTGATAACTGCTGATTGCGCTGTAAGCGCCAAATTGCATGAGATTTAAATAACCCAATTGGCCATGAATTAACGCCTCATTCGAACCCAAGGCTACCGCCCGGGCAAAATGCTCGCGCGCTTTTCCCGGTTGTTCCTTTATGAGATACAACTGGCCGAGATCGCTGTGCGCGCGGATTAACTGCGGCGTGCGTTTTAGCACGTTCAAATAAGTGGCTTCGGCCTTGTCGTACATTTCCAACGAAAAATAAATCTGGGCCTGCAACATTAACATCGCCGGACTGAGTTCGATCGAATAAAACTTTTCCAACTCCGCCAGCACTTCTTTGCGCTTGCCCGAATCAAGCATCTCCCGCAATTGTTCGGCTTTTTCATATTCCGAAGGTGCGATTGAGGCCTCGCGCTCCTGATAAGGCCCGGTAAACTGCGGCAACACAAAAGTAGGCTGGCTAAACTCGATTGTCATTTTGGGCGTAGCGGCCAGCGCAGCCGAAGTTGCTAGCAACATCGTTATGCCCGGGAACACCGTTATGCCCAACAACACCATTATGCCCAACAATCCTGTTTGCGCACTCTTGTTGCGGAAACATGTTCCTAGCCACATACATCCATATCCTCTTTCATGTTCTATTGATAAAGACCAGCGTATAAAGATAAATCGCTTGCACGGGACGGCCATTTTTGGTCGGGATGGTGAATCGCGAATCGTTTATCGCTTTACGAATCACTTCCACCATTTCCGGATACACTGGATCAACAATTTTTTTAACGTACGCCTTGCCTTGCTGATCAATGATGATTTCCACCTTTGTGGTCACGCGATCTATGCCGCGTTCACGCATCTGGCGCGGAAAAGCAATGCGGTTGTTGGAAAGCAATCGGGGGATGCTGTCGAGCTCTTTGACTTCGATCAGCGGAAAATCCACACTTAGATTGGAGCTGAAATCCAAAGCGTTTTTATCGAATTCCGGCTTTTCGATGCGAATAAGATTGTCGAGCGTCAGACGAGGATTGGAAGCATAACTCAGTGTCGGCCCATCGCCGACGCCCATCAAGTCCATGCTTGGATTGGGGGAGACGGATTGTTGCTGCTGCACAATTGGCGGCGGTGGCTCGGGCGGAGGCGGAGCCGCAACGTCTACATTGCGGATGGTCAGGGTTTCTGGTTCCCTCACCGGAGATATTTTCGCCGCCAAAATAAGCAGCAGCAGCGCGAAGGTCAGAAGAGCACTGAAAGTCCATGCCAGCACGCTCTCCGCGACGCTTTTCTTTCGTGGCACAGAACCGTAGCCATTCAGTTGCGCACTATTCATAAGCAGTTGCGATATTAATGCTTTCGACTCCGGCGAGTTTCGCCTGATCGATCACTTTTACCAACAATTCTGTGGATACGCGTTTGTCGGCCTGAATCACCACCGGCCGCACATTGGAGCGATTCAATTGCAACAGCGTTGCGCGCACGCCATCGACACCAATATTGGTGCCGCCGTAAAACACCTCTCCACCGGCGGTAATCGCCAGTAGATAGACTGATTTCTGAAGTTTTTGCGACGATATAGCGGTGGGCTTTTCCACATCTACACCCGTCTCGCGGACAAATGCTGTGGTTACGATAAAAAATATCAACAGAATAAAAACGACATCCAGCAATGGGGCGAGATCGATATCCTGACTTTTCGCTTCTTCAATTTTTTGTTCGATTGAGGATCTCATGCTCGCTCCGTATCATCCAGTTGCGCCGCTGATGATTCAGTAATCCGGCCAATAACAAACCAGGCACTACCAGCACCAGCCCCAATTGGGTCGTGAAAAGCGCATCACCTATTCCGCCCGTTATGAGTTCCTGCAGCGCTAAGCCACCTTCCAGCGACATGCTGACAAATGTCGCCGTGAGGCCGGTAATCGTGCCCAGCAGTCCCAGCAAGGGTAGTGCCGCCAACATCTGACGAATGCCCTGGTGCCAATATTGGGTCGACTCAAACCAGTATTCGTCGCGACGTTCCAAAAAACAGAAGCGGATCAGCAGGCCGTAACAAAAAAACGCCACTAGCAGAGTTGCCCAAACCACGGGGTTATCCAGCAGTGGCCACGATTCCGCCAAGGTCTTCAGGGTTTGCGCAAACATTTTAGGTGAACGAAATTTTGCTGATTTTAACGGCGAAATTTTCCAGTCGATGCGTGTGGTTTTTAATCTGGCGGGTCAGTAGCGCGCTGACAATCAATGAGGGAATGGCCACGATCAATCCCAACTCGGTGGTAATCAAGGCTTCCGAAATCCCTCCTGATACCGTCGACGCATCACCAGAACCAAATATAGTCATCATTTTGAAAGTGTCGATCATTCCCGATACGGTACCCAAAAGCCCCAGGAGCGGCGCAATGGCGGCGCTGGTGGCGACCACGCCCATGTACTTTTCCAGAATGTGTTTATGCTCCATCAGATTCGCCACCAACAGATCATCTCGCTGTTGTGACACTGGATTGTTTAACGCGATCTCGACAAGTTTGCGCTGGCTTGGCCCGGCTTTGACATACGCAGTTTTAACATCGGCCGGAAGGTCATCGGGCGACCTGCTGTGCACGCCCTGCAGCTTTTCCGCGAGAGTATCGTCCACTTTTGGCAATCGCAAAAACTGGCTCGCTTTCAATATCGAAATCAGCAGAGATAACAGTCCAAAAAATACGATGGGGATCGCCCATACCCCACCTTTTTTCAGATGGTCTAGAACCCCGTCGCCATGCTCACGCAACTGCAATGCATTCCCCAGGGTCGGATCAAAAGGATAATTGCCGCGCCCGTCAGCACGCAAATTCCAAATATCTTTTTGCGCCGAGGAATCCAGTATGTCCAAGATATAAGGTTCCAGGTTTTGCTCTCTCACCAATAGGCCGGCAACGCGCGCTTGATCATCCACTGCAATCTCCACTGGCCCTAACTTGAGCACCGGCGCCTCTACGATTCTCCCTTCTTGAGTAATCACCCGCATCGGCCGCCAAGTGGGGTCCAATGCCGTTTCCAAGCGACCAAGAATTGCGTCGACCGGATGACGCTGATCGCTATTTGCGATACCAAAGGTCTCCTGATAATGGCGCAGCATATGAGCTTGATAGTTGCTCTGGGTTTCCCACTGCTCCATGCGCTCTTTTAATTTTTCGAAACTTAAAATTTGCTCGTCGGCGAGACGCTGCTGCACTGCGACCTTAGCGCGCGCTTCGGTGACTTCGCGCTCACGCTGCTCCAGCTTCTGCGCGTAAGTGCGGCTTTTTTCACTGATGCGGCTTTGCAGACTCTGCAATTCGCTTTTGGATCGGCTGATGCGTTGCAGCAATTCTGTGTCGATGGCCGCTTGAGCCGAAGCAGAGCTGCAACTAAATATCAAGAGAAGGCTCAGTACACCCGATGAGAAAAAACAAAACCCACGCACGATTAAATCCTTATAGTTAATTTATCTTCACAGGCAATGCGACAAAGTCAGCGGTGGTGGGGTTCTGCAGCATGCGGTAGACCTGGTGAATCTGCGCGGGATGCAAGGTTCTGCCGAGCTCCGCATCGGCAGCCTCACCATGCCACCACTGCCATCCCTGTGAGGTGGCGCGGCCGTAGCCATACAATTTTGAGTCATCGGTTATATACCATCCTTGACTTAAACCGAGATAAATCTGGTTAACTTGAACAACAACGGCATCATCACCCTTGGTGTCCATATTTAACTCACCGCGATGCAGTGCTATTCGCCCATCAAATTCTTCCGCCATTTTGAATAACGCGAGCAACCGCTCCAGCTTTTCGCTGTTGCTCGCTGATTCTTCTGCGGCGAGGTCAATTTGTGTCCGCCATTCAGACTGAAGAGGGGGAGGTAGACGCGGCATCAAGCTTTTGATGCGCAGGTGAGTCTTTTGCAGTTGCGCCGCCATGAGAGCTTGTTCTTGCTCAAGCGTTTCCTGCTTCTGCAGCAATTCACTGCGTTTCTGATCGACGTTATCCGCAGCTTCCACACGTTGCGCAGCCACTTCGTTCAAGCGGCGCAATTCAACATCCAGCAGACTCAAACGCTGCTCTAAATCCTGCTCGCGCTGGCTCCAAGTGGATTGTAATTGACCTTTTTGAATTTCCAGGTTCAACCAATCATCCATTAATTGTGTTGATTTGATTGCGGATTCAGCGAGCGTGAATCCCGGCACAGCCACAACGAACATCCAGATAATTCGCTTCATAGCGTTCCATCAAATTTGTTAACGAAATTTACTATCGGCAAAACTGATCCGCAGGGTATAGTGAAAAACATCCACCGCGCAAGAATGCGCATCGCACCATATTTGTCAATGCTGAAAACTTATTCTCCGCGCACTTGTGCATTTCGTCACAGGCAGCACCTCTTACATCCACCCATGAACGCGACGCGCTCATTATCCTTTGCGGCGTTTCATGCGTTCCCGCACCTTTTCTCCCAATACCAACATGCTGGGTGTGAACAGTAATGTCAGCACGGTAGCAAAAGCCAAGCCTCCGGCGATGGCGCTGGAGAGCTGTGTCCACCACTGTGTAGAGGGGGCGCCGAAGCCGAGGCTGGGTTCAAGCAAATTGATATTGACCGCCAGCACCATGGGCATAAGACCCAGCACGGTTGTAATTGAAGTGAGCAATACCGGGCGCAGACGCAGGCAACCGGTTTCATGCGCTGCTTCCATCGCGGAACTTTTCTCGGGGCGAATTTGATTGTAGGTGTCGATCAAGATGATGTTGTTGTTCACCACAATTCCCGCCAGACCGATGATGCCCATACCCACCATCACAATACCGAAGGACTGGCCGTTAATTAATAACCCCAACAATACTCCAGCCGTTGATAACACGATAGCGGACATGATCAGCAGAGATTCGTACCAGCTGTTAAATTGGAACAGCAAAATCATCAACATTAAAAATATCGCAGTAATAAATGCACTGGCCAAAAAATTAGCGGCCTCCTGTTGATCCTCGCTTTCACCCGCCGCTTTTACTCGCACGCTATCTGGTAGTTTTGGCGCGCTGTCCATTAGGGCCTTCAATCTCTCCGCAACTTGTTGGCCGGGCGCCAGATCAGATTTGATGGTAATGGCGCGATTGCCATCAACCCGTTTGATGATACTGGTTTTAGGTGCCGGCGATAATTTGATGAAATTGCTCAGCGGAATCTGACCGCGCGCAGTGTTGACCGTCAAGCGCTCAACTTGGTCGAGGGTGCGCCAACTCTGCGGAAATCGCACGCGGATATCCACCTCATCGCTGGCATCCTGCGGGCGATATTTCGCGAGCAATAAACCGTTGCTGACCATTTGCACGGCATTGCCGACGGTCAACACATCCGCGCCAAAACGCGCGGCTTCCGCGCGATCAACTTCGACCCGCCACTCAATACCCGGCAAGCTGCGGTCATCTTCTATATCGACAAAACCGCCGATTTTCTGCATTTGCGCGATGAGAACATCCACCGCTCGATCAGCCTCCTCCGGGTTCATACTGGTGACCACCAGCTCAATGGGTTTGCCGCCGGATGGGCCGCTCTCCTGTTCACGGAACTCCAGTAACACGCCCGGAATATCTTTGGTGAGTCCGCGCATTTCATCGAGAATAACCCGCGCCTTGCGGCGTTGGTGCCAATCGATAAATTGGAATTGCAACGAGCCGACCACATCCGGCGGCATTTCGTTACTGGCGCTGACCAGCGAGCGGGCGTAAAGTGCTTTGACTTCCGGCAAGCCCTGCAAACGATTCTCCACCTGCTGCAATAATTTATCGCGCTCATAAATGGATAAATCTCCGCGCGCGCGCACCCATACCTGGGCGGATTCTGGCTCGACGGAAGGGAAGAATTCCACTCCATGATTAAAACGGGCGTAGGCGACGTAAGTCGCAACAACTCCGAGCACCACCAAACCAAATGTAACGCCAGGACGACGTAATGACTTAGCCAAAAGCGCCGAGTACCAACGCCCGAAGCGACTGGCCGCCACCTGATGCGGCGACGCTTTACGCTGGGTCACCGATCCGAGCACCGGGAGGAAGATAAGGGCCATCAGCAGAGATGCCAGCAAACAGATAATGACGGTCGCTGGCAGATACTTCATAAACTGGCCGACCACGCCGGGCCAGAACAATAGCGGCACAAACACTGCGAGCGTGGTGGCGGTGGAGGAAATAATCGGCCACGCCATGCGGGTGGAAGCGTCGCCCCAGGCGCGTTTGGGCGGCATACCCGAGGCCAGATTGCGATCCGCGACTTCCGTAATCACGATGGCACTGTCCACCAGCATTCCTGCCACCAAAATCAACGAGAACAGCACTATGATGTTCATGGTGTAGCCGATCATCCAGATCACCAGGATGCCGGCGAGGAACGCCCCGGGAATCGTGATTCCCACCAATATCGCCGAGCGCATCCCCATACTGGCGATGATCAGAATCATCACCAGTACCACCGCGGTCAGAACGTTATTCAGCAGATCGGACCACATGGTCTCCACTTCCGTGGATTGGTCCATGATGTAATGGACCTCCATGCCCGCGGGAAATAACGCCTTCGCCTGCTCTACCACTTCGCGGGCCTTTTCGATGGTGGTGATGATAATGGCGCCGGCGCGTTTTTAGACTACCAGCACCCCAGCAGGCTTGCCGTTAATGCGCGCACAACTGGCCCGCTCTTTAAAACTGCGAGTGATAGTGGCGACATCCTGAAACACCACAGTGGTGTCTCCATCGACCTTGATCGGCAT
>JBQGED010000410.1:0-3522 GCA_052039425.1 Sphingobacterium griseoflavum | reverse complement strand
TAAGTTTTTTAATTTTTTTATTACAAGGATCGATAGCTCCAACGGGGAATCAGCAGCAGCGCCAGCACTGAGACAAGGGTTAGCCCAACCGTCAACCAGGGAATGATCGGGTGCTGCGTCACCCTCTCCGCATAAATACTGAAAATCGCGCCCAACCCGAGACCATTGCCACCACACACGAGCACTGCGGCAGCCCAATCCTGAAAAATACGCACGCGGTTGGCGCCCTGAGCCCAGCGCGGATCGGTGTTGTAGCTGGGCAAAGATTCATGAGCGTTCTGCAACTGTTCCAAGGATGAGAGAAACTGTCGCAAATGGGTTATTGCGCGTTCGGTTTTAAAATTGAGGCACGCCAAACATATGGATGCCACAGGAAAACCGAGCGATAGCCACTCCACCGGCAATTCACTTTGTTGACCGCCGGATTGCAGTGCCACCAATGCCGCCAGCAGGCTGACCACCAATGTGGTGTAAAGCAGCAGCGCCTGCTGGCGCTGCGCGATGCGGGCATTTACCTCCTGATAAGCGGCGATAAAGCGGTAATTGGCATCGACATAAGTGGAGAGTGCCATCTTTTACCCGGCTTTACATTACGCTTGCAGGAACACTTTGGAACTCGTCGGTCTGGCATAGATCTGCGAGCCCGGATGCAAATTGAGCAAACGTTCTTGCGATCGCGGCAATTCCACATGAATCACATTATCCCCCAGGCCGTGGCGCAGCTCGACGCGCAAAACCGCTCCTGCTGTACTGACGTTGTCAATAATTGCAGGAATAAATCCTTCTC
Organism: Sphingobacterium griseoflavum; assembly: GCA_052039425.1. GTDB lineage: Bacteria > Pseudomonadota > Gammaproteobacteria > Pseudomonadales > Cellvibrionaceae > UBA5868. Next base: position 2,735 of record JBQGED010000410.1, on the reverse strand, counting down.
CCGGTTGTGCTTGCAGTTCGATATCGTGGGGACGCACATAGGCAACAGCAGCGTGGTCGCGCACTTCCGGGTGCTCCGGCGCGGGCACTTTGAGATCACCAATATGCGCCCAACCTTCGTTTACACGGCTGTGGAACAAATTCACTTGCCCGATAAAGTCGTAAACAAACGGTGTGGCCGGATTGTTGTAAACCTCTTCCGGAGTGCCGATCTGTTCGATCTTGCCTTTATTCAACACCACGATGCGGTCGGCAACCTCCATTGCCTCTTCCTGGTCATGGGTCACGAAAATTGAGGTGATATGCAGTTCGTCGTGCAAGCGACGCAACCAGCGGCGCAGATCTTTGCGCACTTTTGCATCGAGAGCACCAAACGGCTCATCCAACAGCAGAACTTTTGGTTCCACCGCCAGCGCACGCGCCAGAGCAATACGCTGACGCTGACCGCCAGACAATTGATCGGGATAACGATCCGCCAGCCAATCCAACTGAACCAGACGCAATAATTCGTGCACCCGGTCGGCAATTTCTTTTTTGCTCGGACGTTTGTCGCGGGGACGAACAGTAAGTCCAAACGCAACATTGTCAAATACCGTCATGTGGCGGAACAGCGCGTAATGCTGGAAAACAAAGCCCACTTGACGCTGGCGCACATGCACGTAGGTGGCGTCTTCCCCGTGAAAGTGCACCACACCGCCGTCTGGATTTTCCAAGCCCGCAATAATGCGCAACAGGGTGGTTTTGCCGCAACCGGAAGGACCGAGCAGCGCCACCAGTTCGCCGGTGGGAAAGCTCAAAGATACATTATCCAAGGCTTTGAACTGACCAAATTGTTTTTCAATATTTTTAACTTCGATGCTCATAATCTCTCTCGATAAATTCCGTTGCCTGCGTGCAAAACGGAATGCCGGAATATTGATTCTGGTTACTAGATCGTCGACATATTCATACAGCATTCCCATGGTGTTATCGCCCGCATTCTTTAATTATCGGTGGCTTGCTTAGGTTTCTTGTGCTGCAGCCCGCTTGGCCTTTTCGCGATCGCGGGCGTGTTGCCATTCCAGGATGGATTTCACGACCAGCGTTACCAGAGCCAGCCCCGCCAATATGGAGGCGGCGGCAAAGGACGCGGCAAATTGATATTCGTTGTACAGAATTTCAATATGCAACGGCAGCGTGTTGGTTTGGCCGCGAATATGACCGGACACCACAGACACAGCGCCGAACTCACCCATTGCACGCGCATTACATAAGATAATGCCGTACAACAAACCCCATTTGATCGAAGGCACGGTTACCCGCCAAAATGTTTGCCATCCACTTGCACCCAGCGTCAAGGATGCCTCCTCGTAAGATGTACCCTGCTCTTCCATCAGCGGAATCAATTCCCGCGCAACAAAAGGGAAAGTCACAAATACGGTGGCCAATACGATGCCCGGCACGGCGAAAATGATTTTCAAATCATGCTCTGCGAACCAGGGTCCGAGCCATCCTTGTGCGCCGAACAGCAACACATAAATAAGACCAGCAACCACTGGCGATACCGCAAATGGCAGGTCGATCAATGTGATCAACGCCTGTTTGCCGCGAAAGCGGAATTTGGTTATCGCCCACGCTGCCGACACACCGAAAATTACGTTCAGCGGGACGCTGATGCCGGCGGCGAGCAGAGTCAATTTAATCGCATGCCAGGCATCCGGCTCGGTGAGGGACGCAAGATATACGTCTACACCTTTGGAAAAGGCTTCTTTGAAAACCGCGACCAAAGGCACAATTAAAAATAACGCCAGAAAAATCAGCGCCACCAATATAAGCGTCAATTGAACCCAGAACGGCTCACTTACCGCTTGATTAATACGCGTCTGCCGACGCCCCAAAGTGGAAACAGCGCCTGCCATATCAGCCTCCCGCCCGCTTGGTGCTCCAATACTGCAGCATGTTAATCAACAGCAGGAGGACAAATGAGAATACCAGTAGCACCACCGCCAACGCGGCGGCGCCCGCGTAGTTATATTGTTCAAGTTTGGTGACGATCAACAGCGGCGTAATCTCCGTTTTAAATGGCATGTTGCCGCTGATAAAAACCACCGAGCCGTACTCGCCCACAGAGCGGGCAAATGACAACGCAAATCCAGTTAGTTACGCGGGCAGCAGTGCCGGCAGCAAAATTCTGCGGAACGTGTGCCAGCGGCTGGCGCCGAGACTGGCAGCGGCCTCTTCAATTTCTTTTTCCAGCTCTTCGAGCACGGGTTGTACCGTGCGCACAACGAAAGGCAAGCCGATAAATGTCAGTGCCACTATGACACCCAGCGGGGTGTAGGCCACTCTTATATCAAACGGTGTCAACCATTGGCCGATCCAACCTTGAGGTGCGTAAAGGGTGGTAAGCGCGATGCCCGCTACTGCGGTAGGTAATGCAAATGGCAGATCCACCAGAGCATCGACAATTTTTTTGCCAAAGAAGTGATAACGCACCAATACCCAGGCGACGATAAAGCCAAACAGCAGATTGATACAGGCGCCGATAAATGCCGCGCCCAGGCTCAAGCGATAACTGGCCAAGGCTTGCGGATGCAGAACGGTATCCCATAATTGGGACCATGTTAAGGTGAATGCTTTGGCAAACAATGCCGCCAGCGGGATAAATACAATTAAGCTTGCGTAGAACGCGGCAAAGCCCAACGATAATCCGAAGCCAGGTATAACGGAGGGTTTCTTTAACAAGCGCATGAAAAT
>JBQGED010000409.1:0-4205 GCA_052039425.1 Sphingobacterium griseoflavum | reverse complement strand
CTTCCGCGTCACGCGCTGCTGGCGCGGCGAATATACACAGCCGCTGAAGGATGCGTTTAAGGAAGATCAGATCGTGACTTTCTCGGACGAGAAAAAAGAATCGAAGGTATAGACATCTGCAGGCCTTTAACGGGCCTTCTTTCGCGCCTTGCCACTCCCGCGAAAGCGAGGCCTATAGAAATCGCCTCTGTGCTTTCGGGCGAAATGGATCCTCGTTTTCACGAGGATGACGAGGGGGCGGAGCAGTATGGCGAGCGGGCAAAGCGGTATGGCGAGGGACAGAGCGGATGAGGAGGGGCAGAATGGTATGACGAGCGGGCAAAGCGGGGTGACTGGGGATAACTGGGATGCACCACCGCGTCATTCTCGCGAAAGCGGGAATCCATAAGCGCCCTGAACTTGTCGAAGGCGCATCCTGCACGAAGTAGACGGGCCAAGCCGTCGCCACAAATAAAAAAGGGCGAGGATGACCTCGCCCTTTTGCGTTCCCGCTTTAGCGGGAATCCTTCAAACATTATTTCCTGCGTCGCACTCGGCCGGCCATCAGCAGACCGCCTGCCAGCAATAGCGCCCAAGGAGACAGAGCGCCACCGCCGCTTGAGCTGCCTGAGGTGGAGCCACCGGACGATGAGCTGCTGGAGGAGGACGACGAGCTGCTGCTTGCTGCATTCCCTGAAGACGAGCTGCTCGAAGAAGAGCTGCTAGACGAACTTGACGATGAACTGCTGCTTGACGATGAAGACGACGAGCTAACGCCAGTTTTCACCAATATGCCGCTCAGCGTACCGTTGTCCGCTTGCTTGGTTACCGTGATGGTGAGGTTTCCATCCGACACTGCTGCACTGACCGGGGCGGGTGTATACGCCACGTCGTGACCAACTTCAGCAAACAAATCGAAATTGGTTAACACTGCTTTGCCTTCAACATTCACGGAAAACAGCCGCGCATCCGCAGCCGTCTGATACAGCTCGGTAAAATGCAAGGTAACGTTGTAAGTGCCTGCACTAACCGGAATTTGATAGGTGAAATCCCCATAGCGTTCGCTGTTGAAAATCTGCGTGTTATTCGCACCCATAATCGCGTCAGTGGTGGCGTTCACGGTACCACCGGTGAAATTCACATCCGGCTGATAATAAACATTATTGAAATAATCACCGGTTGAGCCGCCGACGTTAATCGCTGCCACCACATCTGCGCTGTTAATCGGCTGATAATTGCGAGTGATATTCGACACCACTTTACAGGTTTGACCCCACTCGGTGCCCCAGCCATTGCGATCCACGTCCGCGCTCATATCACAGCAAACCGGTGAGCCTTCGCTCGTGCCGCAATTTTCCGGTTCACCCACCACTTGGAACCAGTTGAAATTCAACCGGCCGCGCGCGCGGAAATACAAATCTTTCACACCGGAAGCGCCGGTCAAGGCCGCGCTGACGGAGCGGAAATTCGTGAGGCCGCCAGTGGCAGGTACTTGAATCGTGCCGATCAGCGTACCGGTTTCACTGCCGATGCGAACTTCCAGTGTGGTCGCCGTGCTCGCCGCCACATTAGCTTCGATCATGCTCGCGCCGGTTTTAAAATCCACACCTGAGATGCGATACCAATTGTTGTTGTTCATCTGCACATGCATGGTGCCGTCGGCATTGCGCTCGGTTTCAATACCGGATTGCCGATCAATCGTTTCCGCTTCCACTTTGCGGAAAGGATCGAAGTTTTTGATTTGCGGAACGCCAGCGCGGGTCGGGGTAATGCGGTTCATCGCATCACCGTTATAGGTCAGCAAATCGACGTTCATCGAACGCTGATAAATACTGCCCGTGCCGTTGCCGGGGCCGTTCGCCCACACGGTTTGGTTGTGATAGAAGGCGTAGTGTTTGCCTTTATATTCAATAAAAGAGTGGTGGTTGTTGCCGTTGTAATTGTCCCAAGGTTGCGGAATAACCGTGCCGCGATGGGTATAGCCCCGCATCGGATTGCTACTGGTCATGTATTCAATGGTGGGCGCGCCGCCAGTGTAATCCTTCGAATAAGTGAAGTAGTAAACGCCGTTGCGTTTATGAATATAGGACGCCTCAAAGAAATTCGGCGCATCCACCGTCACCGCTGCGCCGTCCGGCCCCATCAAGTCATCACGCAATTTCACAATGCGCGCCTGACCGGGACCGCCGCCCCCGAAGGTCACATACACAGAGTTGTCGTCATCCACCAACACGCCTGGGTCAAACAACCACTGCACATTGGCGTTTTGCGTGTTTTGCGCGGTAATCACCGCCGAGCCTTTAATGTCTTTATAAGGTCCTTCCGGTTTGCTCGCTTCCAAAATGCCGAGGCCGGAGGTGACGTTGGGGAAAATCAGGTAGAACTTGCCGTTGCGCTCGAACATATCCGGCGCATACGCACCAAATGCCCAAGTGGTATGGGTTTTGGTGCCGAAAATAATGCCGTGGTCCTGCCAGTTCACCATGTCGTCCGTGGACCAGAGGAAATAATCCTGCAACTTATCGTAGGAGGTAGAGCCGTCCGGGTCGTGAGTGGTGATCACATACACGCGGTCGTTAAAAACTCGCGCCGAGGGGTCCGCTGTGTACACATGGGAGACAATCGGATTATCGGCCAAAGCGCCGGTGGCCGCACCGGCCAACAGGCAAGCAAGGGTCAGCTTTTTCAGGGTGTTCCCAGACAACGCTCGCTGTTTCCGTGAGCCTTGGGCGGAGTGATTCGGTCCAGTCATATCAACTATCTCGTTATTATGGGGAAGCTTGATGGGGGTACTGCATTCGCCATTTATCATATAGTTTGATGAACATAAATTTATCCGACCGCTTCTCGTTTTTTGGCTGCTGGAGGGAGCAATGATCCGATTTTTGTTATCTATTTCCGTGTTTGCCCTGTGCCTGCCGGCAGAGGCTGAAATAGTGATCCCACTTTTCGTCTACTCCGTGACCACCCACAGGCTCAAGACGTGCTGGTGCGCTTCATTCAATACAACATCCACAAATCTGAACTGCGCTTGGAGTCCGTTCGCCCGATCCAACACGAATTGCTCGATTCGTCGACTTCAAGAGTTTCCCTGTGACAAGTGGAGGCTATGTGTTCGAGAAATGCGATGAGCTGTTGATCAGCCCGGTAAAGGTTGAAAACGAGTCGGTGCAGATGGAGTTCGAATGTTTTCTCCCTAGAGGCGGTGCAGTAGTCGCCGCTTGTACGGTGCCGATATACGGGACGAAGTTCGGCAAAATTGCCTGCGAGCGCAAGGAGGAGTAGCGCTCGCCGCGACCACTTGCCCTCGCCGGGCGCCCCTAGCCCTCACCCTAGCCCTCTCCCAGAGGGAGAGGGGATGATCGTCAGCACCTCTAAACCTCTGTCCCTCCCGCTACGCACTCTTTATCGACCCAGAAAGGCCACAAAGTAGAACTAGTAGAAGCGTCTTCGTGCAGGTTGTTAACTATGTTGCCGGTTTAAGTTGTTACCCCTGCTCCCGGTTTGCACAGACCAATCCCCTCTCCATCTGGGAGAGGGTTAGGGTGAGGGTCAACCCAAGCCCACCCTGGCACGAAACTCGCTAACGTGTGATCCAAATCGCGGCGCTTTTACGCGCCAGCCACGTCGCAGATGTCTCGCAGTTGCGATGCCGACATAACAATAACGGCCCGGATCCACACACATGCGACACACCAAAAACCCCGGTTTTTTCCGGCGTTTTTTTGCGCTAGGCGTTAATCGCACAAGCCAATCAGCTTTATCGCTGCTAACCTCGCTGTCCTTTCCTACAGACAAAATGCAGAGGAGCTTGCAGCGTGCCGCGCTTGTTACACACCGCTGATTGGCAAATTGGTCGACACTCTTTATTAACCACCGCAGTCGCAGGCCGCTCCCGTAGCGGGCGCTTTTCCGAAGACGACGCGGCTCTGCTGGCGGAAGCGCGTTTTGCCGTCATCGAACGCATCGCCGCTCTCGCCACGGCCGAACAGGTGGATGCCGTGCTGGTCGCCGGCGATATCTTTGATGCCCAAACCGTTTCCGACCGCACCCTCCATCGCACCTTCTTATTAATGAAGGGTTATAGCGGTCCCTGGATTTTGATTCCGGGCAACCACGACGCCGCCCTGGCGGAAAGCGTGTGGAGCCGCGCCCAGCGTCTCAACGCTATACCCCCCAACGTGCACCTGCTGGTTACGCCAGAGGTTCGTCTATTTAAGGAAGCC
>JBQGED010000408.1:0-6173 GCA_052039425.1 Sphingobacterium griseoflavum | reverse complement strand
CGCCGGGAAGACCCGGCGCCCAAAAATGTTCCGGACATTTTTGTGAACCCGGCGCGGGATCTGCACCCGCCGCCTCCACCAACACCCCAAAAAAAAGCCCCGCCGCATGGCGAGGCTTTGTGGTGTTGGTGGAGGCGGCGGGATTTGAACCCGCGTCCGCCAGCACGCAATCCGCGGCTCTACATGTTTAGGTTCCGTCTATTGATTTAACTTCATGCAGCCCGGCGGGCAGGACGCATAAAGCGAGTTTGCTAAAGGTTAACCTGACAACCACAAACCGAGCGGCCAGGCGATCCAGTTCTATATGACAGTCAATACCGCGGTACTGGCACCTTGGCATCGACCGCTAACCGCGATTAAGCGGCTAGAGCGTATGAATCGTCGTTTGCGACTATTCAGTTACAGCTTTGGATTAAGGTGATTCGCTGTCATCACCACATGCACCTTGGACCTTGTTACCAGCGTCGAATCCTAATCGCCCCCGAAGGTTAAATTGGCCGGGCAGTATAAAGGCATTCCTTCCTTTTGTCCCGATTTGGGTAATATGGGCGCCCGGTCATTCTTTTCAAGTCAAGCCTTAACAGGATAGTCAGTTGATGAAAATCCGCCGTACCCATATCACTTTCATGCTGGTGGCGGCGCTTATTCTCCTACTTCCCATCGTCCTGCGGGTGCCCAATCCCTATGGCAACCCGGTGGTGAAAGAAGTTCACGAGACCAGCCATACAGTGCTGTTTTTTATCGCTCAGTTGGTGCTGTTGATGATGGTGCGGCGCCGCAGGCGGAGTTGGCCGCTACTGCCGATGATGGCGGGGACGGCTTTGCTGAGCACGGCTATCGGCGGAATCATTGAGGTGATCCAGCCCTATTTTCAGCGCAGCCGCAGCTGGGACGATCTCGGCCGGGATGTATTGGGCATAGTGGCTGCGTGCGGGGTGTTTTACTGTTTCTACACCAGGAGCCGCAGCGCCAAGGGAGTGGCCCTCACCTTGACTGCCGTTGCGTTGGTGGTGGCCTTTACGCCGCTGGCAAAAACTTGGCACCGGCAATGGCTGCGCGACGATGCGTTTCCAGTTCTGGCGGACTTTGAAGATCCACTGCTGCGCCCTGACCTCGGACGTACTGAGTATGCTCGTATCCGCTTCGGCACTGCGCCAGAGGAGTGGGAAGGCAATCAAAGTGAAGTGCTGGAAGTCTTTATGCCCAAAGATACGCGTTGGTCGGGATTTACCTTGTATCACCCAGTGCCGCGTTGGCAAGGTCATGATCAGCTGGCGTTTGAAGTATTTTCCGGGTCGGAGCGGCCTACACGCATCGCCATGAATATTTACAGCGTCGAATCCGGCAGCAAAGTGCTGCGCTACGATTCGTTTGCGGTGAAGCCGGGATTCAATGAATTTGTGGTGGACCTGAAGAGCGGCAAGTCGGTGGAGGGTCAATACATCAGTCGCATTTTGTGGTATTCGATCGCGCCTGATCGGGATATCACCTTGTTTTTTGACAATATCCGCCTGCAATAAAACTTACGGCGCGGGATGGCTCATCGCGCGTTGTTTCTCCCTATTCCAGTCCCTTTCCTTTTCGGTATCACGTTTATCGTGGAGCTTCTTACCTTTGGCCAGAGCAATTTCACATTTGACCAGGTGCTTCTTCCAGTAGAGCGCTGTCGCCACCACGGTGTAGCCCTTCTGCTCCACCGCTTCGCGCAGATCCTGAAGCTGGCGCTGCTTAAGCAGCAATTTGCGGGTGCGGGTAGGATCGCTGACAAAATGGGTGGAAACCGTGGCGAGGGGCTGAATTTGTGCACCGAGCAGATAAGCCTCACCATTTTTGAAGATCACGTAGCTGTCGGTGAGCTGACCTTTGCCCGCGCGCAGGCTCTTGACCTCCCAACCGGTCAAGGCGATGCCCGCCTCGATTCTCTCTTCAATGAAGAAATCAAACTTGGCGCGCTTATTGAGAGCGATAGTGCCGCCCTGGGATTGGTTTGGTTTTTTATTTGACATAGGGCGCGCATTATAACGACTGCCGTGATTTACGCCAGACGGCCCGCGCGCCCGGCTTTTGGCACCCGCAGTTTATGCGGTTACAATGCGGCGCATTCACGCCGCCAATCAAAATATAAGAGGCAATCGATGGCACACAGGGGGATTCACGGGACGTGGGGTAGCCGCTGGACGTTTATTCTGGCTGCCACCGGCTCCGCCGTCGGCTTAGGTAATATCTGGAAATTCCCTTATATGACCGGTGAAAACGGCGGCGGCGCTTTTGTCCTAGTCTATCTTGTCTGCATCGCGCTGATCGGTATTCCGGTGATGATGGCGGAAGTGTTGATCGGCCGGCGCGGCCGCCAGAGTCCAATCAACTCCATGCAGTACGTTACCCAAGAGGCGGGTCTGCGACGTCATTGGACCGGCATCGGCTGGATGGGCGTAGTAGCCGGATTGCTGATCATGGCCTTCTATAGCGTGGTAGCGGGCTGGGCATTGAAGTATGTGTGGGCTACTGCCTCAGGCGCTTTCGACGGCCTGAACTCCGAGCAGATCGGTGCGCAGTTTTCTACGCTGCTAGGCACCCCCAAGGAGCTGTTCCTGTGGCACAGCGTATTCGCCGTAATGACGGCGGCGGTGGTCGCGCTGGGGGTCAATCGTGGATTGGGCGCCGCAGCCAATGTGATGATGCCGTTGTTATTTATTTCCCTGCTGGTTCTGGTGGTCTACAGCTTCTTTCACGGCGACTTTGCCGCCGGGTTTCATTTCCTATTCGATTTTGAATTTCAGCGTTTGAGCTGGAGCGGCGTGCTCAAGGCGATGGGCCATGCGTTTTTTACGTTGAGTTTGGGCATGGGGGCGATCATGGCCTACGGCGCGTATATGCCAGCACACGCGTCTATCGGTAGAACCGTAATCGCGATCGGCATTCTGGACACATTGGTCGCCTTATGTGCCGGTCTCGCCATCTTTCCCATCGTTTTTGCCAATCCTCCGCTGCAGCCTGGCGCGGGGCCCGGTTTGCTATTTGTATCTCTGCCGATTGCGTTTGCCGCGATGCCCTGGGGCGAGATCTTCGGCACGCTGTTTTTTATCCTCGTCAGTCTCGCGGCCTGGACATCTTCAGTTTCATTGATCGAACCCGGAGTTGCCTGGCTGGTGGAAAGCAAAAAATTCCGCCGCGCGCCCGCGACCTTTATGCTCACGGCCATTGCCTGGTTGCTCGGTGTTACTTGCGTGCTGTCCTTCAACGCGTTGGCGGAGTTCAAACCCTGGTTTTTGCTGTTCAAGACCCCTTTTGATTTCCTTGACTTTCTCACTTCGCAACTGCTGCTCCCCCTCGGTGGGTTGTTTATCGCGATTTTTGTCGGCTGGTTTATGCATAAAAAAGTCGTCGAACAGGAGCTGGATGCAGAGGGTCATGCCCTCTTCGACGCCTGGCGCTTCGTCGTGCGCTTTGTGTCGCCGACGCTGGTTGCACTGGTGATGATTTTCACCCTGATCGACAGTTTTTAAGGATCCCTGTGAGCAAATCCATTCAATGCAGCGCCCTGGTGCCGCACACGCCGGAGCAGATGTTTGCCCTGGTAAACGATGTTGAAGCCTATCCGAGTTATATGAACGGGTGCGCTGGAGCGCGGGTGCTCAAGCGCGACGACAAAAGTGTGACCGCCCGCCTCGATTTGGAAAAAGCCGGCCTGCGGCAGAGTTTCACCACGCGCAATATCCTGCGCGCACCGGATAGCATCACCATGGAGCTGGTGGAGGGCCCTTTTCGCAAATTACAGGGGCTGTGGCAATTCAAGCCTCTGACCAACGGCGGCTGCCAGATTGAATTTCGCCTGGAGTACGAATTTTCCAATTTCCTATTGGGCCTGGCGGCGGGCAAGGTGATGGCTCAGCTGGTCAACGAGCAGGTGGACGCGGTCTGCCGGCGCGCCCAGGCACTTTATGGCAAACAGTCTTAAACTCAGAACGTGTAACACAGATTTATGAGCGATATCGAAACCATCGCCGTGGAAGTGGTTTACGCCCTCCCCCGCCAACAGAAAATCATTCCGCTGCTGGTGGAGCCGGGAACCACGGCCTATCAAGCCGCAGTCAAATCCGGCATTACCCAATTTTTCCCCGATCTGGATCTCGAAACTGCACCTTTGGGTATCTTCGGGCAGGCGCTTGGCACCAAGGGTTTGGCGCCGGCGAAACAATATGAATTACAGGCGGGGGACAGGGTGGAAATCTATCGTCCGTTGACGGCGGACCCGAAAGAGGCGCGGCGCAAGCGCGCGGCGAAAACTGCGGGAGGCGACGCGACCGAATGAGCGCGTCGCGGAGGGCAGATCAGCCCTCTGTTTTTTTGGCGTCTTCGATATAAGTATCTTCTTCCGGCGTCGCGTCGTTGGGCTCGTAATCGCCCTCGTAGCGCACCAGTTGATCGTTCTCAAAATAGACGGAAAAACGGCGATCGCGCAGGGTTTTGTCACCAATGCGCAATTGATAAATGTAATCCCAGCGGTTTTCATGAAAAGCGTCGTTTAGCAGCGGCGAACCCATCACAAACTGCACCTGACGCTTATTCATACCGACTTTCAGCTGGTCGACTTTCTTCTGGTCGATGATGTTGCCCTGCTGCACCGCAATTCGATAAACCCCCGGGAATTTCAAATAAGAACAAGCATTTAGCAACATCCCGAGCGTTGCCAAAACGAGAACGAAAACGAATTTATTTTGCATGTCGGGGTTCCAGAACTGGGTGCGGGCGGGGATAATACCCCATTGCACAAGTGTGACAAAAGGTTACTTAGGGTCTGTCGATTCAGGCTCTACCGGCGCGAACTCATACCGCCAGAATCCACCGCCTGATACCGAGGAGGCCTAACCATGACCGAAAACCAGGAACTGCGTAAAGCGGGTCTGAAAGTCACCCTACCGCGCGTAAAGATTCTCCAGTTTCTGGAACAGTCCGAGCGGCGCCACCTCAGCGCCGAAGATGTCTACAAAGCGCTGCTGGACTCTGGCGAGGACGTAGGTCTGGCAACGGTCTACAGGGTATTGACGCAATTTGAACAGGCCGGCTTGGTGGAGCGCCACAATTTCGACGGCGGCCACTCGGTGTTTGAACTCGACAGCGGCAAACACCATGATCACCTGGTGTGCTCAGAAACCGGCAAAGTCATCGAGTTCCACAACGAAAAAATCGAACAACTGCAATTGCAGATAGCCAAAGAACTCGGCTACGAACTCACCGGCCACAGCTTGGTGCTGTACGGCAAACCCATCAAAAAATAGCTCCCCGAAGCTGCCTCAAAAATAGGCCGCGCGCAGACAGATCAGTTGCCGCCAGCGCGCAGGAACGGAGTGTATTGGTATACAGAGGATTCCGACTGGGCTCGCATCCGAGCACCGCCGGTGGCTGATATGGCAAGCGCCGGCATTTTTGAGGCGGCTTCAGATTCCCAGCATTTCTCGGGCATGCGCCAAGGACTGCTGGGACTCCGCCACACCGCCCATCATGCGGGCAATCTCCAGAACCTTGGTTTCACCTTCCAACGCGCTGATAAAAGTGCTCGCACCTTTTTTCGATACGGTTTTTTCCACCTTAAGGTGGTGATGCGCCTTACTCGCCACCTGCGCCAGATGCGTTACGCAGAGCACCTGGGCATTTTCGCCAAGCTGCCGCAGCATGCGTCCGACCACATCGCCGGTGGCCCCGCCTATGCCGGCGTCCACTTCATCAAAAACTAAGGTCGGAATAACGGAAGTTTTCGCCACCACTACCTGAATGGCCAGACTGATGCGCGACAGCTCGCCGCCGGAGGCAATTTTTGCCAGGGCGCGCGCCGGTTGTCCAGGAATGGTGCTAATCAGAAATTCCACCGTCTCGGTTCCCCATCGCGCAGGCTCCTGTAGCGGCGTTAACGCAATCTCGAACGAGCTGTGGGCCATGGCTAGACTGGAGAGTTGCTGGCTCACCGCCTTGGCCAGGGCTTTGGCCGCCTTGAGACGTTGAGTAGTAAGTTTGCCCGCTAGCTCGTGGTAGCGCTCTAGGGCGGCAGCGCTGGCGGCGTCGAGTTCCGCCAAGCGCTCATCGCCACTTTGCAGTCCCTGCAGCTCCTCGGCCAGCTGCTCGTGCAGCTCCACCAAGGCTTCGGGCGCTACCCGGTGTTTGCGGGCGATATCGTA
>JBQGED010000407.1:0-6514 GCA_052039425.1 Sphingobacterium griseoflavum | reverse complement strand
TTCCGCTACGACCGCAAGGCGCCCTGGACGCACTGACCGGCCGCCTCGGCGGCTGCAAACCCCGCCTTCATGCGGTCCCGTAGCTCAGTTGGATAGAGCAACGGCCTTCTAAGCCGTGGGTCGGGGGTTCGAGTCCCTCCGGGCGCGCCATACACCCTGGTGTCCCGGCGGTGCAGTTATGGTGACTGTAGCTCAGTTGGTAGAGCCCTGGATTGTGATTCCAGTGGTCGCGGGTTCGAGCCCCGTCAGTCACCCCATCCCGATTCATACTTCCTTAAAATTCCTCTTCGTCACTTATCGTTCGGGTTGTTATCGCACGGTCGAGAGATTTGATCTTTTGTTTCAATCCCTCATGTCGTGCATTAATATCTATGCGTTTTGGGCGGTGGTATCTGCGCGAATCCAATGGCTGGAATCCCAGCTGCAATAGGTCAGTGCAGAACCGTTTATCTCATCGAAAGAGGGTATTGGTTTGAGAAAAGGAATCATCCTGGCGGGCGGCAGTGGCACCCGTCTTTATCCACTCACCCAGGTGGTCAGCAAGCAGCTGATGCCGGTCTACGACAAACCCATGATTTATTACCCGCTGGCGACGTTGATGCAGGCGGGAGTTCGCGAAATCCTCGTTATTACCACGCCCGCCGAGCGTGATCGCTTTGCCGCGCTACTTGGCACTGGCGAACAGTTTGGCATCTCGATCGAATATGCGGTGCAGCCATCACCAGATGGATTAGCGCAGGCTTTTATTATTGGTGAAAAATTTCTGGATGGTTCATCCGCCGCTCTGGTTCTGGGCGACAACCTGTTTTATGGGCATGATCTGGTCAAGTCGCTACAGGCCGCCGCTGCCCAGGAATCCGGCGGTACAGTGTTTGGCTATCACGTCGCTAATCCTAAAGCTTATGGAGTGGTGGAATTCGATGCTGCCGGCAAGGTGATTTCCATCGAGGAAAAACCCGCGCAGCCGAAATCAAATTATGCGGTTCCCGGAATTTATTTCTTTGATAGCCGAGTGGTTGAATTCGCAAAAAATGTAAAACCATCGCCGCGGGGTGAGCTGGAAATCATCGATGTGATTAATCAGTATCTGCACGCTGATTCGTTGCGGGTGGAAGTTATGGGGCGCGGCACTGCATGGCTTGATACCGGAACTCATGACGATCTACTGGCAGCTGCACAATTTATTGCGACACTCGACAAGCGCCAGGGGTTGAAGGTGAATTGCCCTGAGGAAGTGGCGTTTCGCAATAAATGGATTTCCGCGGAGCGCCTGCGTGAGATTGCAGAGCCGCTGCGCAAGAGTGGCTATGGAGAGTACCTGCTGAGATTATTGGATAACCGGGTATTCTGATGAGATTTCTTGATACCGCAATTGCAGATGTAAAAATTCTCGAGCCTACAGTCTTCGGTGATGAGCGCGGGTTTTTTATGGAAACCTTCCGCGCTGACGAATTCGCGCGACTGACGGGTGCAAAACCCTTCGTGCAGGATAATCACAGTAAATCCGCCCACGGCATATTGCGCGGGCTGCATTACCAGCTTGAACAAACCCAGGGAAAACTTGTGCGGGTTGTGGCCGGCGCTGTGTTCGACGTGGCAGTGGATATGCGTCAATCCTCACCGACCTTCGGGCATTGGGTCGGCGTAGAGTTGTCCGCAGAAAACAAGCGTCAGCTTTGGGTGCCAGAAGGTTTTGCTCATGGGTTTTATGTTTTGACGGAATCGGCGGAATTTGTGTACAAGTGCACGGATTATTATCACCCGCACTCCGAAGTTTCCCTGCTTTGGAATGATCCCACCGTGGCCATCGATTGGCCGTTGGTAAATGGCGCAGCTCCCAAGCTTTCAGGCAAAGACTTAAATGGTGTCGCATTCGCCCAGGCCCCTAAATTCAATTGAGGGATTCATGCGTATTTTAGTAATTGGCAAAAGCGGCCAGCTGGCCTGGGAGTTGGGTCGCTCAATTCCCGCAAATTGGCAAGTGACGTTGCACGGTCAGGATGAACTGGATATTCGCTCACAGGAACACGTTCATGAGCATATCACCCGAGAACGGCCAGAATTAGTCATCAATTGTGCTGCGTACACAGCGGTTGATAAAGCTGAGACTGACAGCGCCACAGCCTATTCAATAAATGAAAGTGGCGTTCGCAACTTGGCGTTGGCTTGCCGCGAAAATAATGCTCGATTGTTTCACGTCTCGACGGATTTCGTTTTTGATGGCCGTGCGAATCAACCCTATAACACCGATGCTCCGGCTAATCCTTTAGGCGTTTATGGTGCATCGAAGTGGGCTGGTGAACAATTGGTAACGAATCTTTTGCCCGAATCCTCTGTAGTGGTGCGCACCTCCTGGGTTTACTCGTCCCATGGCAACAACTTTGTCAAAACCATTTTGCGTCTCGCTAAAGAGAAGCCGCAAATTGGCATAGTTGCGGACCAAATCGGCAGCCCCACCTGGGCCAAAGGTCTCGCCAGCTGGCTCTGGACTATTGCGGCCAAACCCGAGGTGAAAGGTGTCTTTCATTGGAGTGATGCGGGCGTAGCATCCTGGTACGACTTTGCGGTTGCGATCCAGGAGCTCGGATATGAAAAAGGTTTATTGGATAAGGTCGTGCCGATTAACCCGATTCCCACTGAGGCCTATCCTGTTCCCGCCCGCCGCCCCAAATATTCCGTTCTCGACAAGCGTTCTGCAGAAGACGTATCCGGGATTAAATCTGTTCACTGGCGACAGCAACTGTCGCAAATGCTGGATGAGCTGAAATGAGCAAAACCTATCTTGTTACCGGCGCCGCTGGTTTTATCGGCTTTTTTGTCGCTCAGAGGTTGTGCGCGCAGGGGCACCAGGTGGTCGGCCTGGACAATCTTAATGATTATTATGACGTAGGTTTAAAAGAGGCGCGCTTGGCGTTGCTGCAGCAAAAGTCGAACTTCCGTTTTGTGCGCGTGGATTTGGCAGATCGCAAAGGTATTGCCGATTTGTTCGCGCGGGAAAAATTTGACCGTGTTATTCATTTGGCCGCCCAGGCCGGAGTGCGCTATTCCCTCGATAATCCGTTGACTTATGTTGATAGCAATTTGCTTGGTCACATGACGATTCTAGAGGGCTGTCGTCATCACCAGGTTGAACATTTGGTGTATGCATCCAGCAGTTCGGTGTACGGCATGAATAAAAAAATGCCGTTTGCCACTGAAGACTCAGTAGACCATCCGGTCTCACTTTATGCAGCGACCAAAAAAGCCAACGAATTGATGTCACACACCTATTCGCATCTCTACGGAATACCTACCACCGGTCTGCGTTTTTTTACGGTATATGGACCCTGGGGACGGCCGGACATGGCGCTGTTCAAGTTCACCAAGGCGATTTTGGAAAATCGTCCTATCGATATTTACAACAACGGTGATCTCAGTCGCGATTTCACTTACATAGATGACATAGTCGAAGGCATATTGCGTATCGATCAAGTGATCCCTCAGCAGGACCCTTCCTGGACGGTGGAGTCTGGTTCGCCAGGAGACAGTAGTGCGCCTTATCGCATCTATAACATTGGCAATGGCCGCCCGGTGAAGCTGCTGGATTTTGTTGCCGCGCTGGAAAATGCACTTGGCAAAACCGCACAAAAGAACTTTATGCCGATGCAGTCCGGCGACGTCTATGCCACTTACGCAGACACGCAAAACCTTTACGCCACTACCGGTTATCAACCAAGTGTGGGGGTGGAGGAGGGCGTCACGCGTTTTGTGGAGTGGTACCGGAATTTTTATCAAGTGTGAGATCACGGCGGCTTTTTCCATAAATGGAAATGCCCGGTTAACGTTTGCAAGTATATTGGAGCAAAAATGAAAATTGCGATCGTAGGTACAGGTTATGTAGGGCTGTCCAATGCGGTGCTCTTTGCCCAGAACCACGAAGTGGTGGCACTGGATTTGGTGCCGGAAAAGGTGGCGATGATCAATGATCGGAAATCACCGATTGTCGATGCGGAAATTGAAGATTTTCTCGCCAACAAAACGCTGAATCTCAGAGCGACGCTGGATAAAAAAGACGCTTATGAAGGCGCGGAGTTTGTGGTTATTGCCACGCCGACGGATTACGACCCCGATACCAACTACTTTAATACCCGTTCCGTGGAAGCGGTAATTAAAGATGTCGCCGCTATCAATCCGCAGGCGGTGATGGTTATCAAATCCACCATTCCGGTGGGTTTCGTACAAAACATAAAAGCATCTGTTGGCACCGAGCAGGTGATTTTCTCGCCGGAGTTTTTGCGGGAAGGCAAGGCGCTGTACGACAATCTGTATCCTTCCCGGATTATTGTGGGTGAGCGTTCTGAGCGCGCCGAAGTATTTGCCAATTTGTTGAAAGAAGGCGCCATTAAAAAAGACGTTCCCGTGTTGTATACGGACTCCACTGAAGCGGAAGCCATCAAGCTGTTTTCCAATACCTTTCTCGCTATGCGCGTGGCGTTTTTCAACGAGCTCGATACCTACGCCGAGTCCCACGGCCTCAACACCAAACAAATCATCGATGGTGTCTGCCTGGATCCGCGCATCGGCAACTACTACAACAATCCTTCATTCGGTTATGGCGGTTATTGCCTACCAAAAGATACCAAGCAGTTGCTCGCGAATTATCACGAAGTGCCGAACAATCTTATCCGCGCAATTGTCGACGCCAACCGTACCCGCAAAGACTATATTGCGGACTCTGTAATCAAGCGCGGTCCGAAGTGCGTTGGCATTTATCGTTTGATCATGAAAGCCGGGTCCGATAATTATCGCGCCTCGTCAATTCAGGGTGTGATGAAGAGGATCAAGGCCAAAGGAATACCGGTTGTAGTTTACGAACCTGTGCTTACAGAGGAATCGTTCTTCAATTCGCCGGTTATTCGCGATCTCGAAAAATTCAAAAAGCAGTGTGATGTGGTGATTGCTAATCGCATGGTGGATGAAATCAAGGATATTGCAGACAAGGTCTACACCCGCGACTTGTTCAACAGCGACTGATCGGTGCAACGGCCGCAATTTTTTAACAACGAGTGTTAACAATGGCAAAAACATTATTGGTGACGGGTGGAGCTGGTTTTATCGGCGCCAATTTCGTGCATTACTGGTTGCAGCAATATCCGCAAGATCGGGTGGTGGTGCTGGACGCCTTAACCTACGCCGGCAATCGGGCAAATCTCGATCCTGTGGCAAACAATCCGCAATTAAAATTCGTAAAAGGTGATATTGCCGATACGGATTTGGTGGAGAAACTGCTGGTGGACGAAGCGGTGGATACCCTGGTGCATTTTGCTGCGGAATCCCACGTCGACCGCTCCATTCTCGGTCCCGATGCTTTTATCCAAACCAATATCATTGGCACTTACAGTTTATTGAAGGCGGCCAAAAAAGTATGGCTCGACGGTGCAGAAAAAAAACCGCACCGTTTTCATCATGTGTCCACGGACGAGGTTTACGGTACCTTGGGGCCGAATGATCCGGCTTTTACCGAAAATACCCCTTATGCGCCGAATTCACCTTACTCCGCAAGTAAGGCAGCTTCGGATCATCTTGTGCGCGCTTATCACCATACCTATGGGCTGGAAGTCACCACTTCGAATTGTTCAAACAATTACGGCCCTTTTCACTTTCCGGAGAAACTGATTCCTCTGGTGATCACGAATATTCTCCACAATAAAAATCTGCCGGTTTACGGAGATGGTTTGCAGATCCGCGATTGGCTCTATGTGGAAGATCATGCGCGCGGGATCGATTTAGTACTGCAAAAAGGCGTGGTGGGGGAGAACTACAATATCGGCGGCCACAACGAGTGGGCGAACATCAATATTGTGAAATTGATCGGCAAGCTTCTGGAGGAAGAATTCGCCAAGGATCCGCGCTGGGCGGAAAAATATCCGCAGGCGATTGCGGCCATGAACAGCAACACAGCGAGCTTGATCACGTATGTGAAGGACCGCCCAGGCCACGATCGCCGTTACGCGATTGATGCCAGTAAGACTGGTAGTGAGTTGGGCTATAAACCTCGCGAGTCATTTGAAACAGGCATACGCAAGACCGTGCGCTGGTATCTGGAAAACGACCCCTGGTGGCGCGCCGTGATGGATGGATCCTATAAAGATTGGGTTGCTCGGCAATATACCTAACCGGAGAAAATGGGACTGGTGTTAATCGGTCCCGAGCACCAAGAACAGCAATACCAAGCTCAACGCCCATCCTACCGCTGCGCAGATTTTCCAAAAGCGCAGCGGATCTCTCTCAATCATCGGCTGCTCCCGCAGACTTAACCATTCCGGGTTTGGGCGCCGCAGATCAGTCAGCCACTCCGATAAAGCCTCATATCGCCGCAAGGGTGACAAGCTCACGGATTTTTCAATGGCTTTGTCCAGCCAGGCAGGCACCAGCGGGTTGATGCTGCTGGCGGGAATATAGCTCAGCGACTGAAATGTTTTGGGATTGGTGACTTCCGCGTACCGGTTGCCGTAGGGCTTTTTCCCGGTCAGCA
>JBQGED010000406.1:0-4887 GCA_052039425.1 Sphingobacterium griseoflavum | reverse complement strand
GCTGTGGGTTTCCCCTCAATATTGGGGGTGTAAGCACCAATCAAAGAGCTGCCGATGGTTTTGCCGGCGGGGGATGGCTACAATCGCGCACTTTTCCTGTCTTGCCGGGGATAGCTGCTGCGGACTTAGTGTCCTAGGGGCTCTATCGGCTATGGTCTCAAGGTTTAGGCAAGTCATATCTATGGCATCCCGCAAAGCGGCCAAGCGCCGACCGTTCGCTACCTTCATGCGCTTTTTGTTCGTTCTGTTCCTCCTGGCCGCCGTCGCTCTGGGGGTGTACTGCGTGCACTTGGACAAGATTGTGCGCAGTCAATTCGAAGGCAAACGTTTTGCACTGCCGGCGCGGGTGTACGCTCGCCCGCTGGAAATTTTCCCCGGCAAAACTATGACCCTGGCTGAGTTGCGCCGGGAGTTGGATCTCCTCGGTTTTGCCAAGGTCACCCAGGTGCGCGCGCCGGGAGAGTATGTCTCCACGCCGGTCTATGTGGTATTTCAAAGCCGCCCCTTTGAGTTCTGGGACGGTCCGCAGGCGAGTCAGCGCGTGCGCGTCAGCTTCCGCGGCGACCAGGTGGACGACGTGCGCGAAGAGACCAGCGGGCAGCCCCTCGACTTGTTCCGCCTCGAGCCAATCTCCATCGGCGGCATCTATACCAACAACAACGAAGACCGCCAGCTGGTGCGTTACAGCCAAGTACCGCGCCACTTCATTGATGCGCTTATCGCCATCGAAGACAAACGCTTCTACCACCACCAAGGCGTCGATCCCAAAGCCTTGTTGCGTGCGGCGGTGTCCACGGCAACCGGCCGGGGTGTGCAGGGCGGCAGCACCATCACTCAGCAGCTGGTGAAAAACTTTTTTCTCACGCCCGAGCGCACCCTCAAGCGCAAGGCCAATGAAATGCTCATGGCGATCCTGCTGGAGCTGCATTACGACAAAAACGACATACTCGAGACCTACCTCAATGAGGTCTACTTCGGCCAGGACGGCACTCGCGGCATTCACGGTGTAGGGCTGGCGAGCCAGTTTTATTTCGGCCGCTCGGTGGAGCAGCTCAAGCCCCATCACTCGGCGCTGCTGGTGGCCATGTTGAAAGGGCCCACCTATTACAACCCCAGGCGCAATCCCGAGCGCGCGTTGGAGCGGCGCAATCTGGTGCTGGCGGAAACCGGCACCCAGGGTTATCTCACGCCTAAGGAATTCGAGGCCGCCATCGCCCAGCCGCTGGATGTCACCAGCTCTGCCAGCGCGGGCATGTCCAACTATCCTGCCTTCCTCGACCTGGTGTTCCGGCAGTTGCGCCGCGACTATCAGGAGGAAGATCTGCGCAGCGAAGGTCTGCGCATCTTCTCCACCCTGGACCCGCTGGTGCAGCAGACCGCGGAAAAAACCTTGGCCGATCAGCTCACCCAACTGGAGAAGAGCTATAAGCTGGCGGCGGGTTGGTTGGACGGCGCGGTGGTGGTGAGTGTGCCTCAGACGGGAGAAGTATTGGCGGTGATCGGCAGCCGCCGCTCGGCATTTGAAGGCTTCAACCGCGCCCTTGATGCACGCCGTCCTATTGGCTCGCTGTTTAAGCCCGCGATCTTTTTGACCGCTCTGGAACAGCCGGAGCTCTATACCCTCACCACCTTGCTGGACGACAGCCCGCTGCAATATCAGGAGCGCGGCATGGACCAGATGTGGGAACCGCGCAACTACGACAAGCAATTTCACGGTCAGGTCCCGCTGTGGCAGGCGCTCGCCAATTCCTACAACGTGAGCACCGCCCGTCTCGGCCTGGAGTTGGGAGTGAATTCCGTTCTGCAGACTGCCCAGCGCCTCGGCGTGGAAGAGCCACTCAAGCCGTACGCGGCGACTTTTCTCGGCGCGGCGGAATTGCCGCCGATTCAAGTGGCCCAGATGTATCAGACCATCGCCGCTGGCGGTTTCCGCGTCCCACTGCGCGCCATCCGGGAAGTGTTGACCATGGAGGGGAGACCGCTCAAGCGCTATGCCATCGACGTGCAACAAGTGACCTCAACCCAGTCCGTGCACCTGCTCACCCGCGCTCTGCAGTTGGCGGTGGAAGAGGGTACGGCGAAGTCGATGAAATCGACCCTACCGGAATCCCTGCGTATCGCCGGTAAAACCGGCACGACCGACGGCCTGCGCGACAGCTGGTTTGCCGGCTTCAGTGGCGATTACGTCGCCGTGGTGTGGGTCGGCAACGACAAGAACGAACCCACCGGCCTCACTGGCGCCACTGGCGCTCTGCCCATTTGGGCCAAAATCATGGCGCAGCTGCACCCCAAGCCGGTGCCGCAGACGGAGCCGCCGGGTGTGACCTACCTCGCCACCCATCGCGACATGGGGGCCAGAGTGAGGGAATCCTGTACGGAAGCGGTGGAACTGCCGTTTATGCAAGGCTCAGAGCCGGAGCTGGAAGTGAGTTGCAGCGGTAGCTACACCACTACCAGCAAGGCTAAGAAATGGTGGCAGCGGATTTTGCGTTAATCCGCCGGGGCGGTGTTAAGATGCCGCCCCTCTACGACACTCGGGGATTCGCATGAAAGCCATTCAACCTTTGATTCTGTGTGCCCTGCTGGGTATGACCTCCGGCTGCGCCAGCTATACTCCAGGTACCCTTGATAGCGACAGCAGTACCAGCAGCGACACTGGCTACTCCGCCAGCCAAGTCTCCGACAACACCGCAGTACAAACCCTCTACGACCAGGCGATGAACTACGCCTACGCCGGCGACTACGACCAGGCCGAAGCCTCCCTTGAACGCGGTCTGCGCATCGAACCCAATAACGCCTACCTCTGGTTCGAACTCGCCCGTCTCTCCGCCAGTTACGGCAACCTCAACAAAGCCCGGGAACTGGCCTCAAGAGCGCAATCGCTGGCCGGTGGTGATCGGTATTTGCAGGGGCATATTGAGAGATTTGTGAATAGCTTGTAATGCTTCCCCTCCCTTCGATAGCCTCAGGGGCCGGCTTTACCAGTTGATGGTCGGTCCTTGACCTTGTCGAAGGAAAAAACTCAAGCCCTCAACTTTTTATCCAGCTCCCCTACCTGCACAAATGTCGCCTCCGCACTGCCGCTGTTATCAATCACAAAATCCGCTTTTTTTAATTTCTCCGCGCGCGGCATCTGGCTCGCAATAATCCGTTTAATCTGTTCCACATCGGCGCCATCCCGCGCGCTCGCCCGGGCAATCTGCGTCGCTTCATCCACGTCCACCACAATGATTTTTTCCACTAATAAATGCTGATCCGTTTCCAATAACAGTGGTGATTCCAAAATCGCGTAGGGGCTTATCGACGCGTGCAATTGATCAATAATGCGCAAACGGATAATCGGATGCAGCAAATCCTCCAGCCATTTTTTTTGCGCGGGATCATTAAAAATAATCCCGCGCAATCTGCGCCGGTCCAGCTCGCCATTGGGCAGAACAATATCCTCACCAAAATGCGTCCGAATCGCACCCAGCGCCGGCTCCCCGTTAGCCACGACCTCCCGCGCGACTGTATCCGCATTCACCACGGTAATGCCCAACTTCGCAAAACGCGCAGCGACAAGACTTTTTCCGGAACCTATGCCGCCGGTGAGGCCGATAATTTTGGTCATAGAGGGTATCCTTGTTGCTTGTCAGCATCATTCCCGGAAGTGGGATTGTTGAGCCGTCTAACCGTAAGCGCGCAACGCTGTTCAATTAAGTCTGTTATTTGCTCAACCAATACGTTTCTCGCAAAGCCTTGCTGTGGATCGGATTGAAGTCGGCGGGCCTCAGCCGGTAGAGAGTTTGCCAGCGCCAAGATGCGTTTTTTGGTCTGCGCCTTGGCTAGTCCAACACTTTCCGCAAATTGTTCCCAGTGCCGCGCCTGAACTTCACCGAACTTGTATTTACTGCCGATTTTCATGGCCATCTTTTGTGTCAGAGTCGGGTACACCGCGGTCGATAATAGGTCGTAAAACGGTGCCAGAACTGGCGTTTTGTTTTTTTCTTTATTTGGATACAGCAAAGAAAAATTTTTGGCGTGTGCATCGTGATTACCAATCAGTGCGTTGAAAATCACACAATCGAGCAAGCGCAGGATCTGCGGCGCACTAGGGCGCGTGGCACTGCGGACCAATTCGAAGCATCGAGCCAAATCTGGCCCGCCTTCGTTCTGGTATTTCATTTCCGGGATTACGCCGAGCGCTTGGCAAAAATCCTCTTGATGAAGACGTTGTCGCTGTCCTTGAGCATCGATCATTCGGTCGTAACGTTCCACCAGCAAGAAAGAGCGATCCAACACTTGGTGGACGTTTGCTTTTGCCGGCTTCAGCTGCATGGCTTCAGCCAACGCCATGCAAAACCCCTCATTAATCACGCTGTCTTCAACCGCTTGTATAGAGGGCTTCAAAATATGCGAACTGGGCGTCCCGTTCAGCGGTAGCCCGATGCGGGCGCCGTCAAATATCACCGGTAGTTTGTCTTGAGCGCCGGCCAGCGAAAGTCGCATCCCATCTTTGCCCGCCAGCATAGGGCGGTGCGGCAGTTCATCCAGAATCGCGACGACTTCATCGTCATTTAGCCATTGGACTTCATCATCGTGGGAAGGCGTTGCCAGAGTTTGCCCCGCCGCAAGCAAGGTTACGGCCCCGGCGCATTCGCCACCTATGTGATCCAATAGCGCAAAATCATTCTGGCTCGACACCTGGAACTGCTTTGCCAGCAGGCGGCGCATCTGTCCCTCTGGCAATAGGCCCGCAAAGAATGGGCGCGTTTGCTGATCGTCGAATGGCTCCGCTTGCAAGGGCAAAGAGGCCGACAAAGCCATGGCCCGTGGCTGTAGCATCCATGTTGATAAATAGCAAAAACTCATGCGGCCATCGATCAACGTCAGGGTGCCGACGTGATT
>JBQGED010000405.1:0-4742 GCA_052039425.1 Sphingobacterium griseoflavum | reverse complement strand
GGCCGGCACTGGTGGCATAAGCGCTGCCGCCGTGCAGGTCTACCAGGGCGCGGACCAGCGCGAGCCCTATACCCAGACCGCCTTGAGCCCGGTTCAGGGCGGAGGGGGCCTGCACGAATAAATCGAAAACCTTAGTCAACAAATCTTCCGGAATGCCGACGCCGTGATCGCGCACCCGGATGCACGCACTGTTTTCCCCGGCCCGTTCCAGCACCAAGTCCACTCGACCGCCGTCGTCCATATATTTGGCTGCGTTGGTGAGCAGGTTGCCCAATATCTGGGTGAGGCGCACGGTGTCGCCTTCCACATAGAAGCTTTCGTCGGGTAAGCTCAGGCGCAGGTCGTGGCGATGTTTCTTCAGCAGCGGCGATACGCTCTCAGCGGCATGACGGACCACTTGGGACAGGTCCACCACCTCCTTGTGCAACTGAATCCGACCGTTGGAAATGCGCGACACATCCAGTAAATCGTCCATCAAGCAGGTGAGATGTTTAACCTGCCGCTGCAGCAGCTCGTGCGCCCAGGACTGTTGCTGGTCGGATGCCGAGGGCATCTGCATCACCATCACCGCATTGTGAATGGCGGAGAGAGGATTGCGCAGTTCGTGCGCGAGAATGGCGATGTACTCGTCCTTGCGCTTCATGGATTGCGACAGGGCCTGTTCAGCGCGCTCGCGCTCGGCGATCTCCCGTGTGAGGCGATTGTTGGCGGCGGTCAATTCGGCGTTGGCCAGTTCCAGCGTCTGGTTGAGCTGTTGCAGCTCGCGCATATTTTGCGCTTTGAGCTCCTCATGAGCTTTGGCCAGCTCGGCATTTGCCAGAGCGAGCTTCTGGTTGAGTCGTGTGAGCTCGGCGCGTTGCATATACAGCTGCACCAGGGCTTGCACCTTGCCGCGAAGAATTTCTGGAATCACCGGGATCTGCACATAATCCACCGCGCCCATGGCGTAGCCTTTGCGTTGATCGAGATCGGTGACGTGCAGGCCGGTTACGAAGATAATCGGTGTCTCTTCAAAGCGCGGGTGGTTGCGAATCAGCTCGGCGGTTTCGAAGCCGTCCATATCCGGCATGCTGACATCCAGCAAAATCGCCGCGAACTCCATTTCCATCAGTTTTCCCAGTGCCTCTGTGCCGGACTGCGCCCGCACCATGGTGTGGCCGAGGGTTTCCAGAGCCACTTCGTAACTGAGTAGGCGCTCGGGCTTGTCGTCCACCAGGAGAATCTTGACGTCTTGTGGTGTCATGGCGACTTTCCCGTTGTTGCGCGACACGGATGCAGCCTTCATCAGCGGTGCAGCCATGCGCGCAGTAAGGCAACCAGTTGTTGGTTACTCACCGGTTTGGAGATGTAATCCGAGGCTCCAGCCTCCAGACATTTCTCCCGGTCGCCTTTCATGGCTTTGGCGGTAAGAGCGATGATCGGCAGGATCTGAAATTGCGGCTGGGCGCGTATCTGCCGCATGGTGGTATAGCCATCCATCTCCGGCATCATGATGTCCATCAGCACCAATGCAAGATCCTCAGTGCGCTCGATCTGACCTATGGCATCGCGGCCGTTGTTGGCGGTGAGCACCTGCATATGGTGGCGCTCCAGAATGCTGGATATGGCGAAGATATTGCGCACGTCGTCGTCCACCACCAGGATTTTTTTGCCGATCAGTGCCTCATCGCTCTCGTTGAGTTTTTGCAACATCTGTTGCTTTGCGGGTGGCAGTTCGCTGACCGGGTAGTGCAGGAACAGCGCCGTGTCGTCCAGCAGGCGCTCTGGTGAACGGGCGTAGCGCAACACCAGGCTCTTGGTCAGGCTGCGCAGGTATTCCTCTTCTTCGTGGGGCAGATCGGTGGGGCAGGCCACCACTATAGGCACGCTGCGCAGCTCGACGTAGCGCTGCATATCGGCGAGCAATTCATAACCGGCCTCATTCGGTAGCAGCAGATCCAGGGCGACGCAATCGAAAGGCGTGGCACGCATGGCGGCGAGCCCATCTGTGACGTTGTTAGCGACCTGGATCTCCGCATTGGGGTAGTTGAGCAGTTCCACCATTTGACCCGCTTCGGCGCTTTCGATGATCAGCAGGCGGCGTTGTCGCCGCCCAGAGAAAGCGCGTAGCTTCGTCAGTGCATCGCCGATACGCTCGGAGCTGGCGGATTTGTTGATATACGCGAAGGCGCCACGGGCGAGGCCGTGTTGGCGCTCCTCGTCCACGGTGATGATCTGCACCGGAATATGACGGGTCTCCGGATTCTGTTTGAAGTGGCTGAGCACCGTCCAACCGGTCATATCCGGCAAGAAAATGTCGAGCGACACCGCCACCGGATTGAACTGTCGCGCCAGGGGCTGCGCGTCTGCGCCGCGCATGGCCAAAATTCCCTTAAAGCCCTGTGCCCGCGCCAAGTCGAGCAGGATGCGCGCATAGTGAGGATCGTCTTCGACGATGAGCAGAACTTTGTCTTCGGGCTTGATGCTCTCCCGGTCGTCGTTCACTTCGTCGATACGCGCAGCCACTAGTACGGGTTGGTGGGTGTTTTCGCTGTGGGTTTTGTTGCGCAGCTGCGGCAGGCGAGTGGCGGGGTCCCCGTAGTTGAGCGGGATGTACAGAGTGAAGGTACTGCCTTGACCGGGAGCGCTCTGCAGGCGGATTTCGCCACCCAACAGTTGGGCCAGTTCCCGGCTGATGGCGAGACCAAGGCCGGTGCCGCCGTAGCGCCGTGCGGTGCCGGCATCCGCTTGTTGGAAGGCTTCGAAAATCAGCTTTTGTTTATCCAGCGGAATGCCCACGCCGCTGTCGGATACCGAGAAGGCCACAACGGTCTCCGCCGTGTCCAATACCGGATGGCCTTGCGTCCAACCGGATTTCACCGCATCCACTCGCAGCTGAACGCCGCCCTGTTCGGTGAATTTGAAGGCGTTGGAAAGCAGATTCTTTAACACCTGCAGCAGGCGTTTCGGGTCGGTGTAAATAAAGCGGCCGAGCAGATTGCTGCCGAACTCGGTGATGAACGCGAGCTTGCGCGTCTCTGCCTGGTGGCGGAAATTGCGCTCCACGGTTTCGCGCAGATTGGCAAACGGTAATTCTTCGCACTCCACCGTAACCGTGCCGGATTCGATCTTCGACAGGTCGAGAATATCGCTGATCAGGTTAAGCAAATCGGTACCAGCGGAATGGATGGTATTGGCAAATTCCACCTGGCGCGGGCTGAGATTGCCATCCACGTTCTCGGCTAATTGCTCGCCGAGAATCAGAATGCTGTGCAGTGGCGTGCGCAGTTCGTGGGAGACGTTGGCGAGGAATTCGGATTTGTAGCGGGAGGTGAGGGCAAGCTCGGCGGCTTTTTCCTCCACCGCGCGTTTGGCCTGGTCGATCTCCTGATTTTTGCGCTCCACCTCGGCGTTCTGTGCGGCGAGCAATTGCGCCTTTTGTGCGAGTTCTTCGTTGGTTTGTTGCAACTCGAATTGGCGTGTCTGCAATTCCGTGGCGAGCTGCTGCGACTGTGACAGCAGTCGCTCCGTCCTCATGGTCGCTTCAATGTTGTTGAGTACAACCCCGACGATATCGGTGAGCTGCTCCAGAAAGGCGGTGTGTGACGCATTAAATTCCTTCAGCGAGGCGAGCTCGATCACCGCTTTGACGTGCCCCTCGAACAGCACCGGCAGGATCATCACCATACGCGGCATCACGTCCACCAGACCGGAGGAGATGCGCAACGCATGCTGACCGCCATCGGAGATGATCAGGCGGTGGCGCTCCAAGGCGCATTGGCCCACCAAACCCTCGCCCAAGCGATATTCGCGCACCGGGTGCTCGTCGCCGAGGTGGTCGGCGTAGGCCGCGAGCTGGCGCAAACGGTAACCGCCTTCGGTCTCCACCATGGCGTACATAACGCCTAGATGGGCCTCCACCAGAGGCGCCAACTCGGACAAAAGCATCTGCGCAACGGTCGTCAGATCCCGCTGGCCCTGCATCACGCGACTGAACTTGGCGAGGTTGGTTTTCAGCCAGTCCTGCTCGGTATTGCGCTCTGTGGTTTTGCGCAGGTTGCCGATCATGGCGTTGATGTAGTTCTTCAGGTCCGCCACCTCACCGCTGGCGTCCACCTGAATGTAGCGGGTGAGGTCACCGGTGGTTACGGCAGTGGCAACCTCGGCGATGGCACGCACCTGGGTGGTCAGGTTGGCGGCGAGCAGGTTTACGTTGGCGGTGAGATCTTTCCAGGTACCGGCGGCGCCGGGCACGTTGGCCTGGCCGCCGAGGCGTCCTTCCACGCCCACTTCGTGGGCTACGGTGGTTACCTGGTCGGCGAAGATCGCCAGTGTGTCCGTCATGCTGTTGATGGTGTCGGCCAGCGCCGCCACCTCACCTTTGGATTCCACGGTGAGCTTTTGCGTCAAGTCGCCGTTGGCCACGGCGGTTACGACTTTCACGATACCGCGCACCTGATCGGTGAGGTTGTGTGCCATCACGTTCACATTGTCGGTCAGGTCTTTCCAGGTACCGGCGACACCGGGCACCCGCGCCTGACCGCCGAGTTTCCCTTCCGTACCCACTTCCCGCGCTACCCGCGTCACTTCGGAGGCGAAGGCATTGAGCTGGTCCACCATGGTGTTGATGGTATTTTTCAGCTCAAGAATTTCACCTTTCACGTCCACCGTGATCTGTCGGCTAAGATCCCCTTTTGCAAAGGCGGTTGTTACTTCCGCGATGTTCCGCACCTGGTTGGTAAGATTGCTGGCCATCTGGTTCA
>JBQGED010000404.1:0-3746 GCA_052039425.1 Sphingobacterium griseoflavum | reverse complement strand
CGATCAGGGTTCCAGCGTATTGCTGCTGATGGATTCGCTCACCCGCTACGGCCAGGCCCAGCGGGAGATCTCTCTCGCCATTGGCGAACCCCCCGCAACAAAGGGTTATCCGCCGTCGGTTTTCGCCCGGATTCCGGAATTGGTGGAGCGCGCGGGCAATGCCGCTAAGGGAGGCGGATCCATAACCGCCTTCTATACTGTATTAACCGAGGGTGACGACCTGCAGGATCCGATTGCGGATTCCGCCCGCGCCATTCTCGACGGCCACGTGGTCTTGTCGCGGCAACTGGCGGAGGAGGGGATTTACCCCGCTATCGATATCGAAGCCTCCATCAGCCGGGTGATGCCCAGCGTGGTCAGCGAAGGTCATTTAAAAGGCGCGCTGCAGTTCAAACAATTGCTGGCGCGCTACCGGCAGAACAAGGACTTGATCGCCATAGGAGCATACAGTCCCGGCAGCGACCCGGTGACGGACCGCGCCATCGAGCGCTACCCCCACCTGGTGCAGTTTGTCAGCCAGGGAATTCAGCAAAAGGCACCGCTGGTGGAGAGTGTCAATAACCTGCAGACCTTGTTGGCTGCGGGGCAGGACGCAGGGGCGAAAATGAAAACCCAGGAGCCACCCCGTGCAGCGCCACCGAAAAAGCCGCCGGGCGCGCGCTAACTCCATCTTTTTTATTACGCATATACCCGCGTAATACAGGCGAAGCCGTTTTATGAGCCGGTCAAAACGATTAAACATGGTGCTGGACATTGCCGAGCGTGCGGAAAATAAAGCCGCGGAGGCATTTGAGATGGCGCGGCGTTTATGGCAGGACGATCAGGAAAAAATGGCCGATCTGCAGCGCTATTATCAAGATTATGAAACCGCCTTTACACAACCTTCCATGCGCATGCGCGCTCAGGATATCGCTCAGCAGCGCAGCTTTTTACAGCAACTCGCGGAAGCGGTGCGCCAGCAGCAACAAATAGTCGAACGCCGCAAATCCATTGCCGATACCAAACAGAAAGACTGGCGCATCGCCCACCTGAAACGCCGGGCGCTGCATGAACTGGTTGCGCGGGTGCGCGCGGACGAGCAGCGTGTTCTCAGTCGCAAAGAAGAAAAAATGTTGGATGAATGGTTTAATCAGACTGTGCAAAGACGCGCCGAGGCGGGACAGAGACCTGTGGAGCAATAGAGCGGGATTTCGGCAGGCAATCATAATAATGTCCGCGCAACTCTGTGAACCATGACCACATTTTCTCATAAGCCGAATTTGCTTCCTGGCGTGGTGGACGATCGCGAATTTCCGATGTCCTTAAAAAATTTCCGTCAGCTGCAACAGCTCGCCTACGAGCTGACGGGAATTAAATTATCTGATCACAAACAGAATATGATCTATGGCCGACTGGCACGGCGCGTACGCGTGCTCAAATTTCGCGATTTTGACCAGTATTGCAATTTATTGGCACAACACGATTCGGCGGAAACCAGGGAATTCATCAACGCCATTACCACCAATCTCACCGCATTTTTCCGCGAAAATCACCACTTCGATTATTTGAAAAATACTGTTTTTCCAGAGCTAATCAGCACTAAGGAAAACAGGCGCATTCGCATATGGTCGGCAGGTTGTTCCACTGGCGAGGAGCCGTATTCTCTGGCGATGGTGGTGAAATCCATTCCGGCTTTGCAACATTGGGACGTGAAAATTCTCGCAACGGACCTGGATTCCACCGTGCTGGAAAAAGCGCGCCAGGGCGAATATGCGCATGAGCGCTGTGTGAACATACCACCGCAGTACAAAAAATTTGTTGATGCTGGAGTGATCCGCGCAGACGTGCGTGATCTGGTGACATTCAAAGAGCTTAATCTGCTGCACTCCTGGCCGATGAAAGATTCTTTCGATGTGATTTTTTGCCGAAATGTGGTGATTTATTTCGATGCGGCAACGCAGATGAAATTATTCGATCGTTACGCCGATATTCTGGATTCGGGAGGTCGGTTATTTATTGGGCATTCGGAAAATCTGCATAACATCAGCGACCGGTTTGTTTCCCTAGGTCGTACGATTTACCGGAGAATCCGCTGAGCAACAATTCCCGCTGGATTTCCCGTAAGTGGTCTCCCATTTTCGCGTCTAACATTCTGTTGGCGTGTTTTATAGAAGTTTCATCGATTATTAAAGAATAAAAGTACTGCTCAAGCATTGCGAATTTATCTTTGCAAAAGTTCATCTTTAAACTCTCCTGACAATTGGCTTCTGAGCCTCTAATCTTTATTCAATTGAACCTCTACTGAATAGCAAAAATAAAAATCCGCATCCATGAGATTGAGGGGGCTCCGATGGAGCACAACGAGCGCTTCGCTGCTATCAAGCAGAAATTTCTATCCCGATTAGCCGAGTGGTCGCCCATCTATGAGCTGTTTATCGACGGCTTAACCCAGGGTCATGTGGATACCGCCGATCTCGCCGATGTGCAAATGCGTGTACATAAAATTGCGGGATCAGCTAAAACATTTGGTTTTGCGGAGTTGAGTTCTGCAGCGGCGGCTGCAGAACAGGAGTTTGATCGCGCCAAAGCAGGTCAAGCAACCCTGGCTTCCGAAGCCGTACGCAAATCTTTGCACACGCTGCGTCTGCAGATGCACAAAGCACTTGCGGAACGCACTGCAGATACCGAGGTTTTTTCGCAGGAAGTGCCGAATAGGTTAAACAACCGCCACACAATATTGGTGGCGGACGACGATGACCTGGTGCGAGAACTGCTGGTAAATGAATTCATCCGCACCAGCTGCCATATCATGCAGGCCAACGATGGCTCAGTGGTATTGGAAATCATTAAAAGCTGTGCCATGCATGCGGATGCCGAGAAGCCGGATCTTATTCTTCTCGATGTCAATATGCCCAAGGTAAACGGTCTTGATGTCCTGAAAAAACTTAAGGCCACTCCGGCGACACAGAACATTCCGGTGGTAATGTTGACCCGGCGCGATGAGGACGAAAGTATTATTGAGGCGATTTCCCTCGGCGCGGCGGATTACATCACCAAACCCTTCGAGTTGGCGGATCTGATCAGTCGCATCACCGATCAACTGGTCAGTCGGAAAAATAAAATTCTTATCGCCGATGATGATGAATTGATCCGCGAGCTTTTATCCCACCGCTTTCATCGTAATGGAATTACGGTCATCACCGCTAAATCCGGCCCCGAAGCCTTGCAGAGAATCAAGTCCGAGCATCCCGACCTGGTGGTACTGGACATCATGATGCCCGGTATGAGTGGTATCAATGTGTTGAAGCAGATGAAGGTAGAGGAGGCTCTGAAAAAAATTCCGGTCATTCTGCTGACCGCGAAATCGCAGCAGGAAAATATTCTGCTGGGCTTGGAAAGCGGCGCGCACGATTACATCACCAAACCCTTTGATACCGATGAGGTGGTGGCCAGAGTCAACGGCATTATGCAGCGAAGTCAAAACGCGTGAGGATTCTACTTGCCACGCTATTGTTCTGCGTAATGGGCGCGTCAGCTGCGACATCGACGCGGGAAGAGGCCTTCGCGGCAAAAAATCGCGGTGATTACGCCACCGCCACTGCGCTATTCGCGCAATTGCTGCAGCAGCAGAGCGGAGATGCAGAACTCTGGTTTCACTATGGATTGGTGTTGAGATTCGACGGCCGCCTGGCTGAAGCATTGGCTGCACAGTCGTCCGCTCAGGAGCTGGCGCCGAATGATCTGGATATTCAACTGGAAATTGCCCG
>JBQGED010000403.1:0-3862 GCA_052039425.1 Sphingobacterium griseoflavum | reverse complement strand
AAAATGATCTAATTTTCTTCAATCCATTTAACAAAATTATTCATAGTTTCTTTGCTGACACCGGCTGCCAAATGGTCGGTGATATCGGATATTTTTTTGGCTCGAAGTGCCTGTCTCCAAGCCTCGTCAGCATCATACATGATTGCTGCAATTGCACACAGGCTCGAAAACTTTCGATCAGTCTTTGCCAGGCAGGGATTGTTTCTGCGGATTTCATTGCATTTGAACGTCTTCGCTTTTCCTTCTACGGCTTCGACGACATCTAAAAATGAAATCGAGTTATCCGGTTTGGACAGACTATAGACACCGTATGGGCCCGGAGTAGTATGAACCAGGCCTGCGTGAGACAGCATTTGTAAGCATTTTGAAAGGTACTCCTTGGGAACGCCGTGAAATTCTGCCAGCGCACGAGAATTCAAACGCTTCCCCTCTGGAACGCTGGCCAAAATCATGACGCAGTGAAGTGCCCACTCAACTTGATTGCCTAAAATCATGAAAGATTTGCTCTGTGCAACCCCAATATCTTATCTCGCTCACCTGGGACTGATCTAAATGTAGCTGCGAAACGATTGAACATATTAATAAACGCAATCTGCATATTGAGATCTACGATTTCTTGATCGCTGAACTGCTTTTGCATTCTTTCGAAGAGATCGTCGGATACGGGCCCTTTATTAATTAGAGTTACAGCCTTCGTCCACTCGAAAGCCAACTTTTCTTTTTCGTTAAACAACGGCGATTCTTCCCAAGTTGGCACATGGTAAATTCGCAATTCCCGTTCGCCGGCAATCTTAGCTTCTTTGCAATGAATGTCTACACAAAATGCGCAGCCGTTGAGCTGAGATGCATATATCTGGACCAGCCGCATTATGGTCTGATCCATAGAACTTTTCTTACAGTATTGATCGATCGCGCCTAAATGCTGAAAGGCTGGCATAGCTAATGAGAAGTAATTGAGTCTTTGCATTGTGAAGCTCCAATTGTTTAACGGTGACCATGAATCAGGGGCGGCGGTCTTTATCGCGGATAATTATTGTCCGCGATTAGGGGCGTGTCAAGAAATGAAAGGGGGAGGGAAAGAGGTATTGGTGTCAAGATATCGGAGTTGTGCTTATAAGTAGGCGGGCTAACAAACAAGCGGGCTAGCGTTAACGCATTTGCCCGCCACCATCACCGCAACTGACTATCCTTACTCCCTGTGCGATTTATCCCGCCGTTGGTCTTCTTCAGCTCCTCATCCAGCTCGGACTGACACGTCACACATAAACGCACGCCCGGCACTGCTTTCTGCCGTGCGTCGGGTATAGCTGCGCCGCATTCCTCGCAGTGGGTGAGGCTCTTACCGCTGGGTATAAGGCTGCGAGCTTTCTTTACTGCATCATCAACGCTTGCGTCGATCTGATCCTGAACGGCGCCATCGCGAGTCCAGCCACCGGCCATTATGCACCTCGAAGTTCTGGGGGATTAGTTTTATTAGAGGTTTAAGGGAAGGCAAAGTTTCTCCCTTGTTTTGGGCGCCTGTCGCTTCATCGATTTTTTATCTATTCTTCGTGAGCAAGTGCGTCCAACCACTGTTGCAGCTTACCTTTGTGCACTTTCGCCATAGGCGAATTGAGAGCCTTGAGTAACGCTTCTCGCGACTTATTTTTCTTATTCCACTCAATAAAAACATCGAGCGTCTTGCAGTAGTCGTGAGGCGTTTTTTGTATCAATACGGTGTCGCCGACGGTGATGCTGCCTTCTCGAATCACCCGAGCATAGGCTCCGGGTCGTTGAGCTTGGAAGAATGTCTTCACAAAACCACTATCACCCATACGCATCGCCAACTTGTAGCAGGGTGTGCGAGGCGCACTGATTTCCAAGATCAGCTCGCCGATATGTAGGCGATCGCCGATGCGACACTCACGACTATCAAATCCGGCCAGCGTCAGGTTTTCACCAAAGGTACCCGGCTGCATCTCTCGCCCCAGCGTATGTGCCCACCACTCATTTTCCTCAAGACTGTACAAATACACCGCCTGATCTTCGCCGCCGTGCACTGTTTTATCGCAGATGTAATCACCCTCCAGTCCTAGCCGATGAGCCCGCACGGAACTTTGGATCGGCGTTTTTACGATTCCCGTTTCTATCAAGCCATCACGCGTCGCAAGCTCACGCGTCTGGGCGATATTAATCGAGTGGATATGCATCTTTAGGAGCCTCGAAGTATTGCTCTGGTCGAAGTTGATTGCGTATCAGCCACTGTTTACGGAGTGCTGGAGGAGGGAAGCCAATTCGTTGCAGCAATAGTGCCAATTCGCGGATGACTGCGCGCTTCCGCTGGCATCTATGAGTGATCGAGGCGTTTTCTGGCTGGATAAAGTGGGTGATCTATAAGGTTGTTTTGAGATCTTTTACGTGCAACAAATCAAGTGGAGTGAGCGAAGTCCAACTCTCTTTTTGGTTCGTACCATATTCGATTTTTTGCATTCTGATGCTCATGTAGATCGTGCACATGAGTGGCAAGACTTTGTCATTCTCGCGAAAGCGGGGACCCATATTTTCGAAGCTTTGGCTTAAATGGATTCCCGCTTCGCGGGAATGACGGTAATCGGGAAAAAATCTCAAGTACTCTGACGTCTTGATTTACTAAAATAAATCCGCCCCCTTAATTTCCTTTACCGCAGCAATTTCCAGCTTCGGTGTCATATTCATCATGCAGCCGCCACCACTGGTAAGGAGGGGTTTGCGGCCAGCCTTTAGGGGAATCTTCCCACGTTTCTTGGCGACCGTAGGGCGTAAGATCCAGCAAGCGAAAATGAGTATCGAATACTTCACCGCCGCGGTTCGTGGTGAAGTATGTGCGAAATAAATTGTTCTGGTCATCACGAATAAACACATTCACGGCAAACCCCGTCCCCGCATCAAAGTCGTCGGCAAAGCGACGATGGTGATCGGTATACCACGGAGCATTCCATTTCATGCGCGTTTGCAGCGCGACAATTTCGCTCTGCGGTGCGGGCGAGGCAAATACAAAACGCGTGTCCCTGGCATTAATGTGCGCCAGGTTATGGCCGATGTTGTCCATCACCATGGAACAACCGGAGCATGGCTCCGCGCCCGGTTCAAGCATGGCGCTATAGACAATCAATTGTCTATAACTCTGAAACAAACCCGGAAGCGAAACCTCTCCCTCCGGTCCGCTAAATGTGTATTTGTCCTCGACGCGCACCATTGGAAGCCTGCGCCGCTCCGCCGCCAAAGCGTCCAGCGCCTGTGTCACCTCCTTTTCCTTCGCGAGCAGCTCCCGCCTTGCCGTATGCCATTCTTCAAGAGAACCAATTTTGGGAAGAGCAATTTTAGATGTTGTCATGGTGTTGACTCCGTATCGGATGAATACATTGTTTTGTCGAACGACGAGAGACAATTTCGACAATATCACCAAACATATTTGTCCAATGAAGGTGCGCTTGTTTGTGTAAGTACTTTTGTCCACAAATGAGGAACTTATTCGTCGTAAGCCAGCGCACCCAACCACTGTGGCAGATTATGCACTCCTGCCAAAGGCGAATTGAGAGCTTGAGCAACACTTCTCGCGACTAATCAAGTGAAGTGAGCGAAGTCGAACTTCCCGCCAATCCGGCGACGAAAATTTGAATCCTCTCACTCAGCGGTAGCAGCTTTGGGCCAATCGCCATCGTCCAAGGTAAGCGTCCGGCCAACCACACCTATCCTTTAAAAGCCCAGGGTGCTAAATCATCAATCGCTTGACCCTGCTGCCGTTTCGGCAACTCCTCCAACAGCATTTTTAAATAAGCATCGGTATTTATGCCATTCGCTTTCGCCGTTTCGATAATGCTGTAGATCACCGCACTCGCGCCAG
>JBQGED010000402.1:0-6254 GCA_052039425.1 Sphingobacterium griseoflavum | reverse complement strand
TCGAAGCCAAATCGGTCCAAAGTGGAGATTGCCCGGTCGATCCCCATGCTGTGCAAAAGGCGAATGGACACAAGGTTGCGTGACATGTATAGCGCTTTGCGCAGGCGTGTTGGACCGAGGAAATCGCCACCGGAATTTTCGGGCCGCCATGCGGCTTCCTGACGATCATCTTCAAACACTATAGGTGCGTCATTGATGATGCTCGCGGCGGTGTAGCCATTTTCCAATGCTGCTGTATACATGAAGGGTTTAAAACTTGAGCCTGGTTGGCGCCGTGCCTGAGTTGCGCGATTGAAATTACTCTGTTGAAAATCCAATCCACCAACCAGGGCGAGAATTGCGCCATTGCGAGGATTGAGCGTCACCAGGGCGGCTTGCGCTTGAGGAATCTGGGTCAGCTCCCATTTCTCACCCTGATAACGCAGGCGGACAACGTCACCCACCTCAAACAAATCGCGCGGGCTGGACGGTTTTGGGCCGACACGGTTTACGGAAACATAAGGCCGCCAATCTGCTAATGCGCCCTCCCACGGCAGTTTTACCTGTTCACCGCTGTTCAACAAAAAGCGTAATTCGCTATCCGTAATGTCGATAATGGCTGCTGGTCGCATTTCTGCGTAAACCGGTAATTCGGCGAGGCTTTGTTGGAGAGAGCTATACCAGTTTTTCAGCAGCTCATTGTCCGCATCTACACCGTTGGCGATAACTTTCGCGATCTCTTCAGATGGCTGAAGTTTTTGTTCGGGGCCGCGGTAGCCATGGCGTTTGTCATAGTCCTGCAGGCCGAGGATCACCGCTTCCCTTGCGTCCGACTGTAACTGGCTGTCCAAAGTTGTATATACCCGGTAACCGTCGGTGTAGGCCTTGGGTCCAAACATTTCCAAAGCTGTGCGGCGTGCCATTTCGGCTACATAGGATGCATTCAAATCGAGATTGCTGCCGTGATATTTTGCGGCGCCAGACTCATTGATGGCTTGCTGGTAGGTGACAGCATCAATTTTTCCTAGCTCCAGCATGCGCCCGAGAATCCAGTCTCTTCTCTCTGTTGCACGGCGGACGTTGGCTAAAGGATTTATGGTTGAAGGGGCTTTTGGGATACCTGCCAGCATAGCCAGTTGGGCGATGGACAATTGGTCTAGGTCTTTGCCGTAATAAACCTGAGCGGCGGCATGGATGCCGTAAGCCCTATTGCCCAGGAAGATAACGTTGACGTAGAGCTCCAAAATTTCTTCTTTGGACAGTTCCCTCTCGATGCGCAAAGCGAGTAAGATCTCGTTAAATTTGCGTTTGAACTCCTGACGGTTTGTAAGAAAGAAGTTGCGTGCAACCTGCATGGTGATTGTGGAGCCTCCTCCCTGGATATCTCCAGACATCAATAATTGTGAAGATGCTCGCATAAGTCCCTTAATCGAAACACCATGATGGGAGTAGAATTGGGCGTCTTCCGCTGACAATAAGGCGTCAACGTAGCCTTGAGGAATTTCCTGAAACTTGACGGGAGTGCGGCGCATCTCGCCGATCTCACCGATGAGCTTGCCATCACTAGAATAAATACGCAGTGGAGTTTGAAGGCGGATATCACGCAAACTCTCCACAGATGGCAAAGATGGGCTAAGGTATAAGTGGGTTCCGGCCAAAACGGCAAAAGAACCTCCTATGCCGGTTAGCAGGATCCAGGACAGTACCAATAATATGTTTTTTAGATTCATTGAATTGGTCTAGTTGGTTTCTGATTGTGGAGCGTCCCAGCAGGCTGGCTATTATAAGACCTTTTTCACACTTTACACGTACGGCCTCAAGTTGCAGCCTTTTGTTAAAGTGCTATAACATAAACATCAGCTAAGTAGTGGAAATAGATAGAAAAATGAGCCTTCTCAGTTTTTTGGATAAAAAAACAAAGCCGATGCTTGGCCTGGATATCAGTTCCACTACAGTCAAAATGTTGGAGTTGAGTCGCCAAGGCAGTGGCTTCCGTGTAGAGAACTATGCGGTTCGGGCGCTACCGGCAAATTCGGTGGTGGAAAAAAATATCAATGATGTGGAAGCGGTCGCTCAGGCAATCAAAGCGACTGTGCAATCCTCTCGCTCCAAACTTAAAGATGCCGCTGTGGCCGTGCCGGGATCTGCCGTGATCACTAAGATGATCGATATGCCGGCAGGACTTAGTGAAGACGCCATGGAATTGCAAATCTCCCTCGAAGCCGATCAATATATTCCCTACCCGCTTGAAGAAGTCGCGCTTGATTTTGACATCCAGGGTGTTTCAGATAAATCTCCTGATCAAGTCAAAGTTCTGCTAGCAGCCTGCCGAAAAGAAAACGTCGAGACCCGTGCGGCTGTACTGGAATTGGCGGATCTACATCCGAAAGTTGTGGATGTGGAAGCCTATACCATGGAGCGCGCATTCGCTTTGATCCGCGACCAGTTGGCGGATCAGCAGGACCAAGTGGTCGCGATCGTAGATATAGGCTCGACCATGACGACACTTAGCGTCTTGGTTGATGGTAGAACGGTTTATACCCGCGAACAGCTATTTGGCGGCCGCCAGTTAACGGAAGAAATTCAGCGGCGTTATGGGCTTTCTGAAGAGGAGGCTGGCCTCGCCAAAAAACAAGGCGGGTTGCCCGATGATTATGAGCCCGAGGTGCTCGATCCCTTCAAAGACTCTGTTGTTCAGCAAGTTACCCGCTCACTGCAGTTCTTTTTTTCTTCCAGTCAATACAATGATGTGGACCATATAGTGTTAGCTGGTGGTGTTGCATCCATGGCGGGGTTGGCGGAATTAATTGAGGAAAAGCTGGGTACTTCCGCTAGCGTTGCCAATCCTTTCGCTAATATGTCTATATCGTCCCGCGTGAATTCTGCCGCCCTGGCGAATGATGCCCCCGCATTGATGATCGCAACCGGTTTGGCTCTGAGGAGTTTTGATTTCGATGGCTAGAATTAACCTCCTTCCCTGGCGTGAAGAGTATCGCCAGGAGAAAAAGAAAGAGTTCCTCACCCAGCTCGGTGTTGTCTGTGTGGCGGCTGTTATAGTCGCATTCGGATGGGTCCGTTATGTGGACGGCTCTATCGAGAATCAAAACCAGCGCAATCAGATTTTGCAAAATGAGATTGCCGTGCTTGATAAACGCGTTCAGGAAATTAATGAGCTGAAGAAGAAACGTCAGCAACTGATTGCCCGTATGAAGGTAATTCAGGATTTGCAGGGTACGCGTCCTACCATCGTTCGTTATTTTGATGAGATTGTTCGTGCTGTTCCTGATGGTTTGTTTTTTACGAACCTGACCCGCCAGGGTGGTCTTGTGTCGGTTAAAGGTGTTACCGAATCCAGTAACCGCGTATCAAGTTTTATGCGCAACCTTGACCATTCCGAGTGGTTCGCCAATCCGAATTTAAAATCGATCACTGCATCAGGCAAATATGGTGAGCAGGCATCTGAGTTTTTTCTTCAATTCAATGCTGTATTGCCTGCGAGCGAAAAACCGGAAGGTGGTGCCTAAACATGGCTGGAATGTCTGAATACGCGGATCAACTAAAAAATCTTAATCTGTCAGATCTCGATTGGGAGCGCATCGGTGTATGGCCATTACCTGCGCGCATTTTTGTTTGCCTGCTGGCTTGTGCTGTCATTGTTGCCGGGGCCTATTTTCTTGTCGTGAAAGACAAAAATATGGAGCTTGCAGGCGCGCAGCGAAAAGAAGTTGATCTGAAATCGACCTTCGAAAAAAAGGCCTATGAAGCGGCCAATCTGGAAAAATATCGTCAGCAGATGGCTGAAATGGAAGAGTCTTTTGATGCGCTGAAAAAGCAGTTGCCGAAAGATACGGAAGTGCCTGGTCTGCTTGAAGATATTGATGAAAAAGGTATCGACAGTCGGCTGGATATTGAGAGCATCACGCTGAAACCTGAGATCGCCTCCGAGTTTTACGTCGAGCTCCCCATCGAAATCAAAGTCGCCGGTGGGTATCACGAGTTCGGCGCGTTTGTGAGTGGTGTTGCTGGAATGCCTAGGATAGTGACCCTGCACGATTTCGACATCAAGCGTGACGAAAAGGCAGGCAAACTTCAGATGACCATTCAAGCCAAAACCTACAGATATAAAGAGCAGGAATAGTGCGGATGGTTACAACATTAATAAAAAGCCCTGCGCGGTTGCGGATAGTTCTTGCCTCTTGCGGCCTTCTAACTCTTGTCGGCTGTTCCTTTGGCGATGATCATGCGGATTTGCGCGGTTACGTGGCGGAAGTTAAAGCAAAGC
The DNA here is from genome assembly GCA_052039425.1 of Sphingobacterium griseoflavum. Taxonomy (GTDB): domain Bacteria; phylum Pseudomonadota; class Gammaproteobacteria; order Pseudomonadales; family Cellvibrionaceae; genus UBA5868. Next base: position 1,993 of record JBQGED010000402.1, on the reverse strand, counting down.
CTCAAGGTGCAATCGAGCCTCTACCGCCTTTGCGAACCTATGACGCGTATGTGTACAACGTAACCGCCATGCGTAGTCCTTTTGATGCCCCTGTGGAAGTTAAGGAAATTGTTCAGTCCACGGATCCCAAAATCAAACCCGACTTTGGTCGTGAGAAGGAATATTTGGAAACCTTTGCGTTTGATTCCCTCTCCATGGTCGGAACCTTACAGAAAGATGGCCGTTTCTGGGCACTGGTGAAAGATGGTGTGGGTGGGATCAACCGTGTCACCGTGGGTAATTACCTCGGTAAAGATCACGGCAAGATCGTGTCTGCCTCGGCGACACAACTCGACTTAATCGAGATTGTATCTGACGGTCTCGGCGGCTGGCTGCAGCGCCCCCGCACTTTGAAATTATCTGAGAAGGAATAACTGGCATGTTTGTACAACATAAAAAGATCGCTGGGTTTCTACTGAGTGCCTGCCTTGCACCGGCGCTGTCGTGGGCGGCGGAGCTGCAAGATGTCAAGTTTGCAGAGTTGCCAGGAGAAAAAGTTGAACTGCGTCTGCGTTTCGACGAGCTTCCCGCAGATCCTGCCGGTTACACCATCGATAAGCCAGCACGTATCGTCTTGGACTTCGAAAATACAGATAATTCACTTCAGCAGAAAAAATTTGCGATGGATATCGGTGATATATCCAGTGCGGTAGTAGTCTCTAGTGGCGGCAAAACAAGATTGATCGTCAATATGGACAAGCTTGCCACCTATACCACTCGCAGAGAAGGCAACGAATTTGTCGTCCTTGTGGGCGCAGAGAGTTCAGTCGCGGAATCCGATGTAGTCCGCAGCGCGGAAGCAACCAGTGCTCCGGTGGTCGCCTCGCGATCCAAAAATACATTTGACCGCTCCAAATCGGCGATTACCTCCGTTGATTTCCGTCGAGGAGATTCAGGTGAAGGCCGGGTGATTGTGCAGTTGACGAATCCCGGTGTAAGTATTGACGTTGAGGAAGTGGCAGGTGGTATCGAAGTCAGCTTCATGCAAACCGCTCTGCCAGACGAATTGAAACGTCGATTGGATGTTGGCGATTTTGCTACACCGGTGAAAATGGTGTCCGCTACATCCAATAATGTGCGTACCTCCCTCTCGATCAAAGCGACGGGTGAATATGATTATTTGGCCTACCAGGCTGACAATGAATATGTAATCAGTGTTAAACCGCTTACCCGTGCAGAAGTAGAAGAGAAAAAGTCGCAGTTTGCCTATACGGGCGAAAAACTCTCGTTGAACTTCCAAAATATTGAAGTGCGCAGCGTATTACAGCTGATTGCCGATGTGACACAATTGAACCTCGTCGCCAGCGATACCGTTAAGGGCAATATCACTCTGCGTTTGGATAACGTGCCATGGGATCAGGCGCTTGATCTGGTTTTGAAAACGAAAGGCCTGGACAAGCGACAAATTGGCAACGTTTTGATGGTCGCACCTGCTGCTGAGATCGCCGAGCGGGAGCGCCAGGAGCTGGAGACGCGCAAGCAGCTTCAGGAATTGGCGCCTTTGCGCACCGAATACATCCGCGTGCGCTATGCCAATGCGCGTGAGTTGTTTGACCTTTTCGTTCCGCAATACGGTGAGCAAGGTCGGGCTGGTGGAGGTTCGGCACGAGCATCACAAGATCGCAACGCCACTGGCAGCATACTTTCTGAGCGCGGCCATGCCATCGTGGATGAACGCACTAATTCCATCATCCTCACCGATACAGAGGAAAAGATTGCTGGGTTCAGAAGGGTTATCGACCAGGTTGATATCCCGATTCGTCAGGTGATGATCGAAGCGCGGATTGTTATTGCCAACAACAATTTTAGAAAAGAGCTTGGTGCAGCAATTGGGGGAGCTTTGTGGGGCGGGGACCGTCATGGAGACAATATTTTTACTGTCAATAAAATCAGAGCTGATGATATAGAGAGGGATGCAAACACCGGTGCAGTTCAGACGGTCACATCAACAGAC